>JAOPUT010000052.1 GCA_025963385.1 Mycobacterium sp.
CGAAGGCCCCGGCTACTCCTACAGCCCCGGCACCTACGCCACCCCCGCCCCCACCGTCGGCCCCGGCTGGCACAACAACCACGGCCCCGCCTACATCGCCCACCTCAACGGCAAGTAAGCCCAGCCCATCCCCGGTAGACCCACCAGGCCCTCCCCAACCAATCCCCGGGGGAGGGCCTGGTGTACGTCATGCCCCTGTCAGTCGATGCCGCCCCGCCTGCTGGGCGGCCGCGACGAAGTCCTCCGACTTCGGGCACCTGCCATCTGATCCCGGACGTACCATCGGACCATGGTCGACACGGGCGTCGAAGACGCGAAGAGACTCGCGGGCGGGAACGCCGCGGCGTTGCTCCCCCGCACCGACCGGACGGTCGAGGAGGAGCGCCTGCACCGAAAGCAGAACCTCGCCGCTGCGTTCCGGTTGTTCAGCCGGTTCGGCTTCGACGAGGGCGTGGCCGGGCACATCACCGCCCGGGACCCCGAGTTCACCGACCACTTCTGGGTGAACCCGTTCGGTATGCACTTCGGGCACATCCGCGTCAGCGATCTGCTGCTGGTGCGCCACGACGGTGAGATCGTGCACGGGGACAGGCCGGTGAACCAGGCGGCGTTCGCCATCCACTCCCAAGTCCACGCGGCGCGTCCCGACGTGATCGGAGCGGCGCATTCCCACTCGGTGTACGGCAAGACGTGGTCGACGCTGGGCAGGCTGCTCGACCCGATCACTCAGGACGCCTGCGCGTTCTACGGCGATCACGCCCTGTTCGACGCCTACTCGGGTGTCGTACTGGACCTCGAGGAGGGCAAGCGCATCGCACACGCGCTCGGTGACGGCAAGGCCGCGATCCTTCGCAACCACGGTCTGCTCACCGTCGGCCACTCCGTCGAGGAGGCCGCGTGGTGGTTCATCACGATGGAGCGGTCCTGCCAGGCCCAGCTGATGGCCGAGGCGGCGGGCACCCCGATCCTCATCGACGACGAGATGGCCGCCCTGACTCGCGGGCAGGTCGGCAGCCACTTCGCGGGCTGGTTCAGCTTCCAGCCGCTGTTCGCCAAGATCACCAGGGAGCAACCCGACCTGTTCGACTGACGGGTGAGTCACTGCAGTAACTTCCGTCACCGACTGCGTAGCCTGGAGACGATGAAGGCGCAGCTGATGGCGGCAGGCGTGCTCACAGTCGGCGCGCTGCTCTCCGGCTGCCAGTCCACGGTTCCAGGGAACCCTCAGGGCAATGGCGGCAACCCCACCGAGCCCACGTTCCCCACGTCGCAACCGTCCCGCGCCACGCCGACCACGTCACCGCCTCCACCGCCCCCGTCGACCGCCATCGCGGCGCCGCCGCCAGCCCAGGCGCTCCCGCCCCAGAACGGCTACGTCTTCATCGAGACGAAGTCAGGCCAGACCCGCTGCCAGATCAGTGCGCAGGAGGTGGACTGCGAGGCCCAGTTCGCCAATGCGCCGGTGGTCGACGGCCAGCCCGCCAACGGTGTGCGTGTCACCGCACCGGGCCAACTCCAGTGGATCGTGGGCAACCTCGGCGACATTCCGGTCGTCACCATCGACTACCGCACCTACACGGCCCAGGGCTGGACCATCGTCGCCACCGAGGACGGCACGCGCTTCACCAACGAGGGCACCGGGCACGGCGCCCTCGTCGCGGTTCAGGGCGTCAGCGCCTTCTAGGGGTTTAGCCGGGCGGCAATCACGGGAAGGTTAGCCCGGTGAAGTATCACGACCTGATCGTGCAGAACGCACTCCTCGACATGGCGGACGCCGCGTGAGCGCGCAGGAGCGCCCAGGCCCCCACGTCTTCGTCCTGTTCGGCGCGACGGGAGACCTGGCCAAGCGCAAGCTCTTCCCCGGGCTGTACCGACTCGCGAAGGCCTCTCGCCTGCCCAAGGAGTACGCCGTCATAGGATCGGGTCGCCACTCGCCCGGTTCCGATGACGAATTCCGCGCCAAGATCCGCGACGGTCTCCACGAATTCGTCGACGACCTCGACGAGAAGGTCGTCGAGGACCTCTTGGGACGCTTGACCTTTCAGACCTCCGATGCCGACGACGGTGCCGACCTCGCGACCGCGGTGCGAGACGCCCACAACAGCCTCGGTGGAGACACCCGCACGCTGATCTACCTGTCGATACCGCCGAAGGCGACGCAGGCGATGATCGGCATGCTGGGCCGCGAGCACCTCACCGACGATGCCCGCGTGGTGGTGGAGAAGCCGTTCGGCACCGATCTGGAATCCTCCCGCGAACTCGATGCCGCCCTGAAGGCCGTGATCGGCGAGGATCAGGTGTACCGGATCGACCACTTCCTCGGAAAGGAAGCGGTGCAGAACATCTTGGCGCTGCGGTTCGCGAACGGCCTGATCGAACCGGCGTGGAACCGGGACAACCTGGTGTCCGTGCAGATCGACGTGCCAGAGGAGTTGACGGTCGAGGGGCGCGGCGAGTTCTACGAGTCCACGGGCTGCTTCCGCGACATGATCTCCACCCATCTCTGTCAGGTGCTCGGCTTCATCGCCATGGAACCGCCCGTGCACCTCGACCCGACCGCATTGCGCAACGAGAAGGCCAAGGTGTTCGCCGCAATGCAGCCGCTCAATCCCGACCGTGTGGTGTTCGGCCAGTACGAGGGCTACCGCGACGAGGACGGCGTGGCCGACGATTCGGAGGTCGAGACGTTCGTCGCGCTGGAGACGTTCGTCGACACCGAACGCTGGCAGGGCGTGCCGTTCCTGCTCCGCACTGGCAAGGCGCTCGGTGCGACACGGCGCACCGTCACCCTGACGTTTCGCACCCCGCCGATGGGACGGTTCGGCGACAACGACTACGGGCCCAACCAGCTGATGATCGAGCTGAGCGATTCGCCGAAGTTCGGTGTCAGCCTGGTGGCCAAGCGGCCAGGTCCTCGAATGGATCTGGTGCCGTTGACCTTTCATCTCGACATCGGCGAGGAAGACCCCGACGACGTCCCGCTCGAGGCGTACGAGCGACTACTGCTCGACGTCATGCGGGGCGATCAGACACTGTTCACCCGCAGCGACGAGGTGGATCGGCTGTGGCAGATCTGCCAGCCCGTGCTCGATGCGCCCCCTGCGACGCTGCCGTACGCTCGCGGATCGTGGGGGCCGCAGGAGGCGATCGCCCTGGCCGGCCGGGAAGGATGGCGGCTGCCCGATGCCTGACGACTGGCTCGCGATCTCCGAACACGGTCTGATCGGCGATCTTCGGACGTGCGCACTCGTCGGTACCGACGGCACCATCGACTGGTTCTGTGCGCCGCGGTTCGACTCCCCCAGCGTGTTCGGCGCCATCCTGGACAAGGACCGCGGCGGGAGCTGGCGGCTCGGGCCCGACTGTGAGGCACCGCGGACCCAGCAGTTCTACTTCCCCGACACCGCCGTGCTCATCACCAGGTTCCTCACCGCCGACGGCGTGGCCGAGGTGCACGACTTCATGCCCGTCCTCGGCATCGGCGATCCCGAACACCGGCAGCGCATCGTGCGCCGGGTCAGCGGCGTGCGCGGCAAGATCCACGTGAAGATGCGGTTCGACGCCAAGCCCGACTACGCCCGACAGGGGTGCGAGGCCGAGCACGCGGGCGACGGCGTGCTGATCACCGGCGACGGGGTGCGGATGGGCCTCATCGCCACCACCGACCTGCACATTGAGGAGGGGCCGGACAACACCTGCGTGCTCGCCGACGTGACGCTCAGCAAGGGCGACACCGCACTCTTCATCCTCGAGCTCCTCGACGGTGATGACCTACCGTCGGCCAACGCGGTCGACGTGACCGACGCACTGCTCGACGCCACCACGGCGTATTGGCGAAACTGGTTGTCACAGTCCCGGTATGCCGGCCGGTGGCGTGAGATGGTGCACCGATCGGCCATCACCCTCAAGCTCCTCACGCACGAACAAACCGGCGCCATCATCGCCGCGCCGACCACCAGTATCCCCGAACTCATTGGCGGAAGCCGCAATTGGGACTACCGGTACGTGTGGGTCCGCGACGCAGGCTTCAGCCTGTACGCACTGCTGCGGCTTGGCTTCACCGATGAGGCGAAGGCCTTCATCGGGTGGTTGTCGGAGCGGCTCGGCCGGGAGCGCAGGGAGAACCACGGACTCGGTCCGCTGCGCGTGCTCTACGACATCGACGGCAACACACCCGGCGAGGAAGTCGAACTCGACCACCTCAGCGGCTACCGGGACTCTCGTCCGGTGCGGATCGGCAACGCTGCCGTCGAGCAACTCCAACTCGACATCTACGGCGACATCATCGACTCGGTCTACCTCTTCAACAAGTACGGTCCGGGCATCAGCAGCGACGCCTGGGGCGACGTGACGGAGGTCGTCGGCTGGGTCATGGAGAACTGGGACCGCGAGGACGCGGGGATGTGGGAGGTCCGCGGCGACGACCGCGCCTACACGACGTCCCGGCTGATGTGCTGGGTGGCGCTGGAGCGCACCATCCGCGTCGCCAGGCAGCGCGGCCTGCCCGGCGACCTCGTCGCATGGTCGAAGGCGCGCGACGAGATCTACGACCGCGTCATGACGCGCAGTTGGAACGACGACCTGCAGGCGTTCACCCAGACCGAGGGCGGCACCCAACTGGACGCAGGCGTGCTGTTGATGCCCATGGTCAAGTTCCTCTCGCCAGCCGACCCGAAGTTCCTGTCCACGTTGAAGGCGATCGAGGCCGACCTCGTCACCGACAGCCTGGTGTTCCGCTACACGCCGGAGTCCGACGGTCTCGACGGCGAGGAGGGCACGTTCTCGCTCTGCTCCTTCTGGTACGTGGAGGCGCTGACCCGTGCGGGCCGTCTCGACGACGCACAACTGGCGCTGGAGAAGATGTTCACCTACGCCAACCACGTCGGCTTGTACGCCGAACAGGTCAGCGCGACGGGTGACCAGGTTGGAAACTTCCCGCAGGCCTTCACGCACTTCGCACTCATCAGCGCCGCGATCAACCTCGACCGCGCACTCGACAACAGGAGATGACTCATGGCCTTCAAGAACAGCACAGCTCGGCAGGAGCGCGCCGCGCTCGTCACCACCATGCGTGGTGTCGGACCGGAACAACCCACCCTCTGCGGCGACTGGACCACGCGTGACCTCGCCGCGCACCTCGTCGTCCGGGAGCGACGGCTCGACGCCGCACCCGGCATCCTGCTGCCCGCCCTGGCCGACTACACCGCCAGGGTGCAGGAACAGGTCGGTGCGCAGAACGACTGGAACGTCCTGCTCGACCAGATCGCCTCGGGTCCGCCGCTGTTCTCGCCCTTCAAGCTTCTCGACCCGTTCGTGAACGTGGCGGAGATGTTCATTCACCACGAAGACGTCCGTCGGGCCGTGAGTGGTTGGGAGCCAAGGGAACTCGATGAGGCAACCACGAAGGCCCTGGCCCGCCAGGTGTCCCTCATGGCGCGGATGACGATGTCGAAGACCCCTGCTCACGTCACGCTGCGCACGCCGGAGGGCAAGACGCTGACGACCATCGGGAAGGGACCCGCCGTGGTGGTCACCGGCGCCCCTGGCGAGCTGCTCATGTTCATCTCGGGTCGGGACCAGGCCAAGCTCGAATTCTCCGGAGACGACGCCGCCGTGGCTGCGGTACGCACTGCGGACCGCGGCCTCTAGGGCCCCTGGGCTGGGGGGCGGCGGGCAGGAGCGAAGCGACTCGGGGATTAGGCTCGACACATGGACTTCCGCGTATTCGTCGAACCGCAGCAGGGCGCCACCTACGGCGATCAATTGGCCGTGGCCAGGACCGCCGAGTCGGCCGGCTATTCGGCGTTCTTCCGCTCCGACCACTACGTGGCCATGGCGGGCGACGGCCTTCCGGGACCAACGGACTCCTGGGTGACGCTCGGCGGCATTGCGCGCGAGACGTCGACCATCCGGTTGGGCACCATGGTCACCTCCGCCACGTTCCGCCACCCCGGAGTCCTCGCCATCTCGGTGGCCCAGGTCGACGAAATGAGCGGTGGGCGCGTGGACTTGGGCATCGGTGCAGGTTGGTTCGAGGCCGAGCACGACGCGTACGCGATCCCGTTCCCGCCACTCGGCGAGCGATTCGAGCGGCTCGGCGAGCAGCTCGACATCCTCACCGGGCTGTGGGGCACGCGGGTGGGTGAGACGTTCGACTACAGCGGACGTCACTACTCCGTCAAGAAGTCGCCCGCCCTGCCGAAGCCCACGCAGACGCCGCATCCGCCGATCATCATCGGCGGCGGCGGGCCAAAGCGGACACCGGCTCTCGCTGCGAAGTACGCCTCCGAGTTCAACATCGCCTTCGTCGACCTCGACACGCTGGTGACCCAGTACGGTCGGGTCGCGGCGGCGCTCTCCGATGCGGGACGTGCCGCCGACTCCCTGACGTATTCGGCGGCGTTCGTGGTGTGCGCGGGACGCGACGACGCAGCGGTGACGAAGCGGGCGGCGGCCATCGGCCGCGAGGTCGACGAGCTGCGCGGCAACTCACCGCTGGTCGGCACGCCTGCAGAGATCGCCGACAAGCTGGCACCCTTCGTCGACGCCGGTGTCCAGCGGGTCTATCTACAGGTTCTCGACATGTCCGACCTGGACCACGTGGAGTTCTTCGCGAGCGAGGTGGCCGGTCAGTTCAGCTGACGGGCAAGCACTTTCACCAACCGATCCCTTCGTACCTGCCAGTGACGGCAGTCGGGCTCATCGCGATCCTGACCAGATCGAGCACCACCTGGTCGGGCCTGAACTTGGTCACCGCCCGGTGGAATTCACGACCGTTCTCAGCGATCAGCACGACGTCCGACTGTTCGAGTACCTCGTCGAGGTCATCCTTCAGCAGACAGGACACGTGCGGGATGGCGAGTTTGGCGACGGCCGGGTTCGGGTCGTAGACGGCGACGGTGAAGCCCTTCTCGACGAGTATCTCCACGATCGTGACGACCGGACTGTCGAGCGGGTCGTCGGTATCGCGCTTGATCCCCAGTCCGAGCACTCCGACGTGCCGTCGCTTCTTCTCGATCACCGTGTCGATGACGCGCTTGATCTGCACGTCGTTGCTTTCGCGCAGTGAATTCAGGAGGGGCGTCGACACGTCCAGGGCACGCGCCTGGTGAGTGATGGCCCGGACACCCTTCGGCAGGCGCGATCCGCCGAATGCGAAGGCCGGCTTGAGCCCTGTCGGGGAGATGTTCTGCTTCCGGTCCTCGGTGAAGATCTTCATCACGGCGTGACTGTCGGTGTCGAACTTCTTGCAGATCGCCCCGATCTCGTTGGCGAAGGTGACCTTCACCGCCTGGAACGAGTCGTAGGCATTCTTGAGCAGTTCGGCCTCGCGGGGCCGTACCCGGTGGAAGGGGGCGTTGATCCCGCGGTACAGCTCCAAGAGCGCCTTGGCCAGCCCGTCGTCTGGCGTCCCGACGACGGTGTAGGGCGGGCTCTGGAAGTCCACGACCGAGGTCCCCTCCCGAAGGAACTCCGGATTCGACGCGATCCCGAACCCCTCATGCGCCCGTTTACCCGACGCGCGTTCGACGATGCGCGCGAAGCATTCAGCGGTGCCCGGCATCACGGCACTCCTGATGGCGATGCCGTGATAAGCGGGCTTGGCCCGCAGCACGTTGCCGATCTGCTCGGCGAGGCGCATGACCTTCTCCACGTTCAGACTGCCGTCGGTGTTACTGGCCGTCTCGGCGCACACCAGGCTGATGTCGCTGCCCGCCACCGCCATGTCGACGTCGTCCGTTGCTCTGAGCCGTCCAGCGGCACGTCCCCGGCGGAGCAGGGTGTCGACGCCGGGCTCCATGATCGGGGCGCGGCCCTCGTTGATCGACTGGACCACGAGCGGATCCTCGTCGACGCCGACGACCTGGTGGCCGAGTTCCGCGAGGCATACCGCAGAGACCGTACCGACGTAGCCGAGGCCGAAGATGCTGACTTTCACGATCGCTCCCTAGCAAAGACACCGTGCCAGTCGGCTACGCCGGGGTTGTGCTCCGTACCGGGGTCTGCCACCCCACCGCACGGAAACCGCTGCCGCAACCCCGCCGTACCCAACCCACGCAGTCGATCCCCCCAATCGACATGGCATCACTATCCAGTACCCGACGGCAGCCGAATATGGACCGCTAGAACCAATTTCGGGCGGACCAGGGACTAGTCCCCGGCCGGGCGCGTCAGGCGCTGCGAAGCGCCCGGAACCGTGCGACCGCCTCTGAGCGGCTGCGGGCATCGAGCTTGGTCAACACGCTGTGCACGTGGTTCTTCACGGTGTGCACGGCGATGCACAGCTTCGAGGCGATCTCCTGGTTCGAAAGACCCAATTCCAGAAGGCGGAGGATCTGGTCCTCACGGGACGTGAGAACTAGTTCCTTCTCGATGGGCCGTCGCTGCGAAGCCAGGGCGGAAAGTCGGCGGAGCAGAATCGAGGCGATGCGCGGCGAGCACAATGACTCACCCGTTGCCACGCGATGGATGAGATGCAGAAGATCCTCGAGGGAATCGCTGCGCAGGTGATATCCGGCAACCCCCGCCTCGGCACACGCCACGATCTGGGGCTCGTCGTCCTCCGCGATCCCTAGAGCAATCACCTTTGCATCGTGGTTGATGGCAAACACCTCGCGCAGCAATGACGCACTGTCGCGGGCAGTCATGTTCAGCAGGATGACGTCGAGCGTGTGGGTCGCGAGCGCCACGCAAAGCGACTCCACATCCCATGCGACCGCCGCGACACCCGACCCCGTCGCGGCGAAGATGGTTGCGAGGTTGTCGCGGTACAACGCGTAGTCGTCGACGATCAGAACGTTCGTCAAGTCCGTGGAGTCATGGGTAGAACCGGATCGGACCGGTGCCTCCGAACCATTGGCCCTAGATCTGGTCACCGGCCCCCCGAAGACTTCTCCCGACCCCACCCGCGAAGTCGACGCGACCTCCGGTCGGCGGCCATGCACCTGCCGGACTTCCGGCATCGCGGTGAATGACCAGTGGCGCGCAAGTGTGTCGAATTGATTAGGCTGCGCAACCTTCTCAACTAAGTTCTCTGATCGCATGAGTCCCCCGACTTCCGTTAGCTCACCCTCCGTAGTGAGCTTCACTCGCTACATAATGCGGCCCAAAACGCCAAAAGTCACGACAGTGTCAATTATTGGTTGTCGACGCAATGAGCTTGCTAGATCTGCAAGCACGTGTCGGGAACGATGCGCCGCATGGGGCATCCCCCGGAATTGGTTTGCTGCCGAATCCGGCCTCACCGTCGGCTCGAGTTTGCATCGAAACAGGTGACAGCCACTCCATTCGAGTTGCTCACTCGCCGTTTTACCGGGTACCGCTTCGCCGTTCGGATTCCGTTCAGCAGCCCTAAAAGTTTGCTAGATTTGCACCGATCCGTCGCTCACGAGCATTGCGGCAGGGCGGTCGTCACCCGGTCGAACCTTCACGATTCGCAGCAACCGGTTCCCCTTTGCCACGCCACGGTGACACCGCATCTCCGCGGCTACTATCAGTCCTCGTGACCCCCGACCGCGCCGACGACTCGAAGATCGACGAGCCCGCGTGGCACGAGCGCACGTCGACCCTCGTCGGAGCCAGTGTCGGCGCCCTCGCGGTGATCGGTCTCCTCTGGCTTCTCATCTCCTACGTGACCGACGGGTCCGACGATCCCCCACCGGCATCGCAGTACTTCCTGGAGCCGAGTGTCTCGGGCAGCAGTTCGGGACTCACCACCACCACGAGCACCGAGACGATCACCAGCACCAGCCCACCCCTGACCACCGACATCGACCCGGGCGACACGTCGACGACATCCGGCACCGATACCAGCACCACCACGACGTCCACCACGTCCACGACGCCGTTCGATCCCTCGAACCTGCCCCGCACCAGGACGTCGACCACCAACGGTGACGGCAGCACCAGCCGGCGCCCCCGGTTCAACGAGACGCGGACGCTGTACCCGCCGCCCTAGCCGAAACGGCCTAGCGGCCCTGCGCCGCGAAGTCGGCGACCATCGCCTCAGCGCTGCGGACGGCCGCGCGACAGGCTCGGGTGGTGAACGGATCGTTTAGTGGATGATCGGCCCTGCGCCGCCACCGTTGCGCCGCGGAGAATGCGGCCCGCGGCCCGTCGTAGGGCGCGTCGGGTTGCAGGCCGAGCCGACTGGCCGCGTCGGTACCGGAGCCCCCGATGATGCGGCGCAGCGAGGCCATCTCGTCATCGTTCAATGTCGTTGGCCGTGAACGTAATTGACTCAGCAGACGGAGTTCCTCGAAAGCGTGGGTGTCAGCCAGCAGTGGATCGATGTCGGCGATGATGAACGGCGTCGCATAGATCGGGTTGGCCTCCACGAACCTGCGTAGTGAGAGCAGGGCGGTATGCGCCTTGAGCAGATCGGACCGTTGCGCGAACTGCTGGTCGATGACGTCACGCAGGGCGATCAGACCGCTTCGCTCGAGGAGTTCGTCGGCCAGCGCGACCGAGTCGCTGATGCCTGCCCGCAGCACCGCGATCGAGATCCGCACGCCGAACATGCCGAATCGCTCCAGTAGCGCGGCGCGCGTGACGGCGTCGACGGGGAGCTGAGCGTCTTCGCGAACGAAGCGGTCCACCGACAGCATCGCCTTGGCCAGCTCGCTCGCGTCCACCCCCGCCAGCTTCTCCAGCGCGACGAACTCGCTCTGCCGCAGCGTCCTGGCGGTGAGTGCGAGCAGCCCGGACACCGGGACCACGGCCTGGCAGATACCCGTCTTGTCCATCTCCGCGGTGAACCGGGTGGCGACGTCCTTCGCCGAAAGCATAGCGTCGATCCGACCCGCCCCGATCTCGTCGGCTCGCGACGCGACGCCGATGACGCCGAGCGCCCCCTCCGAGCCGCCCACCAGGGTGCCGATCTGCCTGAGCAGTGCGATGTCCGCCGCGTTGAGCGTCCGCAGCAGGAAGACGACGGCATCGACACGCGGCACGCCGTCATCGGGGACCAGCAGACGCAGCGTGCGCTCGGAGACGTCGCGGGACAGCGAGGACGTGCCTGGCGTGTCGATGATGGTCGTGTCGACGAGCTCGGCGGCAGGCCACTCGACCTCGAGGTCGAGGACGTCTTCCGGGTCCAGGCTGGCGAAGTCGAAGGTCAGACCCCCGTCACGGGCGATCGGCACGTTCGACCGTCGGCCCCCGCGGTGGTTGGCCGTGACCTTGGGGGTGGCGCCGTTGCGGAACCACGTGACGATGCGGGTCGCCTCGGTGGCGTCCGTCGGCGCGATGTCTTCGCCGACGAGCGCGTTGACCAGCGTCGACTTGCCCGCCTTCAGCGTCCCGGCGAGGGCGATGCGAATCGGCTGGTTCAGCCGCCTGCCGATCCACTCCAGCTCGTGGTGGAGGTCAGGCCGCTCTCGGTAGGCCGGGTCGCTCCGGTAGGCCTGGACGGTGCCGCCGAGGATCGCGCGCACTCGGTCGCTGGTGCTCATGTCGATTGACCAGCTTAGTGACGTTTGCCATTCCCCGTCGCTTCGCTCGCCCCCGGTGCCATTCCCCGTCGCTTCGCTCGCCCCCGGTGCCATTCCCCGTCGCTTCGCTCGCCCCCGGTGCCATTCCCCGTCGCTTCGCTCGCCCCGGGTGCTTTGCGAGGTTACGGCGCGACGGCTTCCTGGCGGGGTGACAGGTTGACGGCGTGCTCGGTGACCTGTCGAAGGATGTCGAGGCGACGCTCCAGTTCCCGCACCCGGGCGTCACGCTCGTCCATCTCCATCTTGGCGGCGGCGAGCGACGCCTGCAGCGACTCGTTCAGTGATCTGGTGGTCTGGTTGGCGATGTCGCGGTAGTGGTCGCGGAGTTGTCGCTGAACGCCCTTGAGCCGGTCGCGCGACTCCTTGCCGACGACGAAGGACACGTCGTCGACGAACCGGCGCATGTTGGTCTTGGCCTCGTTGCGCACCCGCAGCATCCGGTTCTCCATGTCCTCCTTGTAGGCCTTGCGACCGAGGACAAGACCGGCACCGAGCGAGAGCGGGTTGAACATGCCGAGGCCGGCGAACGACGTCAGCATGCCGAACATCAGGACACCGCCGTAGGAGCCGCGCATACCAGTGACGACCTTGTGGCCCTTGCCAATTGGTTTGGCCTCCAGCCGACCGAGCGACTTCATCTCACCGAAGCCGGCACCCATGTCGCGGGCATTGATCTGCGGCATCTTGACGGCGTCGAGCCCCGCCTCCATGAACGTCCTGCCCACCTCCTGCGCAAGGGCCTCGGCACGTTGGTAGGCCCACACGAAGTTGTCGCCAACGGCGGTGGCGATGGTGTCCTCGAGTTCGGTGCCGATCTCGGCCCAGTGCTGCGTCGGGTCGCACCCGTCGATCACGTGCTCGGTGTGCTGGGTGATGGCGCGGAACCGGGCCCGCAGGTCGTGATCGACGTCGGCGGTCAGGTCGGTGATGCCGTCGTTGAGCACCTGTTGCCACAGCGCGGTGTGCTGCAACGCGTCCTGCGCCTCCTGCTTGCGGCGTTCGAGGTCGGCGTTGAGCGCGTCCCTGGCATCGGGGTCGTTGATCGAGGAGAGCTCCGTCTCGATGGTCATCGTCAGATGCTCTGCCACGGAACGGATCTCGGCGAGCACCTGATCGCGGATCCGGTCGTTCTCCCGACCGAGCACCTTCTCGCTGAGGAACTTGACGATCTGCGGAAAGTTCGACTCCTCGTTGAGTTCCTTGTCGTTCATCTGAATCGCGTGACTGCGCAGTACTGACGACACCGGAACGACCGGGACGTCGACCCCGGCCCGCTGCAGGTGCGCGACGTTGGCGGTGACGATCTCGCGCCAGTGCGGGTATAGATCGGTCTTGGTGGCCAGAATCGTTGCCAGCGGGCATATTTCGACAGCCTGGCGGATGAAGGTCATCTCGGGCTCAGTGAATTCCTGGCTGGTGTCACTGATCATCAGCATGGCATCGGCGTCGGGCAGCAGGCCCAGCGTCGCCGAGAGGTGCGGCTGGCCGTGCCCTCCGACGCCGGGGGTGTCGACGAACGCCAGCCCGTTCTTGAGCAATGGGCTGGGGGCCGTGACCTCGATGCGCAGCACCTCGCGGCCGCCTGCCTGGGGCGCGCGGCGCAGGTCGTTGCGGACGTCGGCCACCGGAATCTCGACCGCCTCCGGCTCGGCACCGTCGCCCCGCGCGACGATCAGCCGGGCCGACGCCTGCTCGCCGTAGGACACGATGGTCGCCAGCATCGTGGTCTCGTCGTCCCCGACACGGGCCACGGGGACGTTGAGCAGCGAGTTGAGCAGTTGGCTCTTACCCTGCTTGAGCTGGCCGGCAATGACGACCCGGACCTGCGGGTCGTTGATCCGCTCCCGCGCTCTGGCCAGTCGATCGACCAGGTCACCGCGCTCGTAGTCGTTCGCGATCCTGGTGCTGTGGTCGATCAGCTCGTTGATGACCTTGACCTTGCGGGGGTCGTTCGGCTGCGTCATGGGTGTCTTTCTGCTCAGCACCAACGGTAGACGTGCGAGCTGGCGGGGACCGTCAAGCAGTCCCCGCCAGCTGCGGTGTGGGTTGTCAGAAGCCGAGGTGCGTATCGGGCTCGATGTGCGTATCGGCGGACTGGTGCAGCGAGTTCTCCTGCGAGAACGAGTTGTCGCTGTGGCTGGAGCTGTCGGTGTGGGTGGAGTTGTCCTGTTCGAACGTGTTGTCCTCGTGCACCGTGCTGGCGGTGTGCGTGGACGAGTCGATGCTCGAGCTGTTGCCGCTGCCCAGGTCGTGGCCGGCGGTCGTCTGGTTGCCGCCCACGGTCGTGGTGCTGGTGTTGGAGTGGTTGCCGTTGTCGTTGACGATGATCGAGCCACCGCCGCCACCACCACCCGCGTTGGCCTCGTTGCCACCGGTGCCGATGCCGAGGAGGCCGCCGCCACCGCTGGAGCCGGCGCTGCCGCCGTGCCCACCGGACATGTCGTTGTCCTTGATGACCGTGCCCTGGTTGCCGTCGATGATGTCGCCGCCCGAGTGCTGCGAGGTGTCCTTCACCGTGGTCTCGTTGCCCTCGCCGACGATGATCGGCGAATGGCTGCCTCCGTGGATCACGCCGGTGTTGGCGTTGTTGTCGTCGCCGACGACGTTGCCGTCACCGTTGACGCTGGTGGTGTCGATGTGGCCGGCGCTGCCGGTGTTCACGACGCCGCCGTCGGTGGCGGTGTTACTGGTCTTGTCACCGAGGGTGATGTCGCCGAACCCGAGGTTGAACGCGCCGTTCTGGGCGTTGGCACCGGCGTGCTGATCGGGGCTCATGAAGTCGTTGTTGCTTGCGAGCTCGGTCGCGTTGTGGCTGGCGAAGTCCGTCTGCGGCGCGAAGGCCGTCTGCGGGGAGAACGCGGCGGGGATGCTGTGGTAGTTCGCCACCGCGCTCTGCAGGCCGTAGACCGGATCGCCGCCGCCGAGGAACACGCCTGCGGGTGCGGCGCTGGCGGCAACCGCCTGGAGCTGCGCGGCGCTGACGTTGGGCAGGCCTGCGTCGCGCAGGGCGCCGTCGGGGTCCCTGACGAACGTCGCGGCGCTCACGGGGCTACGGAACAGGTCGAGGATGAAGTCGAGGAGGTTCGTCATGGGAATGCCTTTCGGTGGTGGTGGTCTTCGGCTATTCGGATGTTCTCGTCGCCGGCTCGTGGCGATCTGGTGACTACGTTATGGGCCCCTCCGACCGCCGGAAACGGGGCAGCAACCCCTCGCCCGTGGGGGCCGTTACGGGGTACCCTAGGGGGAATCGTTAGGGGATTAGGGGACGGACCGGGGAACCCCTCGAATGCCGCTGACCTGGGCGAACATTCACCACATACGACGACAGCGCGGCCATTGCTGGCCGCGCTGTTGGGGATCGTCGGACGCCGGGTCACGTGAAGATGTCGAAACCCGGGTCCTGCGGATGGTCGTGCAGATCGTTGAGGTGGTCATCGGCCACACCGGGGACGTCGTGGTGTAAATCGTCGGACGCCACTGCGGGAGTGTCGAACGCGGCCCCCGGATCCGCCGGATCGGCTATCGACGGCACGTTCACGTCGTCGAAACCGTGGTCGACGATGGTCGGCGCCGAATCCTCGGGCTGCTCGATGACGTGGGCCACGGTGGGCACGTGATCTGCGACTTCGGCGATGTCCAGGCCGCTGACTTGGATCGGAAGGTGGTCGTCGAACGCGTCGAAGGCTGCCGTGGCAGCGCCGCTGGCCCACACGTTGTGCGCCGCGTCGAACGCGGTGTCGGCACCTCCGGAGAAGCCCCCTGACGGCACCGCCGTGGACATCGACTCCGCGACGACGGGGATCAGATGGTTGACGTCCGCACTCGTCACGTCGGTCAGGTTGGCGTCGGCGATGGCTTGCGCCGGATTCGCCGCGTAATGGGCGGCCGCGTCCGGATCGCGGACCAGCGCCATGACGAAGTCCAGCAGTGAGTTCGCCACGACGTACCTCCGGTCTGCTGCTCGGGACTTTGACTCGGCTCGAATGTTATCGGCGTGGCGCGGGCAAGGGATCGGTGCTGAACCCACCCGTCCCGAGTAGGCATTAGGGGACGGCGCGTTAGGGGCTCGCCGCCATTAGGGGGATTGCCGTCGAACGGGTCTCGCAGCCGCTATGGTGAGGACTGATTTCGCCCATCCGGCAGGAGACGTACTTCTACATGAGCGAACCACGAGGCATGAGCGAACCACGAGGCATGAGCGAACCACTAGGCACCAGCGACGCCCTCGGCTTGTCCGTGGGAACCACCAATCTTGTGGCCACCCGCGGAGGCGCCGCGCCGCTCACCCGGCGATCGGTTCTGACCGTGTACTCCGACCGCGCACCCGAGGTCGGTGAGTTCCCCGGACCCAATCAGCCCGGACTGGTCCTCACCGGCTTCGTGGACCGCGTCGGCGACCCGGTGCCACTGGTCGCTTCCGACGGGTCCTCCCATCGCGGTGAGGTCGTGCTCGTCGAGGCCCTCGACGTGATGGCCCGCTCGGTCGGGGGCGGGGCACCCGTCACGATCGCCGTGCCTGCGCACTGGGGTCCGGGAGTGGTCGGCGCGCTGCGAAATGCATTGCGGGCCAAGCCCGGTCTGTCGCCCAACGGCATTCCCGCGACTCTCGTCCCCGACGCGGGGGCCGCGCTGGCCGCGCTGCGCACGACTCCCGGTCTGCCCTCCGACGGTGTGATCGTGCTGTGCGACTTCGGCGGCGGGGGCACCAGCATCACGCTCGCCGATGCACGCGCCGACCTCGGCATCATCAGCGACACGGTCAGGTACCACGACTTCTCCGGCGACCTCGTCGACCAGGCGCTGCTCAACCACGTCATCGCAGGCATCGCGGACGCCAACTCCGCAGACCCCGCCAGCACGGCGGCGGTGGGATCGCTGACCCACCTGCGCGACCAGTGCCGGGCTGCCAAGGAACGGCTGTCCGCCGACACCGCCACCGCGATCCAGGCGGAGTTGCCCGGCTACTCCTCGGAAGTCCGCATCACCCGAGCCGAGCTGGAGCGGTTGATCGAGGCACCGTTGGCAGGTCTGCTGTCGACGATCACGGAAACCTTGCAGCGTTACCGAATTCCGCTCGCGAGCGTCTCGGCGGTGGCCACGGTCGGTGGCGGCGCCGCCATTCCGCTGGTGACGCAGCGGCTCTCGGAACAGCTGCGGGCGCCCGTGGTCACCACCCCACTACCCGCGCTGATCAGCGCGACCGGTGCGGCAGTCGTCGCGGCGAGCGGGTTCGCCGACGATCAGACCGGGATGGCCCCGACGGGGCTGGCGCCAGTCGCCGACGACCAGACCGGTCTGGCCCCAACGGGTTTGGCGCCGACGATGGGATGGGCCGCCGGCGTACCGCCTGCCGGGCCACCACCGGACGACGGTTCGTCCGGCGCATTGGCGTGGTCGCAGGACGACGCGCCGACGGGTGAGCCGGTGCCCTACGGGGGCGGTGACTACCAGTCGGAGTACTCGGCGACCGGCGCCAGGCCAGAGATGGCCTTCGCCCACGAGGAAGAGGACAACCTTCCGGATTCCGAGCCGCTGGCCTGGTACAAGCGGCCACCCATCCTCTTTGGCGCGGCCGCGGCAGCGGCGCTGCTGGCCGTCGGTGGCCTCGCCGTCACGCTGACCGGCACCTCCAGCGACAGCGGCACCGTCACCGAGGTCGTCACGCTCACCTCCACCGGCGCGAACGGACTGGTGACGACGAGCCTTTCGACGCGGACCTCGACGCCCGCCTCGGAGAACCCCGGCTCGACCACGACGACGGCCACGGAGCCCCCGACATCCGGGTCCACCAGCGACTCGACGACCACCACCACGTCGCCGACGACCACCACGACCACCACCACCACGACGACCACCACGACGACCACCACGACCACGACCACCACCACGCCGACCACCACCACGACGACGACGACGCAGCCGGTGACCACCACCACGACGAGGCCCCCCGTCACGACCACCACGACGGTCGCACCGCCACCCGATACCCCGACGTCACAGGCATCGCCCCCGACGTCCGTCGTGCCACCACCGACGACGACGCTCGCCCCGGTGGTACCCGAGAGTCAGTGACCGCCAGCGCCGCGGTCGCCGCCGTGGTGTCGTCACCGACCGAACCGGCGAAGGTTCTGGTGTCGGGCGGCGTCGGCACCGGAAAGACATTGGTGCTCAACGAGATTCGGATGGCGATGCGCGCGGCGGGTGTCACCGTGATCGCGCGCCTCCCGCGGGACGGCGACCCGCCGGGCGCAGCGGTTGTCATCGACGATGCCCACCTGCTCGGCACCTCGGACCTGGAGCGCCTGATCGAGATCGTCGGCGAACCCACCAGGACGGTGGTGATCGCCGCTGAACCCCTGTCGCACCAGCCCGCGCTCGCCGCGCTGCGCACCGCCATGACGCGCGAGGCGCCCGTCGTCGGACTCGGCCCCCTCACATCCGCCGACGTGCACCGGATCGCGAGCGACGTCCTGGGCGCTCCGCCGCCGACCGATCTGGTCAGCGCCATGATGGCGGCGACCGAGGGCCTGCCGTTCCTCGTCCACCCCGCCCTCGCCGCCGTGCCATCCGCCGACGGACGGTTACAGGCGGACGCCGTGGCCGCGGCAACCCGGGTGGCGCTCATCGAGCGATTGCGCCGCGTCGACGAACCGGTTCTCGACACCCTCCTGCTGTCCTCGCTCAGCCAGGAGCTGGGACCCGACGACGTCGCCGCCGCCTTGGGACTACCGCAGGACGAGGGACAACGACTCGTCGACGTCGCCAGGGCCAGTGGGTTGATCGCCCCGTCGCATCGACCCGCGTTCACGAGGTCGCTGCACCAGGGGGTCGCCCAGATCATCGGCGCGGCACGCCACCACCGCGTCGAGACGGCGCTACTGCACACACAGCTCGAGAAGTCGACGCTGTCGATGGACCTCGCCCTGCGGCTCGCCGAGCACGGTCTGCGCGATACGCAACTGGCAGTGGCACTCACCGAGCTCGCCGCGCGGCACCAGGACCATCCTGCGAAGGCCGCCCGCCTGTACCGCGCCGCCACCGAGGTCGGCGCGACCGAGCTCAACGCCAAACTCGCGGAAGCGCTCGCATTGACCGGCGACTGCGCCACCGCGGGCCGACTGGCCGACGAACTGCTCGGTTCCGAGTCCGCTGCCGAGCGAGCCGCCGCCGTCCGCATCGCGGCGAGCGTCGCCATGCACGACGGAAGTGCCACGCAGGCAGCCGAATTGTTCCGCTGGCTGGGGCCCTACCCCGATGCCGTCGTAGGGGCCGCCGCGGTGGTGGCAGCGCTCGGTGTCGGTGACATCGCCACGGCGCGCGCGGCGTTGGACGTCGAAGCCTCGGGGCCGCCGACATCGACCGCGCGGGCGGCCCGCGGCCTGGCCGAGGGGCTGCTGTTGACCCTTGACGGCACCTACTCGACGGCCATCGCGCGGCTCACGCATTCGATGACCGAACAGGCCTCCGCCGTCGTCTCCCCCGACACACCCGCGGCACTCGTCACGCTGGTGGCCATGCACGGCGGCGACTCGGTGCGTGCCCGCAGCGCGATCGGGCGGGCCGTGCGCGGGACGGGCGACGACGACGGCTTCGTCGCGCACCGGCACACCCTGCTGCTCGGCTGGGCCCGGATGCTGGAGGGCCAGCTGGCGGCGGCTGCCGCGGACGCCTCCTCGGTGACGGGACGGAACCTGCACCGGCGCGACGCGCTGTGGGCCGCCGCCCTCCAGACGGCCGTCGCACGCCGGGGTGGCGACACCGGCGCCGTGCAGAAGCACTGGTACGCGGCCATGGAGGTACTCACCGAATACTCCATGGACCTCTTCGCGCTGCTTCCACTCGGAGAGCTGTGGGTGGCGGCCGCCCGCCTGCGCCAGCTCGACCTCATTCAGCCCGCGCTCGACGAGGCCTTCAATCTGCTTGACGCACTGGGCAATCCCACGCTGTGGTCGGTACCACTGCACTGGTCGGGCGTCCACGCAGGAATTCTGGCGAACTCACCCGGCTCGGTGGCTCCGCACGGGCAGGCGTTGACCGCCGCCGCCGCACACAGTTCCTTCGCGAGAGCGCTGGCGACGGCGGGCCGGACGTGGCTGCGCGTGCTGGCCAATCACGTCGACACCGAAGAGGTGACCATGGCCGCCCGCTCACTGACGCAGTACGGGCTCACCTGGGATGCGACCCGGCTTGCCAGCCAGGCGGCGCTGCAGACCCCCGACGGCCGGGTGTCCGGTGCGATGCTGCAGTTGGCGCGCGACCTCAAGCTCAGCGCGTCCGGAGGTGCGGACGACGCCGAATTCGTCGAAACTCCCGCCGCGGCCGCACCCCGGCCGGGGGCGTCGATGGCGCCGTCGTCCCGGCTGTCCGACCGCGAGCGCGAGGTCGCCGAGTTGCTGTTGCAGGGCATGCCCTACCGCGACATCGGAAGCCAGCTCTTCATCTCGGCCAAGACCGTCGAGCACCACGTGGCTCGCATCCGGCGCAGGCTCGGCGCGGAGTCGCGATCGGAGCTGATCTCCATGCTGCGCGCGATCCTCGGGTCGCCGGCCTGAGCGCCTTTTGCACCGGAAATAAGTGCTCGCAACGGCCGCCGACGAACGTGACGACTGCCACAACCGTGGCGACCACGACGTTCGCGACTTGCGGTCCAGCCGTGTCCCGGCGGGCAACCAACCGGTGAGTTAGGTCAGCCTTCGTAGCGACGCCAAACCACTGGATGCCACTATGAGCTGGCATCTAGCGTAAGTTACTGGCCAGTAACCAGACACCTTACTGGTCGGTAACTTGAATCCGGGAGGCGTTGCGTGGACACGCAGACTCTGATCAGGCTGATCCTCGGCCTTCTGTTGACGGCCGTGGTTCTGGCCTTTGCCGCAAAACGCGTGCTCTTCCTGGTCAAACTGATCAGTTCGGGTCAGCCCACGATCGACGAAGGCGCCCGCAAGGACAACCTCAAGGCACGGATCACCACTCAGTTCACCGAGGTCCTCGGTCAGAAGAAGTTGCTGAGCTGGTCCGTCCCCGGCATTGCCCACTTCTTCACCATGTGGGGCTTCTTCGTCCTGGCCACGGTCTACCTCGAGGCGTACGGCGTCCTGTTCAACCCCAAGTTCGCCATCCCCTTCGTCGGGCACTGGGACGTGCTCGGGTTCCTGCAGGACTTCTTCGCGCTCGCCGTGCTGCTCGGCATCATCACGTTCTCGATCATCCGGCTCCGCTCGGAGCCCAAGGAATACGGTCGCGAGTCCCGCTTCTACGGTTCGCACACCGGCGGCGCCTGGCTGATCCTCTTCATGATCTTCAACGTCATCTGGACCTACGCGCTGTTCCGCGGCGCGGCGGTGGCCAACGGCAACCTGCCCTACGGCTGGGGTGCGTTCTTCTCGCATGGGATCGGTGCTGCACTCGAGCCACTCGGCCACACCGCCAACGAGATCATCGAGACGGTCGCCCTGCTGCTGCACATCGGCGTCATGCTCGTCTTCCTGCTGATCGTCTTGCACTCCAAGCACCTTCACATCGGCCTGGCGCCGGTCAACGTGACGTTCAAGCGCCTGCCCGACGCGCTCGGCCCCCTGCTCCCGATGGAGTACGACCGCCAGTACATCGACTTCGAGGATCCGTCGGAGGATGCGGTCCTCGGTCGCGGCAAGATCGAAGACTTCACCTGGAAGGGTTACCTCGACTTCACCACGTGTACCGAGTGCGGCCGCTGCCAGTCGCAGTGCCCAGCGTGGAACACCGGAAAGCCGTTGTCTCCCAAGCTCGTCATCATGAACCTGCGCGACCACCTGTTCGCCAAGGCGCCGTACATCCTCGGCGACAAGGAAACTCCGCTGGAGAACACCGCCGAAGGCGGCGTCGGCGAGGAGCTGCGCGGCGAGAAGCACGCCGAGACGCATGCGGTTCCCGAGTCCGGCTTCGAGCGCATCCTGGGCTCCGGGCCCGAGCAGGCCACCCGTCCGCTCGTCGGCACCCTCGAGCAGGGCGGCGTCATCGACCCCGACGTGTTGTGGTCGTGCACGAACTGCGGCGCGTGCGTCGAGCAGTGCCCCGTCGACATCGAGCACATCGACCACATCGTCGACATGCGCCGCTAACAGGTCCTCATCGAGTCCTCGTTCCCGTCCGAGGCGGGCTCCATGCTGCGCAACATCGAGAACAAGGGCAACCCGTGGGGCATGGCCAACAACGGCCGCAGCGAGTGGTTCTCCGATCTTTCCTTCGAGGTCCGGCAGGCATCTCCCGGCACCCGGCTCGACCCCGACGTGCTGTGGAGCTGCACCACCTGCGGTGCCTGCGTCGAGCAGTGCCCGGTCGACATCGAGCACGTCGACCACATCATCGAGATGCGCCGCTACCATGTGCTGATCGAGTCGGAGTTCCCCAGCGAAGCCGGCGTGATGATGCGCAACCTCGAGAACAACGGCAACCCCTGGGGCGTGAACCCGAAGTCGCGTAACGAGTGGACC
>JAOPUT010000093.1 GCA_025963385.1 Mycobacterium sp.
GGCCGCATCGTGTGCTTCTGCGAGCGTGTCACCGCGGGCGAGATCCGCGACGCGTTCGCGTCGGTCATCCCACCGCGGGACCTCGACGGGCTCCGTCGTCGCACCCGGGTGATGAACGGCCGCTGTCGGGGTTTCTACTGAGGCGCGCACACCGCGGCGCTCTTGGCGGCGGCGCAGTGAGCAGGGTAGCCGTCGCCGTCATCGGAGGCGGACCGTCGGGACTCACCGCAGCCGCGGCGCTGGCCCCGATCGTCGACGGCCAGGTTCTCGTCCTGGAACGCGAAGCCGAGACCGGTGGAATCCCCAGACACAGTGATCATCTGGGCTACGGGATGCGGGACCTGAAGCGCTTCATCTCCGGGCCCGCCTATGCCAGGCGCCTCACCGATACCGCGCGGGACGCGGGGGCGCACCTCGAGACCGAGGCGATGGTCACCGGGTGGTGTGGCGAGCGGAAGGTGGAGATCACGTCACCGCGGGGCCGTCGGATTCTCGAGGCCGACGCCGTCGTGCTGGCGACCGGCGCCAGGGAACGGCCGAGGCCGGCGCGGCTGATCCCCGGCGATCGACCCGACGGGGTGTACACCACCGGGCAACTGCAGAACCTCGTCCACGTCCACCACGGCGAGGTGGGGTCCCGCGCTGTCATCGTTGGCGCCGAATTGGTCAGCTGGTCGGCCGTGCTGACGCTGCGCGAAGCCGGTTGTGCCACAGTCGCGATGATCAGTTCGCATCCTCGTTCGGAGGCCTACGCCGCCTTCCGCGTCCCCGGCCGCGCGGTCCTGCGTGGTCCGGTGCTGACCCGTAGCCGAGTCGTGAGCATCGACGGTAAACGGCGGGTGCGGTCGGTTCTCGTGGAGAACATCGACACGGGCGCGCGAACGGTCATCGAGTGCGACACCGTGGTCACGACGGGTGATTGGATACCCGATCACGAGCTCGCGCGAACCGCCGGGCTGGCAATGGATTCCGCCACCCGAGGTCCGCTGGTCGATGCGAGTCTGCGGACCAGCGTGCCCGGAGTCTTCGCAGTGGGCAATCTCCTGCATCCGGTCGACACTGCCGACGGTGCGGCACTCGACGGTCGCCATGTCGCACCGAAGGTCCGAGACTGGTTGAGCGGCAAAAAGCCTGTGCTGCATGAGATTCGGGTTCGGACGTGCGCCCCGTTCCGGTGGGTGACGCCACAACTGATCGCACCCGACGGCGGTGTGGCGCCGCGCGGCGACCTGCTGTTCTGGGTCGACGAGTACCACCGAACTCCGCGGCTGCGTGCGGTCCAGGACGGTCGAATCGTGGGGCAGAGTCGGACGCTCTGGCCTGCCGCACCGGGCCGGATCTATCGGGCGCCGTGGTCTCTGGTGTCGGCTGCGGACCCCTCGGGTGGCGATGTCACCGTCGAACTGACTGTCTGAGAGGCTAGACGTAGACCCTCAGACGTCAGGAGACCGTCCATGTCCGTCACCGTTCTGCTCGAGATGAGATTCAAGCCCGAATCGGTCGCTGAGGCGCGCGAAGTGTTCGCCCGTGAGCTCCAGAAGACCCGCGGCTTCCAAGGCAGCCTGGTAACCGACGTCCTGGTGGACGAAGCCGACGAGGCGCACTGGATCATTTACGAGGTGTGGGAAAGCGTGGAAGCCGACGAGGCGTACCGCGCCTTCCGCGCGGGCGACGGCAAGATCACCGATCTGCCGCCACTGCTGGCCGCGCCTCCGGTCAAGACCAGGTACGTGACCTCCGACGTCTGAGGCCGTCCGCGGCGCACACCGAGCGGGGAAGCGGCCAGGTGAGGAGCCCGCCGGCAAATGGTGCCCGAGGCTTTACAAACCCGATCGGCAGCGTCACGCTCACAGCTATGTTCGCTCAAACTGTCAGACGTCACCACTGCCGCTGGGGACGGGCGTGAGGTCGGTGGTCGATCCAGGCGACGTGGGGGAAATCCTCGCGCGCTCCGGAATCGTCCAGGGGGTCGAACCCGGCGCGGTAGCGGCGCTCATCAACCAACTGCAACCCGTGGACTTTCCCCGCGGGCACACGATCTTCGTCGAGGGCGAGCCCGGCGACCGGCTGTACATCATCGTGTCCGGCAAGGTGAAGATCGTTCGCAGCGCCCCCGACGGCCGTGAAAATCTGCTCACCGTCCTTGGCCCGTCGGACATGTTCGGGGAGCTGGCGATCTTCGATCCCGGCCCGCGGACCTCGAGCGTGACCACGGTCACCCAGGTACGGGCGGTGTCCATGGATCGCGAGGCACTGCGCGCGTGGATTGCCGGCCGTCCCGAGATCGCCGAGCAGTTGCTGCGGGTTCTGGCCCGTCGACTGCGCCGCACGAACAACAACCTCGGCGACCTGATCTTCACCGACGTGCCTGGCCGCGTCGCCAAGCAGTTGTTGCAGCTGGTGCAGCGTTTCGGCACGCAGGAGGGCAACGCGCTGCGGGTCACCCATGACCTGACTCAGGAAGAGATCGCCCAACTGGTCGGGGCGTCCAGGGAGACGGTCAACAAGGCGCTCGCCGACTTCAGCCAGCGCGGCTGGATCCGCGTCGAGGGCAAGAGCGTGCTCATCCTCGAGCCGGAGCGGTTGGCGAAGCGCGCGCGCTGACTGCATTGACGGTGCTGCCCTGATCGGGCAGGCTCGAAGTTACTGG
>JAOPUT010000103.1 GCA_025963385.1 Mycobacterium sp.
CAACGCCGCCAACCGCGACCCGGCGGTGTACCCGCGGCCCGACGACTTCGACATCACCCGCAATGTGATGCCGACCGTGTCGTTCGGCCAAGGCCGTCACAGCTGCATCGGAAACTGGCTGGCCAACGCCGAACTCGTCGCCGCGCTGCGAGCCCTGATCGAGCGGTTGCCCGACCTCGCGCTCGACCCCCGGTACGCCCAGACTTCCACCATCACGAGCCAGGTCGGCACCACGCTCCGTGGACCCAATGCCCTGCGCGTGATATTCACCCCCTCAGGGAACCGGCAGTACGCCTAGGCGGGCGTCCCTGATCCGCGTTCAGCCGACGAATCACGTCGTATGCCACACGCGTTCGCTAGGTTGTCCTCAGGGTGACCCACCGGGACGGAGAACACCGTGACACCGCGCCGCCTTCGCGTCACTGAGCAGACCTCTCGCCCTGCAACCTGGGGCGACCGGCCACCGGTCGACGACGACGAGGCACGCAGGCGCCTACTTGACGCAGCTGAGGTCTGCTACGAGCGGCGCGGCGTCAGTCGCACCACTGTCGATGACATCGCCAAGGCGGCGTCGGTGCACCGCACGACGGTGTATCGCTACTTCGGAACGCGTGACGATGTCCTGGCTTTCGTACTTCTGCGCGAGACAGCCGAAGTCATCGACAGCGCCGAACAGGCGATGCTGCGAGACGGGCCCTTTGGTGACCGCCTGCTCGACGCGCTGGACGGCGCGGTCGGAGCCGTCGAAGAGTCCCGTTGGCTCAGCGTCCTGTTCTCTCCCGAGAGCCTGACCATGACGGCCTCCGTCGCGGCGTCCGGTGCGTTCCGCGACCGGATCCGCGACGTACTGCGACCGCATGTCGAGGCGGCCAAGGCCGGCGGCGAACTGCGCGAACAACTCGACCCCGACGCCGTCGCCGACTGGCTGGTGCGGGTGGCGCAGATGCTGCTGATGGAACACCTCACCACCCGACCCGACGAGACCAGGCCCAACCGCCGTGCGTTGCTTCGTGACTTCGTCATCCCCGGCATCCTCAATCCGACCCACGGGCACTGACAGCTACCGCCGTAGTGCGCCACGATCCCGTTGATGGTCGCCAACTCTGGCATCGCGGGCGACCAGTGCAGGTGACTCCCAGAGGTCTACGACGCTGCCGACTTATTGATCTCTCGGGTCGACGCCTGGGCACCATCCGGTTGGCATAGTCGGAACTCAACGACGTTCACCTACCGGCGATCTGGGGGCAGCAATGCGCATTCCGAAACCGGCCATGGCGCAATGGTCAGGGGATGATCCACTCTTCGTCCGGAATGGTTACGGCATGGCCGAGCCAGTTCCGTTGACGATCGCAGAACTGGCAGGGGCATTGGCCGGGGGAGCGGGCATCGAGGAGGTGCTCAAGAAGCTGACCTTGGCCTCATTGGCGTTGGTGCCGAGCGCCGATTTCGCGAAGATATCGATAGTCGACAACAGCGGCCTGTACTCGCTTGCAGCGACTTCGCAGCTGACCGCCACGCTTGACACCGCTCAGCAAGCGGCCCGTCAAGGCCCATGCCTCGAGGCAATCAGCGCACGGAAGACGATTCGCTGCGACGATCTGCAAACCGATGCCCGCTGGCCGCGATTTGCGCCTCACGCTACGACCGTCGGGGTGCACAGCGTGTTGTCCTCTCCCATAGACATCCCCGGTGACGTCGGCGCCACGTTGAGTCTGTTCGGGGTACGAGCCCAAGCCTTCGGCGCGGAGTCGGAGACCGTGGGCGCGATGCTCGCCAACCATGCCGCAATTGCCCTTGTCCACGACGAACACGAGCGTCAGTTCAGGGCCGCGTTGGCTACCCGTGACATCATCGGACAAGCCAAGGGCATCGTCATGGAGCGCTTCGGCGTCGACGCCAGTCGCGCCTTCGGGATGTTGGCTGCGATTTCGCAAGACACCAATACGCCGGTGAGAGACCTTGCTGTCAGGCTCGTCGGCTCTGCAATGCACTGACAACTCGTCTGCACGCCCTCCATCCCGATGCAACCGACGGACCGCGCTGCCTTCTCAGTGACCTCGGTCCAAGGTCCGAGCGGGTGATTGCCCGTGTTGCGCTGTGACCAGCTCGATTCCCTCGGGGAGGTCGCTGACGTCGACGCGGCCATCTTCGTCCACGACGACGCTCATCCGTGTTCCGGCAAGGGGCACGTTGTCCAGGCGCACGGGTAGTAACCGATCCGGAAACATCGGACAGAGCTGGACCTGACCGTGCGGGATGTCGGGGTTGAAGCCCAGCAGGCTGCGCAGCACCAGGCGTGAGGACGCAGCAGCCCAGGCTTGGGGCGAACACGACGTCGGATAGGGCACGGGGCATGTGAAGTCACCTCGCGAGAAGCCGCAGAACAACTCGGGCAGCCTGCCGCCGAAGTGTTCGGACGCATCGAGAAGGCCCAACGCGATCTGTTGCGTCTCTTCGACGAAACCGTAGTTGGCCAGCCCTGCGATGGCGATCGCGGTGTCGTGCGGCCACACGGAGCCGTTGTGATAGCTCATCGGGTTGAAGGCGTTCATGTCGGTGGCCAGAG
>JAOPUT010000175.1 GCA_025963385.1 Mycobacterium sp.
GCGGCACGCACCTCGGCGCGGGTGAACCAGGCCGCCTCGGCGATTTCGCCGTCGCTGAAGAAGAACTCCTGCTCCGGGTCCCCGATCGCGTGGAAGCCGACCATCAGCGAACGGGGGAACGGCCACGGCTGGCTGCCCAGATAGGTGACGTCGCTGACGTCGAGCCCGATCTCCTCGGCCACCTCACGCACGACGCAGCCCTCGAACGATTCGCCCGCCTCGACGAAACCCGCGATGAGCGAGAAGAGCCGTTCCGGCCACACCGTCTGACGCGCCAGCACCGCACGGTCGTGCCCGTCGTGGATCAGACAGATGACCGCGGGGTCGGTGCGGGGAAACTCCTCGTGGCCGCTGACCGGGTCGATGCGCGACCAACCCGCCTTGTGGAGCTTTGTCGGCGAACCGTCGACGGAGCTGAAGCGTGCGCTGTCATGCCAATTGAGCAGCGCGGTGGCCGTGGCCACCAGCTGCGAGCTGACATCGTCGAAGATCGCGCCTGCCCGACGAAGATCGAGGACCTCCGATTCGGCGTGCGGATCCTCCGGTCCCTCGAGGGCACCGCGCACCGCCCAGACGTGCCTGCCGTCGGGCATCCGGCCCAGGAACACCCCGTGCTCGTCCGGCTTGGGCGAGTGCTTGGCCGCCTTGCCGAGGACCACCCGGCCGCCGGAGATGAGCACCTGGTTACGGCGATCGACCTTCAGCAGTAGCGCATCGCTCCAGCCGGCCGCCACGGCGTCGGGATCGGTGCGCAGTTCGTCGGCGCGGTCCAGGCCGACGCGTGAGAGCAGAGGGATGTTGCGGAGCTGGAACGAGGCGGTCAACGGTCACCTTCTGCGTTGCGGATGTAGAGCAATCGGTCACCGGGCTCCATGGCGTCGACCTCGGGGTCGTCCACCCGCACGAGGTGGCCGTCGCGGACGACGCCGAGCACGATGTCGGGCAGGTGCCGCGCCGATCCCCCGACCTCCTTGGGGGTCACGTCGCGCTCGGCGATCGCGAACCCGGCGTCGGGTGTCAGCAGGTCCTCGATCATCTCCACGACGCTCGGTGTCTTGGCCGCCATGCCGAGCAACCGGCCCGCGGTCTCCGAGGACACCACGACCGAGTCCGCACCCGACTGCAACAGCAGATGTTGGTTCTCGGACTCACGGATGGAGGCGATGATCTTCGCCTTGGGTGCCAGCTCGCGTGCGGTCAGCGTGACGAGCACGGCGGTTGGGTCACTGTTGGTGGCGACGACGATCGCCGTCGCGTGCTGGGCGCCCGCGAGCCGGAGTACGTCGGCGCGGTTGGCGTCGCCGTGCACCGTCACCAGCCCGGCCTTGTCGGCGCGGTCCAATGCCGACCGGTCGGTGTCGACGATGACGATCTCGTTGCTCTGCGCGCCGTCGCCGATCATCGCCGCGACGGCGGTCTTGCCCTTGGTGCCGTATCCGATGACGACGGTGTGATCGCGCACTCTTCTCCTCCACTGCTGGATCTTCAGCGTCTGACGAGAGGCCTCCGTCAGGGTTTCGACCGTCGTGCCGATCAACACGATGAGGAAGGCCACCCGCAGCGGCGTGATCACCAGCACGTTGATCAGCCTGGCCGACGGGGTGAACGGCGTGATGTCGCCGTAACCGGTGGTCGACAGCGAAACCGTGGCGTAGTACAGGCAGTCCAGGAACGACAGCTTGTTGTCCTGAACGTCGCGATAGCCGTCACGGTCGAGGTAGACGATGGCCACCGCAAGGAACAGTGCCGCCAACGCGTAGAACACGCGCATCCCGATCTTGCGTGCCGGACTGACCGGGGTCTCGGGAATTCGCAGCGTCCCGACCAGAGCATGATCGGGCTGGGTGGTCAGCGTCTGATCGAGCGCCTCCATCCGGCGACGCAATCTACCCTTGGCCACGAGGGCCCATCATCCGCCCAAGCTGCCGCACAGCACAATGTAACCATGACCTCCTTCGAACCAGCATCCGGTAACGCACCCAGCCAGGCCACGGCACAGAAAATGGGCGCCATGCTCGTCGGCATGGGTGTGCTGCACTTCGTCGCACCGAAGCCCTTCGACACGATCGTCCCGGCCGAACTGCCGGGCAGCGCACGGTTCTACACGCTGGCCTCCGGTGTCGCCGAGGCCGCGACGGGCGCCATGCTGATCGCCCCGCGTACCCGCCGTTTCGGTGCACTGGCTGCCGTGGCGCTGTACGTCGCGGTCTTTCCCGCGAACATCAATTCGGTGCGGGTGATGTGGAACAAGGGTTGGGCCGCGCGGATCGGAACGATCGCCCGGTTGCCGTTGCAGATCCCGATGATCACGCAGGCGCTCAAGGTGTACCGCAACGCGCCTCGTTAGGCAGCCTCCAGCAGCTTGGCCAGCTCGTCGGGGCCGGGTAGGACGTCGGGTGCGACGGTGCGGCCGCTGCGCACGTAGTGGAACGCCGCGCGCACCGATTCCGGTGACACGCCCGCCGTCGCCGCCCACGCCAGCCGATACACCGCGAGCTGAACGGCGTTCTGCTGCAACGCCTCTGCGGTGGACGGTGGATCACCGGTCTTCCAGTCCACCACGGTGACCCCGCCGTCGTCGTCGGCAAAGACCGCGTCGATCCTGCCGCGGACGACCGTCCCGCCGATCATCATGTCGAACGGGACCTCGACGTCAACGGGGATTCTCGACGCCCACGGCGACACGGCGAAGGCGGCCTGCAGTTCGGCGAGTCGTTCGGCCTCCGCGAGGCCGAGTTCACCGTCGACCGCGCCAGGCAGATCCTCGAGGTCGAACAACCGCTCGGCATGGAAGAACCGCTGCACCCAGTCGTGGAACGCCGTGCCCAGCAGCGCATGCGGATCCGGCCGGACCGGCAGGCGTCGCTGCAGACGTTGCAACGCGCTCTCGGGATCGCGGCCGATGTCGACCAGCGCGCTCACCGACAGCTGCGGGGGCAGTACCGGGGCAGGCCGTGCCAGCGCCTGTTCACGCTCGGCAAGCAGCGCGTCGACGTCGGCCGCCCAGCCATCGGCGTCGGCGGCATCCGTCACCGCTGACGGCAGACCGGACGTCATCGCCATGCCGACGAGTTCGGCGCCGCGGTCGACGGGAGCGCGACCTGCACCCGTCGGGTCGGCCGGCCAGGACCGTTCCATCACGTTGTCCCGCAACGGGTTAACTTCGCCATCGGCGGGAGCGGGCGCCCAGTGTTCGACGACCCCGCACGGGTCACCCACCGCAGCGGACCTGTCGATCACGTCCTTGATCTCGAGCAGGAAGTCCGACGGGCCACGCGGCTTGGACTCGGTGGCACCCCAATGGTGACCCGACAGCACCAGGGTGTCCTCTGCCCTGGTGAGCGCGACGTACAGCAGACGGCGCTCCTCGTCGATGCGGCGCTGATCCAAGGTCTTGCGATGAGCAGCGATCTTGTCGGACAAGGCCTTTCGGTCGTTGACGTCGGACGTGTCGAGCACGGGTACGCCGTGCTCGGACACCGATGCGCGGTCGCCGCGCAGCAGAGGCGGCAGGTCCGCGGCGTCGGTGAGCCACGTCCGCGCGGACCCCATCGACGGGAACACCCGACCGCTCAGATGCGGCACGGCCACGACCTGCCACTCCAGGCCCTTGGCGGCGTGCACCGTCAGAATCTGGACGCGATCCTTCGCCACCGTGAGCTCCGCAGGCGCAAGGCCATTCTCCACGTCCATCGCCGCGTCGAGGAACGCGAGCAGACCGGCGACCGTCACGGATGGCCGCGACGCGAAATCGGCGACGACGTCGGAGAACGCATCGAGGTGCTCGGTACCGCTCCAGCCAGACGAAACCGACTGTGCAGCACGAACTTCGGCATCGACACCGAGCATCCACCGCACCTCGGCGATCAGGTCGGGCAGCGGAAGGTGCAGCTGTGCGCGCAGCGCGGTCAGCTCACGGCAGAGCGCGACGATGCGGCCGTAGCCGACGGGCGAGTAACGGTCGGGGCGGCCAGGGTCGCAGATCGCGTCGGCCAGGCAGGCGCTGTCGGCGTCGGGCGCGGCGGACGCGACGATGTGCGACGTCGACGAGCGGTCGACCGCGTCCTTGCTCGCGGAGTCGAGTTCGACCGCCCGGCGCCAGAGCGCCGTGACGTCGGCGGCGCCCAGCCGCCAACGCGGGCCGGTGAGGACGCGGATCGCGGCCGACCCTGCGGTGGGGTCGGCCGTCAGCCGCAGCATCGCCACGACGTCGGCCACCTCGGGGACCGACAGCAGGCCGGACAGTCCGACCACCTCGACTGGAACCCCGCGGGCGGTGAGCGCGTCGGCGATCGGCGCGGCGTCCGCGTTGCGCCGCACCAGGACTGCCGCGGTGGGAATGTCGGCTCCCGATTCGATCGCACCGTGGTAGACCCTCGCCAATTGGTCGGCGACCCAGTCCCTTTCGATACTCACGTCCGGCAGCAGCGCGCACTTGATGGTGCCGGCCTGTGCGCCGGGGCGTGGCAGCAGCTCGCGGACGGCCACCGACCGGCGGCGGGCCTCCGTCGAGACCGCGTTCGCAAGGTGCAGGGCGCGCGGCGGGTTGCGCCAGCTGGTGCGCAGTTCCAACGTCGGCGCGGGCGTCCCGTCCGACAGGCAGAAGTCGGTGGTGAACCGGGGCAGATTGGTCGCCGACGCGCCACGCCAGCCGTAGATCGACTGGATCGGGTCGCCGACGGCGGTCAACGCCAGTTGGTCGTCAACGCCCCCGCCGAAGAGCGACGAGAGTGCCACCCGCTGCGCGTGACCGGTGTCCTGGTATTCGTCGAGCAGCACCACCCGGTAACGCTGGCGCAGTTGCTCACCCACCTGGGGGAACGTGGCGGCCAGGCGTGCCGCCGCCGCCATCTGCATGCCGAAGTCCATGACGTTCTCGGCACGCATCCGCTCGTGCAATGCATCGATCAGCGGCACGATCTCGGCGCGCTCGGTCTGCGTGGCCAGCATCTTGAGCAGCGCCTGAGTGGGTCCCGTCTCCCGCTGCCGAGGGCCGGCGGGCAGGGTGTGCACCAGCCGCTCGAGTTCGACGTGGGTGTCCCGTAACTGGTCGGTGTCGACGAGGTGTTCGGCCAGCTGGCCCGCCAGACCCAACACCATGGCGGTGACGGTGGCGGGGGACTTCTCGGTGTGGAGTTCGGTCGGGTGGTCGCAGACCACGCGAAAGGCCAACTGCCACAGCTCGGTTGCCCCGATCAGCCGGGTCGACGGCTCAACCGGGAGTAGCAGTCCGTGCTCGCGCAGCAGCGTGCCCGCGAATGCGTGGTACGTGCCGATCGACGGGTGCTCGTCGACGTCGGCCCTGTCGCCGGGCACCAGACCCGCCCCCGCGAGGCGCGCGAGCCTGGTCCGCACGCGACGGAGCAGCTGGCCTGCCGCCTTGCGGGTGAAGGTCAATCCGAGCACCTCGCCGGGGCGGGCATGGCCGTTGGCGACCAGCCACACGACGCGGGCGGCCATCGTCTCGGTCTTTCCCGCGCCCGCGCCCGCGATGACCACCAACGGACCGGGTGGCGCCGCGATCACCGCGGCCTGCTCCTCGGTGGGCGCGAAGATGCCGAGCGCGTCGGCCAACTCGGCGGGGCTGTACCGGTCGGTCACGAACGTCCTCCCAACGCCGCCTGGGCCGGACACATCGCCTTGACCGGGCAGTGTGCGCAGCCGTCGTTGACACGGGCCACGAACTCCGGCCCCTTGGTGGCCCCTGCGGCCTGCTGGACGCGGGCGCGCCACTCGACGCGGCCGTCGGCCGTCATCGGGTTCTGGTCGCGTTCGGCGGCGCCGGCCGCGCCGATCTTGCCGAGGTAGACCAGCCGGCCACCGCCGGCCTCGTCCCCTTGTTGCAGCACACCTTCCGCGATCGCCAACTGGTACATGGCGAGCTGTGCGTGCCGCTGCGCGTCGTCCTTGCTGACCGGGCTCTTGCCGGTCTTGACGTCGACGACGACGAGCCTGCCCTCGGCGTCGCGCTCCAGCCTGTCGACGCGGCCCCGGACCCGAACCCCGGGCTGCTCGGCGTCGCTCGGTGCGACGACCCCGTCGACGTCGACCTCGGTGCCCACCTCGGTGAGCTCGTGACGAGTCTGGGCGCGCCACTCCAGGAAGGCCGTCAGCATGGTCCGGTGGCGCTCCAGCTCGTTGGCCGCGTGCCACGGCGCATCGAACGGGAGCCGCGCCCACACGGATTCGAGCTCGGCCAGCATCTGCCCCTCGGTCTTCGTGCTATCGGACACCAACGCGTGGACCAGCGTGCCGAGCGCGGAGCGCACGTCGCGGCCATCGCTTCCCCCGTGGCGTTCGAGCAGCCACCGCAGCGGGCAGTCGGCAAGCGTCTGCAGCGTCGACGGGGACAGCGTCACGACGTGTCCCTCACCGGCCCACAGCGGCTCCGCGGTGGACGCCGTGGTGGTGGCGTACCACTGTGCGGGCGCAGAGCCTGGCACGCCCGCTTCAGCCAGCCGGGCCAATTGCACTGCCGCACAGGCTCGTACCTCGTCTTCGACGGCGCCTTCCGGCGCGCACACCACCGCGCGGAGCCTGCCGACCACCGCGGAGGGGGCCAGGACCCGAGGCGCGCGGACCGGCTCGGCGTCCTCGTCGGGACGCTCGGTCGCCAGGGCGAGGAGCTCGTCACAGAACGGGGATGGCAGCAGCGCGTCATCGCCCTCGTCACCGTCGACGGCGGTCACCAGCACACCCGTGCGGGCCCTGCCGAGTGCGGAGATCAGCAGCCTTCGCTCCTCGGCGAGCAACGGGGCCCTGGTGGAGGTTCCGTCGGCGATGCCGTCGAGCACGTCGACGAGTTGCTGGGTGCCGAGCACTCCTCCGCGCGGAACGACGTTGGGCCACAAGCCTTCCTGAAGACCCGCGATGACGACGAAGTCCCACTCGCGGCCGAGCGCAGCATGCGCCGAGAGGAGCGCGACCGCGTCACTGCGCCGCGCCGCCTCGCCCCCCGAGGCAGGTAGCACCATCGCCCGCACGTGATCGACGAAGCCCGTCAGGGACGCCCCGGTGGTGTGGGTGACGTACTGCTCGGCGACGTCGAACAGCGCCGTCACGCTGTCGAGGTCGCGGCCGGCCTGCACGCCGGCCGTCCCCGGGCGCTCGGCCGCGGCCAGCCAGCGTCGCTGCAGACCGCTCTGATGCCACGCCTGCCACAGCGTGAACCGGGTGTCGAGCCCGTCGCCGTCGCTGCGCCGCGCGGCGGCGAGCACCTTGCGCACGCGCTTGAGCGCTCTGGCGAGCTGATCGGGCACATCGCCGTCCAGTGCAAGCTCGGGATCGAGTGCGTCGGCGAGCAATTCGGCGAACTCGCGCGGCGGGCTGGCGGCGTCGGCGCGACGCAGGGTGCGGCGCAGTTGCCGAAGTGACACCGGGTCGACCCGTCCGATCGGACCGGTCAGGAGCGCCAGCGCCCGCTCGCCGTCGATACCGTCGGCCACGACGTCGAGCACGGTCAGGAGTGCGGCCACGGCAGGGTGCTCGGCGAGCGGACCCGTAGAGGCCTGCTGCTCGACGGGAACGCCGGCGGCGGTCAGCGCGCGCGCGAGCGCCGCCCCCGCCCTCGGCACCGATCGCACGATGACCGCCATCTGGGCCCACGGCACCCCGTCGACCAGATGGGCGCGGCGCAGGGCATCGGCGATCACGGCCGACTCGGCACGCTCCGACGCCGCGATCCGGACCGCGACCGACCCCGGGCGATCGTCGGCGGACGTCAGATGCCTGGCGTCGTCGACGCCCGGCAACCGGCCCGCGATTCCGGTGACTGCGTGCGCCACGGCCGAGGCGCACCGGTGCGATTCGGTGAGCACGACCGTCGGGTGCTCCCCTGCGCTGAGCAGCGCAGGATCGGCTCCCCGGTAACCGAACACCGACTGGTTCGGATCGCCTGCGATCAGGGCGAGTTCGGCCCCCGCCGCCAGCACCCGGACCAACAGAGCGGCCTGAGGGTCGAGGTTCTGGGCGTCGTCGACCAGCAGCAGGCGGACTCGGCCCCGCTCGGCGGCCAGCAGCTCGGGATCGGTGGCGAAGGCCTCCAGGGCGGCGCCGACGAGTTCGGCTGCGCCCAGGGCGGGGACCGTGGCCTGGGGCGCTGCCATGCCGACCGCGGACCGGAGCAGCATCACCTGCTCGTACACCTGCGCGAACTGACCGGCGGCCACCCACTCGTCGCGGCCCGTCTGGCGGCCGATGCGTTGCAGGGCAGCGGGTTCCACGCCGCGTTCGGTGCACCGGGCCAGCAGGTCGCGCAGCTCGTTGGCGAATCCGACGGTGCCGAGCGCAGGTAGCAGGTGCCTGGGCCACATCACCGACGCGTTCGGGCCGTCCTCGAGATCGCCGGCGAGCAGCTCGCGGATGATGCCGTCCTGCTCGGCGCTGGTGATCAGCCGCGGTGGCGGATCACCGTTGCGCTGGGCCGCGAGCCGCAGCACCGCGAACGCATAGGAGTGGATGGTGCGCACCATCGGCTCCCGCACCGCCGCCGGACCGTAGCCACCGAGCAGCGCGGCGGTCACCGAGGCCCTGGCGTGCGCGCTGAGCTTGGCCGAACCCGTCAGGAGCAGAACGGATTCCGGAGCGGTGCCCGCGGCGATGCGCGCGGCCGCGGTGTCGACGAGCAACGTGCTCTTCCCCGTGCCGGGCCCCCCGACCACGCGCACGGTGCCACGCAGACCGGGCTCGGTCAGCACGGTGGGCGACAGTGCGGTGCGTTGGGCGGGCATGGGGACATGTCACCACGGGGGTACGACAAGATCCCGGGGGCAGGTGCTGGCAGCATCGACGTCGTGAACGACGTCTTGAGCGTGCGGCGCTTCGGCCCGCGGACATCACCCCGGATCCTGGCGATCCACGGCCTGACGGGACACGGTCAGCGCTGGGAGACCCTTGCGTCCCAGCACCTCCCGGAGTACTCCATCCTGGCTCCTGACCTGATCGGGCACGGCCGGTCGACGTGGGCGGCCCCATGGACCATCGACGCCAACGTCGCCGCGCTCGCCGACCTCGTCGAGGCGGAGGCGGACGGGCGGGTGTGGGTCGTCGCGCACTCCTTCGGTGGCGCCGTCGCGCTGAGCCTTGCGGCCACCAGACCGGAGCTCGTCGCGGGCCTCGTCCTCCTCGACCCCGCGGTGGGCCTCGACGGCGAGTGGATGCTCGAGATCGCGGACGCGATGCTCGGCTCGCCGGACTTCGCCGACCGCGACGAGGCGCGGGCGGACAAGACGTCGGGCTCCTGGGGCGAGGTCGACGCCGCAGAGCTGGAGCGAGAACTCGACGAGCATCTCGTCACGCTGCCCAACGGACGGGTCGGATGGCGGATCGGCATCCCGGCGGCGATGTCGTACTGGAGCGAGCTCGCCCGGCCGATCATGCTGCCGCGCAAGGGAACACCGACGACGGTGGTGCGAGCGAAAAGGACCGACCCGCCGTACGTCACCGACGCGCTCGTCGCGGCACTGAGTGCCGAACTCGGACCGGACTTCGCCCTGGTGGACTTCGACTGCAACCACATGGTCCCGAGCGCCAGACCCGCCGAGACAGCCGCCCTCATCCGCGACGCGGTGGGCTGAGGCCGTGGCCGCGATCACCGACGAACAGGTCGAGGCCGTCCGCGCGCTGGTGGCGTCGATCCCGGCGGGCAGGGTCTCGACGTACGGCGACATCGCCACCGCCGCAGACCTCTCCAGCCCCCGCATCGTCGGCTGGATCATGCGGACGGACTCGTCGGATCTGCCGTGGCACCGGGTCATCGGTGCCTCCGGCAAGCCGGCTCACCACCTGACCACCAGACAGCTCGAGCTGCTGAGAGCCGAGGGCGTGCTCGCCAAGGACGGCCGGGTGAACCTGCGCGAGGTGCGCCACGCGTTCTAGAGGATGAGGCGCACCAGTGCGGCAGTGCGGGCCAGCCCGGGGAACGCCGCGGCCGTCGACCGCGGATGCAGCGCATGCACCGCCAGCCGGAACATCAACGCGCGCAACAACATCTGCGGCCATTCCGGCAAAGGTGCCCATCGCTCGACCAGACCGTCGTCGGCCTCGCCCCACGCCAGCGCGTCGACGACGACCACACCTGCGGCCCACGACGCCGGCCGCCAGTAGGGCGTGATGTCGGTGATGCCCGGCGCGGCTGTGCCCGCGAAGAGCACCGTGCCGTAGAGGTCGCCATGGACGAGTTGGCTGGGGCTGCGCGTCGGGCGTCGCAGCGCGGCGAGCTGGGCGATGAGCTCGACCGACCGCTGTCCGTCGGCCCCGCCGGGTGCCACCATCGCCCCCGGCGGCAACGAGTGCAGGGGACGGTCCTCCCACGCGGCGCGATCCGCGGCGATGAACACGTCGACATCCGACCACGGCACACCGGGCGGCTGGGTCAGGAACCGCGGGCGCTCCAGCTTCGCCGTGGCCTCGTGCAGGCGCACCGCGGCCGAGACGACCTCGTCGTGCCGAGGTTCCGGCGTGCCCGTGACGAACGTGTCTGCGCGCCACCCGGCGACGACGTAGCGACCGTCGGTCGAACGGACCGGCCGCGCGAGCCGGACCCCGTCGACGAACAGGGTCTCCCGGACCTTCGCCGACCACGCGGCGCGCGCATGCTCGGCAACCATCGACAGCACGACCTCGCCGCAGCGCCAGCCGCCCTCCCAGGTCGAGCCGAGGGGAATGGGCCGAACGCCCGTCAGGCCGAACGCTGCCAGCACATGATCAGGCGGCATGTCGGCACTCACAGGCTCAGCCTAAGGCGTGGCCCGGCTAACAAGCCGTCAGTACATCACCATGTCGGGTTCGAGTTGTCGCGCCCAGGCCACGATTCCGCCCTGCAGGTGGAGCGCATCGGCGAAACCGGCCTTCTTCACCGCGGCCAGCGCCTCGGCGGACCGAACCCCGGTCTTGCAGTACAGCACCGGCGTCCGGTCGTGCGGCAGCCTCGTCAGACCCTCGCCCGCCTCGATCGCGGACTTCGGGATCAGCTCGGCTCCGTCGATGTGGTTGATCTCCCATTCGACTGGCTCGCGCACGTCGATCAACGCGACCTTGCGGTCGGAATCGAGCATCGCGCGCAGCTCGCGGGGGGTGATCGTGGAGTCGGCGGCAGCCTCGGCGGCCTCGTCGGACACCACCCCGCAGAACGCCTCGTAGTCGATGAGCTCGGTGATCTTCGGCGTCTCGGGGTCCTTGCGGATCTTGATGGTGCGGTACGTCATGTCGAGCGCGTCGTACACCATCAGCCTGCCCAGCAGCGGCTCGCCGATGCCCGTGAGGAGCTTGATGGCCTCGGTGCCCATCACCGAGGCGATCGACGCACACAAGATGCCGAGCACACCACCCTCGGCGCACGACGGCACCATTCCGGGTGGCGGGGGTTCGGGATACAGGTCGCGGTAGTTCAAGCCGAGCCCGTCGGGCGCGTCCTCCCAGAACACCGACACCTGGCCCTCGAAGCGGTAGATCGAGCCCCACACGTAGGGCTTGCCCGCCAGCACCGCGGCGTCGTTGACGAGATAGCGGGTCGCGAAGTTGTCGGTGCCGTCGAGGATCAGGTCGTACTCGCTGAACAGGTCGACGGCGTTGTCGGGCTCGAGCCGCACCTCGTGCAGGCGCACGTCGACCAGGGGGTTGATCTCCTTGATCGAGTCCCGCGCGCTCTGGGCCTTGGAGCGTCCGACGTCGGACTGGCCGTGGATGATCTGGCGCTGCAGGTTGGACTCGTCGACGACGTCGAACTCCACGATGCCGATGGTGCCCACCCCGGCCGCGGCCAGGTAGAGCAGGGCGGGCGAGCCGAGTCCGCCGGCGCCGATCACCAGCACGCGGGCGTTCTTGAGGCGTTTCTGCCCGTCGACGCCCAGGTCGGGAATGATCAGGTGGCGGCTGTAGCGCGAAACCTCTTCACGCGTGAGCTCTGCCGCGGGCTCAACCAGCGGCGGTAGCGATGTGGACACCGGGCGCTCCTCGACTCGACGTGAACCTCGTGACGATCACACCAGGCCCACACATTCAACGGCAATCTCATTCAACGGCAATCTCATTCAACGGCAATGCCCATGGTTACCTTCCCGTCGAGTCGACGGTCCACCCGATGCGGCGCGAGCGTGCGCGAAGTGCGAATAAACCTCGGCGTGTTGCCCTCGAACACGCACGCTCGCGCGAGAGAGGTACCGAGGTGCGCGCGCTCAGGCGATGGGGTACGGCCAGGGGTTGAAGCGGCACGTCTTGCCGTCGGCCTGGACCGACTGGGGGTCGAACCTGGCGTCGTCGTCATTGCTCGTGGAGAACGTCTGCTGCATCATCACCGGTGCCAGCGCCCCGTTGTCCGCGCACGGCTCGTGCTTCTGATAGCCGATGGCGTGGCCGACCTCGTGGTTGATGACGTATTGCCGGTAGGAGCCGATGTCGCCCTGGAAAGGGACAGCGCCGCGGACCCAGCGGGCCTCGTTGATGAACACCCTGGACTGGTCGTTCAGATAGGCCGGGTTGTAACAGGACGCCTCGAGCGGGATGTCGTAGCCGCAGCCCTCGCGGACCGTCATCGGCGAGGTGAGCGAGACGCGGAAGTCCGGCGTCTGGGCGGGATCGTCGATGCGGGTGAACGCGATCTGCGGGTTGTGCGTCCAGCTCTTGGGATTGGTCAGGGTCTCGCTGACCATCCGCGCGAACGCCTCGTCACCACCCAGGGACGCCGTGTCGACGCCGTCCTCCACCTCGACGGTGTAGGTGAACGACTTCGTGGTGCCCTCGCCGACCTTGGGTACCGCCCCCGGCACGATGTGCCAGGTCTTGGCGCCCGCCTCGGTGAACGGTCCGCCCTCGGGCAGGACGCCCGTCGGCAGGTTGGCGTCGAACTGGGTCATGCCCTTGGGTGGGGCGCCGATGATCCCGGTGCCGGTGGCACCGATGGTCGGCGGTCCCTGAACGGGGCCCTCGGCCGTGACCGGCTCTGGGGGGCTGGTGCCGGTCAGCGTCTGATAGATCACCAGCACGGTGATCACCGCGAGAATGGGCAGCGCGTAGGCACGCCAGCCGTAGGTGGACACGAACCGCCCCAACCACGACTGTTTGCGCCACTGCTGGTGCTCGTCGCGGTTGGACCGCATCCGGCCGCCGTCGTCAGCCAGTGGGTCGCGCTGCGCGCGCAAGGGTTCCCTCCACTCGTTGCGCAGCACGGGCTGACGACCGCCCCCGCGACGCCCCGGGTCGTAGGTCACCGAACCAGGATGGCACAGGGTGAGCCGTCGCAGGCTTTGGCGCGCCACCCGCGCACGGGCGTAGATGGCGCGCCCACTTAGCCAGCGGTAGTAGTGTCGGTCCGATGAACAGCCGGATTGACCGGCCCGGTCGGCACCGGCCAAGAGCGTCAGAAGCAGATAGAGGACTGATGAGCGACATCGCCAACACCGCCGAAAGGAAGGGTGCACAACCGGCGGGTGGTGACGGTCCGACCGGCGGTTCCTCGGGCGGCAACCGGCGCGGAAACCGGCTGCCACGCGACGAGCGCCGAGGTCAGCTGCTCATCGCCGCCAGTGAGGTCTTCGTCGACCGCGGCTACCACGCCGCAGGGATGGACGAGATCGCCGACCGCGCAGGCGTGAGCAAACCCGTTCTCTACCAACATTTCTCGTCGAAGCTCGAGCTGTACCTGGCGGTTCTTCAGCGCCACGTCGACAACTTGGTTTCCGGTGTGCGCCAAGCGCTGCGCACGACCACCGACAACCGGCAGCGGCTACGCGCCGCCGTGCAGGCCTTCTTCGACTTCGTCGAGCACGACGGTCAGGGCTACCGGCTGATCTTCGAGAACGACTACGTCACCGAGCCGCAGGTGTCGGCCCAGGTCAGGGTGGCCACCGAGGCGTGCACCGACGCCGTGTTCGAGCTGATCAGCAGCGATTCCGGCCTGGAGGCCCATCGGGCCAGGATGATCGCGGTCGGGCTGGTGTCGACGAGCGTCGACTGCGCGCGCTATTGGCTGAACTCCGACCGGCCCATCTCGAAGGACGCCGCGGTCGACGGCACGGTGCAGTTCGCCTGGGGCGGACTGTCACACGTGCCGCTGACCCGCTTCTAGGTGAGCTTGTCGGCCACCGCCGCGGCGGTGGCCCCGATCCCGAAGCCGACTCGGCGCGACTCTGGGGCGCCGATTTCGACGTAGGCAATCCTGGTGTTCTGCACCAGGAAACGACGGCCCTTCTCGTCGGTCAGCGCGAGCACGCCCGACTCCTTGCCCAGCGCCGCGGTCACCAACTCCTCCACCTCTGCAGGCGTGGAGGCGCTTTGGAGCACCAGCTCGCGCGGACTGTCGGTGACGCCGATCTTGACCTCCACGTGAACCCTTTCCATCGATGGTCTTCCTCTTGAGAAGGCTAGTGGACGGGCCATCTCGCGGCGCCTGCGGTGGCGCCACTTCGCCGACAGCGAAGCCCGACAAGCCAATTGCCAACTGAGTCCGGACCGTGACCTACCCGCAAGCGCGTCGACCTCGTGCGTCACTTCAGCCTCGTTAACATCGCCAGCATCAACGAAAACGACTCATGGGATAGCGGTATGGACAGGCCTTACGCAACGTATTCGAGGACGTCGACCACAGCGCGCAACGCTGGCAGCACGGGCACCCGCGGGTCCCGACGCACCGGCGGGTACACCGCCGTCGAGACCGACGTCGTCGACGGCGGTGCGGCGTACCGACGCCGCACCGAGCCCGGGTTCGACGACGACGTGCAGGACTACGACGCCTACGGCGACCACGACGGTCACGACGGTCACGACGGATATGGCGACGTCGACGACATCTACGAGTACGAAGACCCGATCGACCGCAGGTGGATCTGGGTCGCGGGCGTCGCGGGCGCAATCCTGCTGGTCGCCATCATTTGCACCGTCGTGATCCTCGGCGGCGGCGATAGCGGCTCGGTGTCCAAGACCGTCGTTCCGCCCGCTCCCACGACGACGGCCCAGGACGCTGTGACCACCGCACCTCGGGTGATGACCTCGGTGGCGCCGCCCCCGCCGCCGGCGCCGCTCGCGCCGCTCTCCCCCGAGACCGTCACGACGCTGGCGCCGAGCCCGACCGCCAGCGCGGCACCCGTGCCCGCGGCGGTTCCGCCCGTCGCCGCGCTATCGCCAAGCACCATCACCTACCAGGTGACGGGCACCAGGCCGCTGCTGGACATGGTCACCGTCGTCTATACCGACGCCCAGGGCGCGCTGCAAACCGAGTTCAACGTCGCGCTGCCGTGGACGCGAACCGTCACACTGAACCCCGGCGTGGAGTTGAAGTCGGTGATCGCCACCAGCCTGACCGGTCAGCTGAACTGCGCGGTGACCGATTCCACCGGCGCGACGATCGTGGCGCAGAACACCAACTCGATGATCGCCACCTGCACCAAGTGACTAGCCGAGGCCGAGCTCGCGGACTCTCGTGTTGTGGGTGTTCTGCAGCCTGCCGAAGAACTCGGTCAGCCTGCCAAGTCCTTCGCCGCTCGACACGACGAGATCGACCAGCTCGTCGTGTTCGGCAAGGACGTACTGGGCCTGCGTGATGGCCTCGCCCAGCAGCCGCCGCGACCACAGCGCCAGGCGATGGCGCTGCTTGTCGCTCGCGGTGACCGCCGACTTGACCTCCGCGACGACGAACTGCGAGTGACCCGTCTCCGAGAGGACCGCACGGACGACGTCGGCCGCGTCAGGGGGTAGCGCATCGGCGATCTCGAGGTAGAAATCGGCGGCCAGCGCATCGCCGATGTAGGTCTTCACCAACGCCTCGAGCCAGGTGCTCGGCGTGGTCAGCCGGTGGTAGTTCTCAAGTGCTGACGCGTATTTCGTCATCGCGGAGACGACGTCGACGCCCCGCTTGGCGAGCGCCTCGCGCAGCAGCTCGTAGTGGTTCATCTCGGCTGCCGCCATGGTGGCCATGTTGATCCGGCCCGCCAGATTGGGTGCCATCCTGGCTTCCTCGGTGAGGCGGTAGAACGCCGCCACCTCGCCGTAGGCCAGCAGCGCGAAGAGCTGATTGACGCCCGGATGCTCGACCGAAGTGGAGCTCACCGTCTGCTCGGGCGAGGCCGCAGGCTGCGTCGGAGTCATGTCGCAACTCTAGTCGGAGTGGGGCGCCTCACCCGGCGCGGCAATGGCCGCGGGCGCGCGGCCAGCTATGCTGTATGCGGAAGCGGCACGTCATTCCCCCGCCGCTACCAAGAAATGTGCGTGCACAGTCTCGATCCGTGTCGGTCCGCTTGGTCGAAGTAGTTCCAGAATTCTTCGATCTAGCCGAGGCCCCCAACGTTCTTTCGTCGAACTCGTGCGCGCGTGTGGACGCCGCGAGATTGACAAACGAAAGGTTACGTCGGCAACGCATGACTGAAATCAACACCACTGAATCCGAGTCGCTCACCCCGGACATCGACGTCGTCGTCGAAGCACCCGAGGCAGCCCCCAAGACCACCACCTTCGCCGAGCTCGGCGTCCGCGAGGAGATCGTCCGCGCACTGGCCGAGGGCGGCATCGAACACACCTTCGCGATCCAGGAACTCACCCTTCCGCTCGCCCTGACCGGCGACGACCTCATCGGCCAGGCCCGCACCGGCATGGGCAAGACCTTCGCCTTCGGCGTGCCGCTGCTGCACCGCATCGTCACCGACGAGACGCGGCCGCTCACCGGGATCCCCCGCGCGCTGATCGTCGTGCCGACCCGTGAGCTCTGCCTGCAGGTGTACGACGACCTCGCCAACGCCGCGAAATACCTGAAGGTCGGCGACCGCAAGCTGTCGGTCACCTCCATCTACGGCGGCCGCCCCTACGAGCCGCAGATCGAGGCCCTGCAGAAGGGCGTCGACGTCGTCGTCGGCACCCCGGGCCGCCTGCTCGACCTTGCCCAGCAGGGTCACCTGCAGCTCGGCGGACTGTCGGTGCTGGTGCTCGACGAGGCCGACGAGATGCTCGACCTGGGGTTCCTGCCCGACATCGAGCGGATCCTCAAGCAGATCCCGACCGACCGGCAGGCCATGCTGTTCTCGGCGACGATGCCCGATCCGATCATCACGCTGGCCCGCACCTTCATGAACCAGCCGACGCACATCCGCGCCGAGGCACCGCACTCCAACGCCACGCACGACAGCACCGAGCAGTTCGCCTACCGCGCCCACGCGCTGGACAAGGTCGAGATGGTCGCGCGCATCCTGCAGGCCGACGGCCGCGGCGCGACCATGATCTTCACCCGCACCAAGCGCACCGCGCAGAAGGTCGCCGACGAGCTCGCCGAGCGCGGCTTCAAGGTCGGCGCCGTGCACGGCGACCTGGGCCAGGGTGCCCGCGAGAAGGCGCTCAAGGCGTTCCGCACCGGTGATGTCGACGTGTTGGTGGCCACCGACGTCGCCGCCCGCGGTATCGACATCGACGACATCACCCACGTCATCAACTACCAGATCCCCGAGGACGAGCAGGCCTACGTGCACCGCATCGGTCGCACCGGCCGCGCGGGCAAGACGGGCATCGCGGTCACGCTGGTCGACTGGGACGAGCTGCCCCGCTGGACCATGATCGACAAGGCGCTCGGCCTGAACAACCCCGATCCCGTCGAGACCTACTCGAGCTCGGAGCACCTCTTCACCGAACTCAACATCCCGGCAGAGGCGGGCGGCTCGGTGGGCAGGGCGACGCGCACCAGCGACGCGAAGGACCGGCCCAAGCGGGAGCCGCGCGAGGCTGGGGAGCGTCCGGCCCGCAACCGCGACCGCACCCGGCAGCGCACCCGTGGCGGCTCCAAGTCCGCCACCGGTCACGTCGAGGGCACCGAGGCCAAGGCACCGGCCGACGACGACGGCGCCTCAGATGACTCGAGCAGCCCTGCGAGGCGTCGCCGCAGGCGCCGTCGCCCCAACACCGCCGCGCCGACGGCAAGCTGAACGAGGTACCCCGGCGGACGCGAGGAGCAGAGGTAGCTTCAGCACGATGGTCAAACCCGAACGCCGCACCAGGGGCGACGTGTTGGCGGCCGTGGCGATCGTCGTGGTGCTCGCCGTCGCCGCAGGATTGATCTGGTGGAGCAGCGACGCGCGGGCGACGATCAGCAGGCCCGCCGCCGCGCCGGTCCCCTCGCTGAAGGCGGCCCGCGACGTGCCGTCCGCACTGCGCGAGCTGTGGACCGCGGCCAGTCCGAAGACCAACAGGCCCGTCGTCGCGGGCGGGGCCGTCGTCACCGGCGCAGGCCGGGAGGTCGACGGTCGCGACCCGGTGACCGGGAACGTGCTCTGGAGCTACGCGCGCAACGTGGACCTGTGCGGCGTCACCTACGTCTACAACGACGCCGTCGCCGTGTACCCCGACACCCGCGGCTGCGGTCAGGTCACGACGATCGACGGTCAGACCGGCCGCCGCCACTACTCCCGGACGGCGTTCGCGGACCCCGAGGTGAAGCTGTCGTCGGACGGCTCCACCGTGCTGTCCGTCGGGCGCACCCGGTTGGAGCTGTGGCGCTCCGACATGGTCAGGATGATCGGCTACGGCGCCCTCGACGCCAGGATCAAGCCCGACGTGCCCGCCCAACCACTGTGTGCCATGGCCTCCGCGGCGGCGAGTTCGGGTGCGGTGTCGGTGCTTCAGAAGTGCCCCGGCCAGCGGGACATGCGTCTGGCCCTGCTCGTCCCCGCCGACCAGGAAGACGAGCCGAAGACCAAGATCGTCCAGCTGCCCGGGGTGCCCGCCGACGCCGACGCGCGGGTCATCGCCGTCTCCGACACGACGACTGCCATCTACCTCCCGACACCGAGACCCGTCGTCAACGTCATCGACGACACGGGAACCACCATCGCCAGCACCGCCCTCCCAGGGCCGGCGTCACCGAACGCCACGGCATCGCACACCGGTGACCTCGTCACCTGGTGGACCGGTGACAGCGTGCTGGTCTTCGACGCCAACGGCATGCGGTACAAGTACACCGTCACGCCGGTGAACGGTCAGGCCCCGGTCGGTCCTGCGACGCTGATGGCCGGGAGACTGCTGGTGCCCGTCACCACCGGCTACGACGTGTTCAACCCCGAGACCGGCGCCGGAGAAGCCCACATCGCCGTCCCGCGCACACCCGCCGCGACGGCCGTCGTCCCCGGCGTCGCGGGGTCCACACTGCTGGAGCAGCGCGGCGACACCTTGGTGGCGCTGGGCTCCTGACTACACGTCGGGAGCGTAGGTCGGCAGGCCCTTGCCCGACTTCCAGTGCTTGAGCAGCGCGTCGGCGAGCTCGCGATAGGCATTGGCGCCCTTGTTCTTTCGCCCCGCGAGCACGGACGCACCCGACGCGCTGGCCTCGGCGAACCGCACCGTCCGCGGGATCGGCGGCGCGAGCACCACCAGCCCGTAGCGGTCGGCGACGTCGAGAAGCACGTCGCGACTGTGCGTGGTGCGCGAGTCGTACAGCGTGGGCAGCGCCCCCAGCATCTGCAGGTCCGCGTTGGTGATCTGCTGAACATCGTCGACCGTCCGCAGGAACTGGCCGACGCCGCGGTGCGCGAGCGTCTCGCACTGCAGGGGCACGATGACGTCGTTGGCCGCGGTCAACCCGTTGAGGGTGAGAACGCCGAGCGACGGAGGGCAGTCGATGACGACCACGTCGAACCGATCCCCCACCTTGGCCAGCGCCCGCTTCAGTGCGTACTCGCGCCCCGCCCGCATGAGCAGCATCGCCTCCGCGCCCGCCAGATCGATGTTGGCGGGCAGCAGGGTCATGCCCTCGGCCGTATCCACCAACGCAGCGTCAGGTTCCACGTCGCCGAGCAACACCTCGTGGATCGACACCGCGAGCTTGTCGGGGTCCTGGCCCAGGGAGAACGTCAGACAGCCCTGTGGATCGAGGTCCACCAGCAGGACCCGACGCCCCTTCTCCGCCATCGCCGCACCCAACGACGCCACCGTCGTCGTCTTCGCGACCCCACCCTTTTGATTGGCGACCGCCAGTACCCGCGTCATATCGTCCCGTCGCTTCGCTCGCCCCTTGAACGTGTTCCATCCTGGCACGCGCAACGGCAAATCGTGCGTGCGGCACAATCGCGGGTGTGAGTGTCGAACGGTATCGCCTTCTGTTGTTGCGGCACGGCGAGACCGAATGGTCCAAGAGCGGCAGGCACACCAGTCGCACCGATCTCGAACTCACCGCCGAGGGCCGGGAGCAAGCCAGGCTGGCGGCCGAGGCCCTCGCCGACCTGCAGCTGCGCGACCCGTTCGTGGTGAGCAGCCCACGGCACCGAGCGCTGGTCACCGCGGAGCTCGCCGGCCTCACCGTCGACGAGGTGACGCCGCTGCTGGCCGAGTGGGACTACGGCGACTACGAAGGCCTGACCACTCCCGAGATCCGCGAGACCGTTCCGGACTGGACCGTGTGGAAGTACGGTTGCCCCGACGGTGAGAGCGTGGCGGCGATCAGCGAGCGCGCCGATCGCGCGGTGGCGCTGGCGCTGTCGCACATGGAGTCGCGCGACGTGGTGTTCGTGGGCCACGGCCACTTCTCCCGCGCGGTGATGGCCCGGTGGATCGAGCTGCCGGTCGCGGAGGGCATCCGGGTGTCCATGGCGGCCGCCTCGATCGCGGTGTGCGGGTTCGAGCATGGCGTCCGGCAGATCACCGCACTGGGCCTGACCGGGCACACGAACCCCTGTCTGCCCGCGTGACCGATCCGTCCTTCGTCCTGGCAGGCCGCGACGGCGTCGTGGTGGCCGAGGGCGTGGCATGCGCGTACCCCGTCCTCGACGACGCGCGCGCCGCCCTGGCATCCGGCGAGGCGCCGATCATCTTGGGCGCCTTGCCCTTCGACGTCACGCAACCGACGGCACTGATGCGGCCGGGGCAGGTTCGCTTCAGCGACACATTGCCCGACTGGACCCACCGGGGCATGCCGACGGTGCGGGTCACGGACACGGTGCCCGATCCCGCCGAGCACCGTGCCCGCATCTCTGCGGCGCTCGAGCGGCTCAACGATCCCGGCTCCCCGCTGCACAAGGTGGTACTCGCGCGGGCGCTTCGGCTCGCCGCGGACACCGCAATGGACGTCGCCACGATCGTGCGCGGTCTCGCCGACGACGCCTCGGCCACAACGTATTTCGTCGACCTGAGTGCGGCGGGCGGCAAGTATCTGGGCACCGCACTGGTCGGCGCGAGCCCCGAACTGCTGGTGTCCCGCCGCGGGGAGGTGCTGACCTGCAGGCCGTTCGCAGGGTCGGCGCCGCGCTCGGCGGACCCCGAGGCGGACGCGATCAACGGTGCCGCGCTTGCCGACTCCGCGAAGGATCTCCACGAGCACCGACTGGTGGTCGATCAGATGCGGGCGGCGCTGGAGCCGTTGTGCGTCGATCTGGACATCGCGCCGACCCCCGAGCTCAGCCGCACCTCGGCCGTCTGGCACCTGAGCACACCGATCACCGGCCGACTGCGCGACTCTTCGACCACCGCACTGGATCTCGCGGTCGCGCTGCACCCCACCGCGGCCGTCGGCGGAGTGCCCACCGCGGATGCCGTCGACCTGATCGGCACTCTGGAGGGTGACCGCGGGTTCTACGCGGGCGCCGTCGGCTGGTGCGACGGGCGCGGCGACGGGACGTGGGTGGTGTCCATCCGGTGCGCCGAACTGTCCGCCGACCGGCGCACTGCCGAAGCCAGGTCCGGCGGCGGCATCGTCGCCGAGTCGAACCCGGATGACGAAGTGGCAGAGACGAATACGAAGTTCCGCACGATTCTGACCGCGTTGGGAGTCAAGACATGACCGTGAACATCCGCCACGCCCGCCCCGGCGACGAGGCCGAACTGGTCGCCATGGTGCGCGATCTGGCCGACTTCGAGCACGCGCTCGACGAGTGCACGGTGACCGAAGAGCAACTGCGTACGGCACTCTTCGGCGAGCCGCCCACCGTTCACGCCTATGTGGCCGAGGTCGACGGCGAGCCCGCGGCGATGGCGCTCTACTTCTACAACTTCTCCACCTGGGATGGGGTGGCGGGCTTCTACCTCGAGGATTTGTTCGTCAAGCCCGCGTTCCGCCGCCACGGCCTGGCCCGTGCACTGCTGTCCACGTTGGCTCGCGAGTGCGTCAGATGCGGCTACACCCGTCTGACGTGGGCCGTGCTGGACTGGAATTCCGACGCGATCGCGCTGTACGACTCCGTGGGTGGCCGCCCGCAGAGCGAGTGGATCACCTACCGGGTGTCCGGTGACGAGTTGTCCGCGCTCGCCGAGTCCTGAGCCAGCCACTGCACGGCCGATGGGCTGAACAGCAGGGCCAGCGCGACGGCGGCGACGAGGGCGACGGGAACCCCGTAGGACCACTGCCGTGAGCCGACGGCGATGTACCAGGCCACCGGAAGCAGGAGCAGCTGCGCGAACACCGCGATGCCGCGGCCCCAACGTCTGCCCGTCCACAACGCCCAGGCAGCGGTGACGACGGCCGCGCCCATGACGACGAACCAGCCGGCGGTCCCGTATCCGCTGATTGACACCTCGTGGGCACCGCCGAGGGCGCGCACGACGAGGACGACGGCCACGGCCACCAGGACGACGCCCTCGAGCGCGACCACGACGGCCGCCTGACGCACGGTTGACGGCGATGGCACGATCACACCGTCGAGCGTAGAGCGCGGGGCAAAGGCGTGCCGATAGGGTTGGGCCCCGTGCGTGCCGTCCTGATCGTGAACCCCAACGCCACGTCGACCACCCCGGCAGGCCGTGACCTGCTCGCACACGCGCTGGAGAGCCGCGTCAAACTGACCGTCGCCCACACCGACCACCGCGGTCACGCGATCGAGATCGCCAGGGACGCGACGCGGGACGGCATCGACGTGGTGATCGTGCACGGTGGCGACGGCACGGTGAACGAAGTGGTCAACGGCATCCTGGGCGACTGCGGGCAGCCCCCTCCCAAGCGCGGACCGGCGATCTCCGTGGTGCCCGGCGGATCGGCCAACGTCTTCGCTCGCGCCCTCGGCATCAGCCCGGACCCCGTCGAGGCCACCAACCAACTCGTCGACCTGCTCGGCGCCTACCGCCGAGGCGCGAAGTGGCGCCGCATCGGCCTGATGGACTGCGGGGACCGCTGGGGTGTCTTCACCGCAGGGATGGGCGTCGACGGCGACGTGGTCGCCGCGGTCGAGGCGCAACGGGAGAAGGGCCGCAAGGTCACCGCGTCGCGTTACATCCGGGTGGCGACGCGCGAGGTACTCGCCAGCGCCCGCCGGGATCCGTCGCTGACGCTGGAGATGCCGGGCCGCGACCCCGTCACCGGCGTGCACTTCGCCTTCGTGTCGAACTCGAGCCCGTGGACCTACGCCAATACGCGGCCGGTCTGGACCAACCCGTCGACGACCTTCGAAACCGGGCTCGGAGTCTTCGCCACGACCAGCATGAACATCTGGGCGAACCTGGGGCTGGTACGACAGATGCTGGCCAAGGAACCCCGCCTCGACGCCAAGCACCTGGTGCGTGATGACGACGTGCCGTGGGTCCGCGTGACCGCAGACGTGCCCGTGGCCTGTCAGATCGACGGAGATTACATCGGACAGCGCGAAAGGATGACGTTCACTGCGGTTCGGGATGCTCTCGGCGTCGTGGCACCGCCGGCGATACCCGCCTGACCAGCCCATCCGCGATGACGAGCAGAGATTTAGGGCGCAAGTGGATTGAGTGTAGTACAAACGAATGAGGGGACGGCCAACCCGGTCCCACCGCGTGAACCCAGTGACATTGCACACGTGTTAACGCGCCTCTATTGACATCTGTTCAGCCTGTGGAAGCATCGTTTGCAACAGTGCAGAAACATTTGGTGTGCACGCGTTAACAGCCGAAGAAAAGCTCGTGCGCCTTGCTGCGCACATGAAGAGGAGTTGTAACTATGGATTGGCGGCACAAGGCAGTCTGTCGTGACGAGGACCCGGAACTGTTCTTCCCGGTGGGGAACAGCGGTCCGGCACTCGCCCAGATTGCTGACGCAAAGATCGTTTGCAACCGCTGCCCGGTCACCACGGAGTGCCTGAGCTGGGCTTTGGAGTCCGGACAGGACGCCGGCGTATGGGGCGGCATGAGCGAGGACGAGCGTCGCGCACTCAAGCGTCGCAACGCGCGGACCAAGGCCCGCACGGGCGTCTAGCCACCTCGACAGGACATATTTACGGCCCCGGCATTCGCCCGGGGCCGTAAATTTTGCGCCATGTGATTTGTTTCATTCATTTTACGAATTGATTACTGCGCCAAACGGCCGCGACGACCAATCGGCACCCGCAGGACCACGTCGGTACCGCCCGATGGAACGGCGTGCATACCCAACGAACCGTCCAGCTCTGCGGCCACCAACGTCCGCACGATCTGCAACCCCAGGCTGTCCGACTTCTCCAAGCTGAACCCCTCCGGCAGGCCGCGACCGTCGTCGTGCACCACGACGTCGAGCCAGCGGGCGGAGCGCTCGGCCCGAATGGTGACGCTCCCGTTCTCCGATGTCGAGTCGTAGGCGTGCTCGATTGCGTTCTGGACCAGTTCGGTGATGACCATCACCAGGGCGGTGGCCCGGTCGGCGTCGAGAACGCCCAGATCGCCGACGCGGTTGATCCGGACGGGACGGCCCACCGAGGCGACGTCGTTCATGATCGGGACGATTCGGTCGACGACCTCGTCCAGGTTGACCTCCTCGTCGACCGACATCGACAACGCGTCGTGCACCAGGGCGATCGACGAGACACGGCGCACGGACTCGATCAGCGCATCCCGCCCCTCGGCGTTGTTCGTCCGCCGGGCCTGCAGCCGCAGCAGCGCGGCGACGGTCTGGAGGTTGTTCTTCACCCGGTGGTGGATCTCTCGGATCGTCGCATCCTTGGACAGCAGCGCGCGGTCACGTCGCTTGACCTCGGTCACGTCGCGGATCAGTACGGCCGCGCCGGCCGGCTCACCGTTGGCCACCATCGGTAGGGTGCGAAGCAGCACCGCCGCTCCCCCGGCGTCGACCTCCATCCGCATGCTCGACCCGCCAGCGAGGGAATCGCGCACGTGGTTGGCCAGCTCCTGCGCCTCGAACGGGTCGGAGATCAGCGGCCGGGTGACGGTGACGAGGTTGTGCCCCTCGAGCTCCGCGTTGAGGCCCATCCGGTGATAGGCCGAGATCGCGTTGGGGCTGGCGAAGCTGACGTCGCCGCCCACGTCGAGCCGGATGAAGCCGTCACCGACGCGCGGGCTCGAGCGGGACATCGCCAGATCACCCACGTTGGGGAAGGTGCCTTCGGACAGCATCTGCAACAGGTCGGCGGCACAGTCCAGATACGCACGCTCCAACGGACTGGCTTTGCGCCGGTCGGCCAATGCGGTCTGGTGCGTCAGCACGGCGACCACCTGGTTGCCGTGTCGGACGGGGACGGCTTCGACGTTCAGCCACCGGCCCTCTTGCGAAACCTCTTCTCCGGCATCGCTTTCGCGCCCGATGTGACCGGACTGAAAGGCCGCGACCACCACCGGCATGTCGCTTGCGGTGTTGACCGTGCCGACCGCGTCGGCCA
>JAOPUT010000204.1 GCA_025963385.1 Mycobacterium sp.
GGGAAATCGTCACAGCGCATGACGGTACTCGCTACGCTGTGCCCCCATGAGTAAGTGGTTGCTGCGCGGACTGGTGTTCGCGGCGCTGATGGTCATCGTCCGGTTGCTTCAGGGAGCCCTGATCAACGTGATGGAAAGCCAGGCGCTGTGGATCAGCATCGTCCTGGTCGCGGTGTTCGCGATTGCGGCATTCGTGTGGGGTCTGCTGGACGGCCGCGCCGACGCACGGACCAACCCCGACCCCGACCGCCGCGGCGATCTCGCGATGACGTGGCTGCTGGGCGGCCTGTTCGCAGGCATCGTCAGCGGGTTCGTCGCGTGGTTCATCTCGTTGTTCTACGAGAACCTGTACGCGCAGGGGCTGCTCAACGAGGTCACCACGTTCGCCGCGTTCACGGCGCTGCTGATGTTCGTCTTCGCGCTCGCGGGTGTGGCGCTGGGTCGCGCCCTGGTGGACCGCAAGGCCCCGCCCGTGCAGCGTCACAACGCCGACGGCGACCGCGCCGACACGGACGTCTTCGAGGCCGTCCGCGACGACGAGAGGGAGACCGCGGCGGTGCCCGCGGCAGGCGGCTCCGAAGAGACCACCGAGGCGCAGAGGCGCTCCTAGCCGAGGCTGGCGAGGTAGCGCAGCGCAGCCAGATATCCCTGGACGCCAAGACCGACGATCACGCCGGTCGCGACTCCGCTCAGGTACGAGTGGTGCCGAAATTCCTCGCGCGCATGCACGTTCGAGATGTGCACCTCGATCAGCGGCGCGGTCAGTTCCGCGCAGGCGTCCCGAAGCGCCACCGACGTGTGTGTCAGCGCTCCCGCGTTGAGCACGACCGGCTCCTTGGCATCGGCGGCATCGTGCACCCAGCCCAGCAGTTCGCCCTCACTGTCGGTCTGGCGCACCACGACCTTCAGCCCGAGCTCGGCGGCTTCCCGCTCGATGAGCGCGACCAGATCGTCGTGGGTGGTGCTCCCGTAGACCTCGGGCTGACGCTTGCCGAGCCTGCCGAGGTTCGGTCCGTTGAACACGTTTATGGTCACTGACGGACTCCGATCTCCGAGTAGGCGGCGACGAGTAGCGCGGGATCTGGTCCCTCCAGCCTGGCCGGCTTGGCCAGACCGTCGAGGACCACGAATCGCAGTACGCCCGAACGGGTCTTCTTGTCGCCGGCCATGTACTCGAGTAGTTGCGGCAGCGCATCGGCGTCGTAGGTCACCGGCAGCCCGAGGGCCGTCAGGACGGAGCGGTGCCGGTCGGCGGTCTCGTCGTCGAGGCGCCCCGCCAGCCTGCCCAGCTCCGCGGCGAACATCAGCCCCACCGAGACCGCGGCGCCGTGCCGCCACCGATAGCGCTCGCGGCGCTCGATCGCGTGCGCCAGCGTGTGGCCGTAGTTGAGGATTTCGCGCAGCTGCGATTCCTTCTCGTCCGCGGCGACGACCTCGGCCTTGACCACCACGGCGCGACGGATGAGTTCGGGCAGCACCGCCCCGGTGGGGTCGAGGGCCGCTTCCGGGTCGGCCTCGATCATGTCGAGGATCACCGGGTCCGCGATGAATCCGGCCTTCACGATCTCGGCCATACCCGCCACGATCTCGTTGCGCGGCAACGTCTCCAGCGTGGCCAGGTCGACGAGCACGGCGAGCGGCTGATGGAAGGAACCGACGAGGTTCTTACCCGCGTCGGTGTTGATGCCGGTCTTGCCGCCAACCGCGGCGTCGACCATGCCGAGCAGCGTGGTCGGTACGTGGACGACGTCGATGCCGCGCAGCCACGTGGCCGCGGCGAACCCGCTGACGTCGGTGGCCGCTCCCCCGCCGAGGCTGACGATAGCGTCCTGACGGCCGATCCCGATGCGGCCCAACACATCCCAGATGAAACCGACGACGGGCAGCTCTTTGCCCGCCTCGGCGTCCGGGATCTCGATACGGTGCGCGTCGATTCCCTTGCCTGCCAAGTGGTTCCGGATCGCCTCGGCGGTCTCGTTCAGCACGGGCTGGTGCAGGATGGCCACCCTGTGCCTGCCGTCGAGGACGCGTGACAGGTCGTCGAGAAGGCCGGTCCCGATGATCACCGGATAGGGCCGGTCGACCAGTACCTCGACGGTGACGGGTTCAGTCATTGCGCGCTTCCGCTCGACGGGCCAGCGCCGCGGGACTCGGCGGCGCCTCGGTGGTGGGCTCGGGATTGAGGACCGTGGGCAGCCTGCGCCACGTCGGTCGACGACGCCGCCGCGTCTGCTGCCGTTCGCCGTTGGTGCACTCCATCCGCTGCACGATGTGGCGTACGACCGCACCGGGGTTGCGACGGTTGGTGTTGATCCGCACCGTGGCCACCTGCCGGTACAGCGGAACGCGCTGAGTCATCAGTTCGCGGAAACGCTCACCCGGGTCGCCGCCGGCGAGCAGCGGCCGGGCGGTACCGCCGGAGGTGCGCCGAATACCCTCGGCCGCACTGATTTCCAGATAGATGACGGTGTGGCCCGCCAACGCCTCGCGAACCTCGGGCGTAGTGATCGCCCCACCGCCGAGGGATACGATCCCGTCGTGCTCGGCGAGCGCCGCCTTCACCACGTCGGCCTCGATCCGCCGGAACTCCGCCTCGCCCTCGACGAAGATGTCGGCGATGGTGCGACCGGTGGTCTCGACGATCTTCGCGTCGGTGTCGAGCAAGGGGACGTCCAGAGCCTTGGCCAGGCGGCGCCCGATGGTGGACTTGCCCGATCCGGGCATGCCCACGAGCACGGCCTTGGGGGCCATCAGCCCGACGCCCGGGCGGGGTCTCGCGCGGCGATTCCCGCGAGGTAGGCGTCGATGTTCGCCTTGGTCTCGCCGAGCGAGTCGCCACCGAACTTCTCCAGGGCCGCCCGCGCCAGCACCAGCGCGACCATCGTCTCGACGACGACGCCTGCGGCGGGCACCGCGCACACGTCGGAGCGCTGATGGATCGCGACGGCCTCCTCGCCGGTGCTCATGTCGATGGTGGCCAGTGCCCGTGGGACCGTCGAGATGGGCTTCATCGCGGCGCGGACCCGCAGCGCCTGCCCGTTGGTCATGCCGCCCTCGAGTCCGCCCGCGCGGTTGGTCGAGCGCATCACTCCGTCGGGGCCGGGATAGATCTCGTCGTGCGCGACGCTTCCGCGGCGGCGGGCGGTCTCGAAGCCGTCGCCGATCTCGACGCCCTTGATGGCCTGGATGCCCATGACGGCGGCGGCGAGCTGGCTGTCGAGCCGGTTGTCGCCGCTGGTGAAGGAGCCCAGTCCGACGGGCAGGCCGTCGACGACGACCTCGACGATCCCGCCGAGGGTGTCACCGTCCTTCTTGGCGGCTTCGATCTCGGCGATCATGGCTTCTTCGGCGTCCTTGTCGAAGGCGCGAACCGGGCTGTCGTCGATCGCGTCGAGGTCCTCCGGGCGCGGGGGCGGGCCGTCGTACGGCTTGGAGGCGCCGATCGAGATGACGTGCGAGAGCACCTCGACGCCGAGCGCCTGTCGCAGGAACTCCCTGGCGATGGTGCCTGCGGCGACCCGCGCCGCGGTCTCGCGGGCGCTCGCCCGCTCCAGCACCGGGCGGGCGTCGTCGAAGCCGTACTTGAGCATGCCTGCGTAGTCGGCGTGGCCCGGCCGCGGCCTGGTCAGCGGCGCGTTGCGCGCACCGTCCAGCTCGGCGGGCTCGACCGGGTCGGAGGCCATGACGGTCTCCCACTTGGGCCATTCGCTGTTGCCGATCTCGATGGCGATCGGACCGCCGAGCGTGACACCGTGGCGCACGCCGGCCAGCACGGTCACGGCGTCGGCCTCGAACTTCATCCGGGCGCCTCGTCCGTAGCCGAGCCTGCGCCGCTTCAGCTGCCCGGCGATGTCCTCCGAGGTGATCTGCAGGCCCGCCACCATGCCCTCGAGCATCGCCACCAACGCGCGGCCGTGAGATTCACCTGCTGTGGTCCATCGCAACACGCGTCCCATCTTCCCACGACGCCCTCGACCTGACGTAATCCGTCAAGCCAGGCTGCGCTGCAGCAGCAACGTGTCGATGAAGCGGTCGTGCTTGTAGCCGACGCGCGTCAGGCGGCCTGCGTCGGTGAAGCCGAAGCGGCGGTGCAGTTCGACCGAGGCCGGATCACCGGTATCGGCGATCACCGCGATCACCTCTCTGATGCCCGCGGAGTCGCAACCGGCGAGGAGATCGCGCATCAGTTCGGTGCCGCACCCCTGTCCGACCACCGACGGTGAGACGTACACGGAGTCCTCGACGGTGGCCGCGTAGGCGGGCCGGGTCTTCCACGGCGCGCAGTACGCATAGCCGGCGACCGCTCCCCCGCGTTCGGTGACGAGGAAGGGCAGACCGCTGGAGACGATCGCGTCGAAGCGCATGCGCCACTCGTCCCGATCGGGCGGATCGAGCTCGAACGTGGCGACGCTGGTCCTCACGTAGTGCGCGTAAATGTCGGCGACGGCGTCCAGGTCGTCCGGTGTCGCGGCGCGTGTCGGCATGGTCTCCTCCCCACGGCTCACGGTAGGGCTAGATGACCACCAGGGCGACCGCAGCGGCCGCGGCCACGCACATCGAGGGGCCGTGCGGCACGGTCGCGCCGGCTCCCCGACTCCGAAGGGCGACGATCCCCCACAGCGCGGTCAGCAAGGGCGCCCCGACCGCCGCCAGCACCCAGGTGTCGGCCCCGAAGGCGCCCGTCAGCGCGCCGACGCCGAGCGCCAGCTTGACGTCACCCGCCCCCATCGCCGCGGGCGCGACCAGATGAACGGTGAGGTACAGCGCCGTCAACGCGGTGGCACCGAGCAGTGCCGCAGGCCCCCGCCCCGCCACGGCAGCGGCCACCAGTACGACGACGGCTCCCGGCAGCGTCAGCACGTTCGGCAGGCGCCGCTGCCTGACGTCGTAGCCCGCGAGCGCGGCCAACCACGCCAGCGCGCCCACCACGGCCACCGCTTCCCCCACGGGAGAAGCCTAGGTTCAGCCGAGTGCGGCAGTCATCGCCTCTTTCGGCGCCGGTCTGCCGGTGAACTGTTCGACTTGGGCGAACGCCTGGTTCAGCAGCATCTGCAGGCCGCTGATCACACGCCCGCCCGCGGCGGCGAAGGCGACGGCGAGCGGTGTCGGCCATGGGTCGTAGATCGCGTCGAGCAGCAGCGGCGCGGTCGTCACGGTGTCGGCATAGCCTGCGACCACGTCGGCCGGGATGGTGTTCACCACGACGCCGACATCGGTCAGCGGGGTGCCCAGCTCGACCCAGCGCGTCTCGACGCCGAGCAGGGTCCCGAGTTCCAGCAGCGGCCCAGCCTTGTCCGGGTTACGGGAGACGATCGAAATCCGTTGCACGCCAAGCTCGGCGAGTCCGGCGACGGCGGCGGGTGCCGTGCCACCCGAGCCGAGCACCGCGGCGGGTCCCGAGACCTGGTCGCCGAGGGCACCCGTCACCCCGTCGATGTCGGTGTTGTCCGCGCGCCAGCCCGACGCCGTCCTCACGAGCGTGTTGGCCGAGCCGACCCGTTCGGCGCGGGCGGTCCGCTCGTCGGCGAAGCGCAGCGCGGCGAACTTTCCTGGCATCGTCACCGACAGTCCGACCCACTCCGGGCCGAATCCGCCCACCAGCGAGGGAAGTTCATCGGCCGTGCACTCGATGCGCTCGTAGGTCCAGTCGCAGAGTCCCAGTGCGCGGTAGGCCGCCAGGTGCAGTTGCGGTGAGCGGGAGTGCGCAATGGGCGAGCCCAGAACCGCGGCCTTACGGGTCATCGTGCGCTGTCGAGCACACCGTTTTGTCGGGCTAGCTCGATGTTGGCCAGATGCTGTTGGTAGTCCCTCGTGAAGAGCGTGGTGCCCTGCATGTCGATCGTGACGAAGTACAGCCAGTCACCGGCGGCGGGATTCTCCGCGGCGGCGAGGGCGGGCCCACCTGGCGAACAGATCGGCGTGGCCGGAAGTCCATCGCGCGCATAGGTGTTCCATGGCGTGGCCCTGGCGCGGTCGGCGTCGGTGGTGGCGACTTCCTGCCGGTCCAGTGAGTAGTTGACGGTCGAGTCGAACTCCAGCCTGCGGTGATCGGGTGCGATCAGCCGGTTGTAGATGACCCTGGCCACCTTCGCGAAGTCCTGTGGCTTCGACTCACGCTGCACCAGCGACGCCACCACCAGGATCTGGTAGGGCGAGAGGTTCTCGGCGTTGCCCGCCGCGAGCAGACCGTTCTGTTCGTACTGCGCGGCGCTGGCGCCGATCAGGGTCGACAGGATGTCCTGCGCGGGCGCCGACGGGTCGACGTTCCAGGTGCCGGGTGCGATGAGTCCCTCGATGCGCCGGTGGTCGGAGCCGAGTGCCTTCACGGGGTCGACGGCCCACGCAGGGATCGCCAGCGCAGCCGGATCTGCCGCTCCCGCAGCCTTCTTCAGGTCGTCGGCGTTGACGCCGCACTTCTGCTGGCCGTCCAGCGTCACGCAGGTCGCGTCGGCAACCAGTGAGAAGATCCCCTTCGTCACGGCGTTGGTCTTGACGTCGGCGATGTCGTCGAGTTGGCGTCCCTCTGGGATGACCAGCTTGCCGACCCGGTTCTGCGGGTCCGTGAGCCGGGACACGGCGTTCTTCGCAGGGATCTCGGTGCGCACCCGGTAGAACCCCGGTTGGATCGCGGCGATGGCCGCATTGCCCGCGGCGGCGTCGACGAAACCCTGCGACGTGGCGACCACACCGCCGTCCTGCAGGGTCTTGGCGATCGTGGTCGTGGAGTCACCGCTGTGGATCTGCACGACGACGTCCTTGACCCCGTCACCCTCGTAGTCGCTGGCGTTGCCGAACATGCCGTGCCACATCCGCGAGCCGAGGAAGACGGCGCCGATCACGACCACGACGAGTGCGACGACGGACAGGACGGTCAGGTTCCGGCGTCGACGGCGATTGCGGTTGGCTCGGGCGCGCTCGGTGCGGCTCATGGTGCGGCGCGGACGCCCCACCGCCTGGGGCTCTGGGCGTCGGCGGCCCCAGTCGTCAGCCATCGGCCGCTCCGCTGCGGTCGATCTGCGCCAGGGCGATCCGCCGCTGGTCGAGCCAGGTCTGCAGGATGCCGACGGCGGCTGCCTGGTCGATCATCGTTTTCTGTCCCTTCGCGCGGACGCCCGCCTCCCGCAGCGATCGCTGGGCGGTGACGGTGGTCAGGCGCTCGTCGGACAGCCGCACGGGCACCGGGATGATCTTGGCGGCCAGGGCGTCGGCGACCGCGATCGCGTCCAGCGCGGAGGGGCCCGTCCGGTCGGCGAGGGTCCGCGGCAGCCCGACCACGACCTCGACGACGGCGTACTCGTCGGCGAGCTGGACCAGTCGGCGGATGTGCTTGCCCTTGACGTCTTTGCGATCCCTGGCCACGGTCTCGACGGGAGTAGCCAGGATGCCGTCGGGGTCACTGGTCGCGACACCGATGCGCACCGTGCCCACGTCGATTCCGAGCCGACGACCGCGTCCGGGGTCGTCACCGCCCGGCCGGTCCGGCTGACGGTCCTTGGGATCGGCCAACCGAGTCCACTCCGGGCACTCTCTGCGAGCAACGCCGACAGCGCCGCGGCGATGTTCGACGCTCCGCTGCCCGAGCCCTGCGCGAGATCGGCCTTGCCTCCGCCGCGTCCGTTCACTGCCGCACCCAGCACCTTCACTAGGTCGTTGGCGCTCAGTCCGAGGTCTTGGGCGGCCGGGTTGACCGCCACCACGAACGGGACGGTATCGCCGTCACCCTCGGCGATCAGAGCCACCACGCCGGGCTCCGAACCGAGCTTTCCCTTGACGTCGCCGACCAGGCTGCGCAGATCCGCGGCCGATATGCCCCCGGCCATGCGCTGTGCCACGACACGCACCTTACCCACGAGCTCTGCGCCTGCGGCGGCGTTCGCTGCGGCCGCTCGCGCGTTTGCCAACCTGGACCGGTCGAGTTCCTTCTCGGCGACCTTGAGCCGCTCGACGAGATTGGCGACGCGGGCGGGCACCTCGTCCGACGGCACCTTCAGCGACGACGCCAGCCCTGCCAT
>JAOPUT010000244.1 GCA_025963385.1 Mycobacterium sp.
GGCACCCTCGGCACCTTCAGCCCGGCTGCGGCGATCATCTCGCGCATCACCTCGTTCACTCCGCCACCGAACGTGATCACCAGATTGCGCTTGGTCTGACTGTCCAGCCACTCGAGGAGTTCGGCCGTCTCGGGGTCTGCCGGATTGCCGTGCGCGCCAACGATCTCCTCGGCGAGGCGACCCGCATACTGGATGCGCTCCGTCCCGAAAACCTTGGTGGCGGCCGCGTCGGCGACGTCGATGTCCTCCCCCGACGCCGCCACCTGCCAGTTGAGCAGCTCGTTGATGCGCCACATGGCCTTGAGCTCACCGAGTGAGCGCCTGACGTCGTCGTGGTCGAGCGGAGTGTCTCCGTTGCTTCCCGGCTTGGACGCCCATGCGTGGATGCGGTCGTACAACGAGGCGACGCGGCCCGCGGGACCGAGCATCACCCGCTCGTTGTTCAGCTGGGTGGTGATCAGCCGCCAGCCGGCGTTCTCCTCGCCGACGAGCATGTCGGCGGGCACCCGCACGTCGTTGTAGTACGTGGCGTTGGTGTGGTGAGCGCCGTCGGACAGGATCATCGGCGTCCACGAGTAGCCGGGATCGCTGGTGTCGACGATGAGGATCGAAATGCCCTTGTGCTTCACGGCTTCCGGATCGGTGCGGACGGCCAGCCACACGTAGTCGGCGTCGTGCCCACCCGTGGTGAACACCTTCTGGCCGTTCACGATGTACTCATCGCCATGGCGCACCGCGGTGGTCCGCAGCGAGGCCAGGTCCGTGCCCGCCTCCGGCTCGGTGTAGCCGATGGCGAAGTGCACGTCGCCAGCAAGGATGCCCGGCAGGAACTTCTTCTTCTGGAGTTCGGTCCCGTACTGCTGCAGCGTCGGCCCAACGGTCTGCAGCGTGACCGCGGGCAGTGGCACGTCGGCGCGCTGCGCCTCGTTGACGAAGATCGACTGCTCGATCGGCCCGAAGCCGTGGCCGCCGTACTCCTTCGGCCAGCCGACCCCGAGCTTGCCGTCGGTGCCCATCCGCTTGATGATCTCCCGATAGGCCTCGTTGTGCCGGTCGGACTCCATCGCCTTGGCTTCCTCCGGCGATATGAGGTTCGAGAAGTACTGTCGCAGTTCGGCTTGCAGTTGCCGCTGTTCGGGTGTCAGTTCGATGTACATCCTATTTCCCGTCGCTTCGCTCGCCCATTTAGGCTCCCGCCAACGTAGAGGCTCCGAGGAGATCCAGCCGCTGTGACGGTCCACCCAGCAGCCTGGTCAGATCCTTGATCGTGGAGTAATACCCGTCCATCGGGTAGGCGATGTCCATGCCCATGCCCCCGTGAAGGTGGTGGCAGAGCTGCATCACAGGAGGCGCCTGCGAGGTCACCCAGTAGCCGAGTACGTCGAGATCCTCTGCGGCGTCCCGACCTTCGGAGAGACGCCACACCGCCGACGTCGCCGCGAGCGTGATCGTGCGTGACGCGATGTAGATCTCGGCAAGCTGCGCAGCGACCGTCTGGAACGTCGAGAGCGGCTTGCCGAACTGCTCGCGGCCTGCCACGTAGTCGGCGGTCAGCCGCAGCGCGCCGGCCACCAGTCCTGCCGCGTAGGCGCCCGTCGCCGCCAGTGCCAACTGGTTGACCCGGCGCACCGCGTCCGGGCCACCCAGCACGTCGGAGTCGGCGACCGCGACGTTCGCGAAGGTCGCGACGTACTCGTCGGAGTGGTTCGCTGCCGGTGTCTTCGTCAGCGTCACGCCATCGGCCTTGGGCGATACCACCACGACGCCGCCATCCGTCGTGACGACGAGCCAATCCGCCTGCGCCGCATGGGGAACGCCGACCTTGGTGCCGGAGAGCCTGCCTCCCGAGAGGCTGGTCGCGGGACGCTCGGGGAGCGCGATGCCCGGCTCGTTGAGAGCCGCGGTCAGCACGGAACATTCCGCGGGTCGCTCCGCTCCTGCCCCCCGGACACCCTTGCCGACGCCCGCCAGGAACCGGTCCTGCTGCTCGTCGCTGGCCAGGTCCAGCAGGGGAATCAGGCCAAGGCCGAGCGTCGCGAACGCAGGGCTGGTGTTGCCGAACCTGCCGATCTCGATCAGTGCCGAGGCGATCTCGGCGAGGCCGAGACCGTCGCCTCCGAGACGCTCGGGAACGCCGAATGCGAGGACGCCACCATCGACCAGCGCCTCCCAGCTGTTGTCCCGCCCCAGCGCCGACGTCACCACGTCGGCGACGGCCTGCTGTCCCTCGTCAGGACTGAAGTCCACCCGAATCCTCCTTGACTCGTCGGAGCTACTACTGAATTGCCGGCTAGACGGCGGCGCCCGTTCCGGTGTAGTCAACCTGCCAGTGCTTGATCCCGTTGAGCCAGCCCGACTTCAGGCGCTCGGGCTCACCGATCGACACCAGATTGGGCATCGCGTCGGCGACGGCGTTGAAGATCAGGTTGATGGTCATCCGTGCCAGGTTCGCGCCGATGCAGAAGTGAGCCCCGGTCCCGCCGAAGCCGACGTGCGGATTGGGGCTCCGCATGATGTCGAACTCGGTCGGGTTCTCGAACACGTCGTCGTCGAAGTTGGCGGAGCGGTAGGACATCACCACCCGGTCCCCCTTCTTGATCTTCACGCCACCGAGTTCGGCGTCCTCGAGCGCGGTGCGCTGGAACGCAGACACCGGCGTGGCCCAGCGTACGATCTCGTCGGCCGCCGTCCCTGGCCGCTCCTTCTTGTAGAGCTCCCATTGCTCGGGATTCTGCGAGAAGGCGATCATCCCGTGCGTGATCGAGTTGCGGGTGGTCTCGTTACCCGCCACCGCGAGCATCACCACGAAGAACCCGAACTCGTCGTCGGACAACTTCTCGCCATCGACGTCCGCCTGGATGAGTTGCGTGACGATGTCTTCGGTCGGGTTGTTCGCCCGCTCCTCGGCCATCTTCATGGCGTAGGTGATCAGTTCGAACGATGACATCGCCGGGTCGACGTCGGCGTACTCCGGATCCTCACCCGCCGTCATCTCGTTGGACCAGCGGAAGAGCTTGTCGCGGTCCTCCTGGGGGACGCCGAGCAGACCGGCGATGGCCTGTAGCGGCAGTTCGCACGACACCTGCTCGACGAAGTCACCCGTACCTTCGGCCGCCGCCGCCTTGGCGATGTTCTCCGCGCGGGTGCGCAGTTCGTCCTCGAGTCGCCCGATCGCTCGCGGGGTGAACCCGCGGGAGATGATCTTGCGGAGGCGGGTGTGCTGCGGCGCATCCATGTTCAGCAGGACGGCCTTCTGCAGATCGATCGCGTCACGCGTCATGTCCTGCGGCCACGTGGGAATCGCGCCGTCGGGAGAGCTTCCGAAGATGTCGTTCCGCTTGGAGACCTCCTTGACGTCGGCGTGCTTGGTGACGAGCCAGTAGCCCTTGTCCCCGAAGCCGCCGGTGCCCCCGGGCACGTCGACCCAGTGCACGGGTTCGGTTTCACGGAGTTCGGCAAGCTCTTCCACAGGCAGCCGCTCGAGATTCAAGGTAGCGCTCAGGAAGTCGAAGTCAGATGAGATATTGGGGGTGGGCACGATGGGGCTCTCCTCAATTGCAACGTGTTCTAGTGCCAGTAAAACATGCCTTCATTGCAGATCAAAGGTGTGGTGGCATCGCAGCTTGTCAGAGTAATGAAACGTGTTCTAGCCTGACGGAATGGGTAACCCTGTCATCGTCGAAGCCACTCGCAGCCCCATTGGCAAGCGCAACGGGTGGCTGTCCGGGCTTCATGCCACCGAGTTGCTGGGCCTGACCCAGAAGGCCCTCGTCGAGAAGGCCGGCATCGATGCCGGTGAGGTCGAGCAGGTCATCGGTGGCTGCGTCACACAGTTCGGCGAGCAGTCCAACAACATCACCAGGGTGGGCTGGCTGGTCGCCGGTCTGCCCGAGCACGTCGGCGCGATGACCGTGGACTGCCAGTGCGGCAGCGGCCAGCAGGCCAACGGACTCATCGCTGGCCTCATCGCGGCTGGCGCAATCGACGTCGGCATCGCGTGCGGCATCGAGGCGATGAGCCGGGTGGGCCTCGGCGCCAACGCCGGTCCCGACCGCGGCATCCTGCGGCCGGAGTCGTGGGACATCGATCTGCCCGACCAGTTCACCGCTGCCGAGCGGATCGCCAAGCGCCGCGGCATCACCCGCGAGGACATCGACGCCTTCGGTCTCGCCTCGCAGCAGAAGGCCAAGCAGGCCTGGGCCGAGGGACGGTTCGACCGCGAGATCAGCGCGATCGTCGCGCCCGTGCTCGACGAGAACAAGAAGCCGACGGCAGAACGAGCCCCGGTCACCCGTGACCAGGGTTTGCGTGACACCACCCTCGAGGGGTTGGCGCAGCTGAAGCCGGTGCTGGAGGGCGGAATCCACACGGCGGGCACGTCGTCACAGATCTCGGACGGCGCCGCAGCGGTGCTGTGGATGGACGAAGACAAGGCCAGGTCCCTCGGTTTGACGCCGCGCGCGCGCATCGTCAGCCAGGCACTGGTGGGCTCCGAGCCCTACTACCACCTCGACGGGCCGGTGCAGTCGACCGCCAAGGTGCTCGAGAAGGCCGGGATGAAGATGGGCGACATCGACATCACCGAGATCAACGAGGCGTTCGCGTCGGTCGTGCTGTCGTGGGCCCGCGTGCACGAGCCCGACATGGACACCGTCAACGTCAACGGCGGCGCGATTGCGCTGGGCCATCCCGTCGGCAGCACCGGCAGCAGGCTCATCACCACGGCGCTGCACGAACTGGAGCGCACCGACAAGAGCACGGCATTGATCACGATGTGCGCGGGCGGTGCCCTGTCGACCGGCACCATCATCGAGCGGATCTAGTGACCGTCACCGAGACGCAGCGCGTTGCGGCCGCACAGGCCTACATCAGCGCGCTGGCCGACCACCGGGCCGATGACGTCCCATTCGCGCCGGACTGCACCAGGATCGAGGTGGGGCTGAAGACCGGCTTCTCGGGAAACCACCTGCGCCGCAGCCTCACTCGCGGACCGCAGTACCGCATCATCGAGAAGACGACGGCACCGGAGTTCACCGTCGACGGGGACGGGCTGCGCGCCAGGTTCGACGTGATCACCAAGCCGACGCTGGCGGGCAGGCGGGTGTGCGCTCACGTCGACGAGACCTTCCTCTTCACCGCCGACGGCAAGATCCGACACATCCGGGCCAGCATCCGGCCCTTCATCGCACGATAGGTTCCCCGGAGGTTTCCCGATGGCCAACCCGTCCCGCCCCCTGAAGCCCAAACAGATCGAGGGCCTGAACTCGGCCAAGGTCGGCACCGCCATCAAGTGGATGTCGAAGGCCCAGACCTTCGTCTTCAAGAAGACCAACGGCAAGCTCGGCAACAAGTTCCTCAAGGGTACCGAGGTCGGGATCCTGACGACGGTCGGCCGCAAGTCGGGAGAGCCCCGCGACAGTCCCCTGCTGTTCCTGCAGGAGGGGCAGCGCATCGTGCTCGTCGCGTCGCAGGGCGGCCGCGCCACCAACCCGATGTGGTACCTCAACCTGGTGGCCAACCCCAAGGTCACGTTCCAAACCAAGGACGGCGTGCACGCGCTCGTCGCCCGCGACGCCACCGACGCCGAACGCGACGAGTACTGGCCGAAGCTCGACGCGATGTACCCCGACTTCGTCAACTACCGCTCTTACACGGATCGGAAGATCCCGATCGTCATCTGTGATCCGGTGTGACCGCCGATCTGCACTTCTACTTCGATCCGGTCTGTCCGTTCGCCTGGATGACGAGCAAGTGGGTGCGGATGGTCGCAGCCCAACGCGAGTACCGCGTCGACTGGCGGTTCATCTCACTGCGAATCCTCAACGCGCACATCGACTATGACGCTCACTTTCCGG
>JAOPUT010000248.1 GCA_025963385.1 Mycobacterium sp.
CGCCGTGGGCGACGGTCTCCTTGACGAATTCGTACGCCTTGTCGATGTACGTCAGCGTCTGCTGCAAGTCGATGATGTAGATGCCGTTGCGGTCGGTGAAGATGAACCGCTTCATCTTGGGATTCCAACGTCGGGTCTGGTGCCCGAAGTGGGTGCCGCTGTCAAGCAGCTGCTTCATGGTTACAACAGCCATAATCCGGCCATGTCCTCTATGTAGACGGTTGTCGTCCGGCGTCGGGTGATGCCGGACCCTGGCGTCTGTCTGCGTGCCGGACCCGTCTCGAATCTCGAGGCGGGACCGCCCGGCAAGCGTGTGCGGCCTTGGAACTACGGGGCCGCGGCACAGGCGCGCGAAGTCAACCCGTTGATGCGGATTGCGGGAGCCAGTTTACACCGCTGACATGCATGCTTTGACCACCCGGAGCGACCGGGAACCATCCACAGTTGCTCGTCGGTCCACAGATGGCGCCGCGGTCCTTCCCAACCCCGCCGATACACGCTGAGCTGGGCCGATGAGATCGCTGTCGATCGTAATCTCACTTGCGATGCTGCTGGCAGCCCCGGCGGCCGCCATCGATGACCGGCTGGACTGGCCACTACGCCCCCGACCTGGAGTCTTGCGGACGTTCGACGCACCGTCGCCCAACTGGAATCGCGGCCACCGCGGTGTCGACCTCGCCGGAGCCCCAGGCCAGACCGTGTACGCCGCGGCGGCGGGGACCGTCGTCTTCGCGGGCGAGCTGGCGGGCAGGCCGGTCGTGTCGATCGCCCACCCAGGCGGTCTTCGCACCAGCTACGAGCCGGTGCGGGCGGCCGTGCGGGTGGGTCAGCTCGTCGACTCCGGCGGTGCGCTGGGAACGCTGGTCGCGGGTCACGCCGGTTGCGGCGCCGGTACATGCCTGCACTGGGGTGCGATGTGGGGCCCGGCCTCGCGTGCCGATTACGTCGACCCGCTCGGGCTGGTGGTGACGACTCAGATCCGGCTCAAACCGCTTGGCGGGTGATACCCGGTGTGGATGTGAGCGGGCTCTTCCTCCGCTAGGCCCTTGGGTGCGCCTGATCGTGCACCGCTCGCAGCCGGGCCACGGTGACGTGGGTGTAGAGCTGCGTGGTCGCCAAAGAGGAGTGGCCCAACAGCTCCTGGACGACGCGGAGATCCGCTCCGCCTTCGAGCAGATGGGTCGCCGCGCTGTGGCGCAGGCCGTGGGGGCCGATGTCGGGTGCGCCGTCGACGGCGGCCATCGTCTGGTGCACGACCGTGCGGGCCTGACGCGGGTCGATGCGCCGCCCGCGCGCGCCGAGCAGCAGGGCGGCGCCCGAAGTGGACGTAGCCAACGCGGGCCGACCGTCGGCGAGCCAGGAGGTGAGCGCCCGCAGCGCCGGTTCGCCGAACGGCACCGTCCGCTGCTTGTTCCCCTTGCCGAGCACCCGCAGCACGCGCCTGCCGGGGTCGACGTCGTCGATGTCCAGCCCGCAGAGCTCGCTGACGCGAATTCCCGTGGCGTACAACATCTCCACGATCAATCGATCCCTCAGCGCCAGCGGATCTCCTTGCTCGGCACCGGAAGTGGCGGCTGCCATGGCGTCGAGCGCCTGATCCTGACGCAATACGGCAGGGAGGGTGCGACGGGACTTCGGCACCTGCAGCCGGGCCGCGGGATCTCCTTCAACCAGGCCGCGGCGCGATGCCCATGCGGTGAACGTCTTCACCGCCGACGTCCGCCGCGCCAGCGTGGTGCGCGCGGTCCCCGCGGCGGCCTGGGTCGCGAGCCAGGTTCGCAGCACCGGCAGCGTAAGTCTCTCCAGTCCTGCGTCCGGCGTCCGCTCGGCGAGGAACGCGAACAGCGATCTGAGATCGCCGAGATAGGCGCGGCGGGTGTGCTCGGAGCGGCCACGTTGCAACGCGAGGTACTCGTCGAACTCCTCGAGGACCACGTCCACTGCCACCGCCACTGCTCCAGATTGGCAGAGGTGGCCAGCGACGGCCGGTGGTGACGGCACGTGTTGCGGAAACGAGACCGGGCCGTGTCCGGCGGGAAGGGTCGAAGTGCCCGCCTCTGAGCGACAACTCGCGACAATCAAAACCCTTGTGTCTCATCGGGCGCATGGCGTTGATGGGCGGGGACCTCGGACAGTTGAACGGGTTGCCGGTGTCGATCATCATCCGCACCACCCTGGCCGACCTCGAATCCCGCGCCGGTGTGGGCGTGACCGGTGGGGGCACCACCGTGCCCATCGCCGACGTCATCCGGTTGGCCGCCCACGCCCACCACCACCTCGCCGTCTTCGACGGCGCCACCGGTTCGGCCCTGAACCTGTTCCGCACCAAACAGACTGCCGCCCCGGCGCAGCGGATCATCCTGATCGCCTACAACGTCGGTTTCACGAGGTGAAGAGAGTCAGGATATGCGTCACGGGGTGTCGGTGTAGTGCACAAAGCCCTCCAAGAGCAGATAGAGCGCCAGTGCCACGGTCAGACCGATGACGATGACCCCAGCCCAGTCACGGAACCGCATGGCGTGACCGTAGCAGCGGACCATTGTCGACGGCGTGGCAAATGGACACGGCTACCACCACCGCCCCGAAGCACTCCTCCACCCACCCGACGAAGACGACACCAGCTGAGTGATCAGGGTGCGACGGCAGAGCTCGCGGGATCGATCATGATCTTGGCGTGCGTCTCGGGATCCCCGAGTGCATCGAACGCGGCCTCGACGCCTGCCAAACCGACGGTCCCGGTGAGCAGCGGCGAGCCGTCGACCTTGCCATCTGCCAGCATGTGCAGGGTGTCGCGGAATTCCAAAGGCGTGTAACCGAATACGAACCGCATGTCGACTTCCTTGCTGATCGCCATCGCCGGGCGCAGCTTGTCCTCGCCCATGCAGACACCCACGACGACAATGCGGGCGTTCAGCGGTGCCGCAGCGACCACCCCGTCGAGCATGCCCGGCACACCGACACATTCGAAGATCACCGGTCGCTTCGGGCCAGCCGCGCCGAGAGCGTCCGCCGCACGGTAGACGTGCGACCAGCCCGGCAGCTTGCGCAGTTTCTCCATCGATCCCATGCCCAGCTCGTAGAGATCTGGCGCCTTGGTGATCATTCCCCTGGTGCCTGCGCGCTCGTAGGGTGAGTCGACCGCCGGGTCCACCACGACGTCCGCACCACATTTCGTGGCGAGTGCCCTTCGGCCTGAGGAGAAGTCGCTCGCGACGATCGTCTTGACACCGCTCGCCTTGAGATGACTGATGACCGCGAGCCCGACGGGACCGCAACCGATGACGATCGCGACGTCGCCCTTGCCGATCTCACTGCGACGGACGGCGTGCAGCGCCACGGCCATCGGTTCGGTCAACGCCGCGACGTCGGCCGACAAGCCGTTGGGGACCACGAAGGTCATCGCCGCCTCCGCGAGCACCTGTTCGGCGTATCCCCCCGGCGCCAGCGGTGACAGCCCGGTCAGATGCACACCGCCACTGGCCCGAACCAAGGGGAACGACACGACCAGCGTGCCCGCCTTGAATTCCTTGCCGACCCCGCGTCCACGCTCGGCGACCTCACCCGAGAACTCGTGGCCCATCACGACGGGGGTGTCGGCACGCATGAAGTCCTCGTAGCCGACCGCGACCATCACGTCCTCGAGCTCACCGGCATGGTGCCTGGCGTGCAGGTCGGAACCGCATATGCCGCAACGCTTCACGTCGAGGACCAGCTGGCCCTTCTGCGGCTGCGGGGAGGGAAGGTCCACGACTTCGAGGTTCCCGCCGAGGCAGCTGACCGCCTTCATCGGGCCACCCCCGCGGACTCGACGCGGCGCAACGCGTCCGGACTCAGATCCGTGAGCGAGGCATATCCGTCGATGCCCAGGATGAGGTCGGCCTCGGCGAGCAGCGAGCGCAACACGTGCACCACGCCGTCAACGCCACCGAGGGCCATGCCGTAGGCGTAGGGCCGCCCGATACCCACGGCGGTGGCGCCGAGCGCCAGCGCCTTGACGATGTCGGCCCCACTGCGGATACCCGAGTCGAACAGCACGGGCACACCGCCAGCGGCCTCGACGACACCGGGCAGGCAGTCGATCGCAGGCAGCCCGCCGTTGGCCTGCCTGCCGCCGTGATTGCTGCAGAAGATGCCGTCGACGCCGCCGTCGATCGCGCGGCGCGCATCGTCGGGATGCTGGATGCCCTTGACCAGAAGCGGGAGCTTGGTCAGTGATCGCAACCACGGAAGGTCGTCCCACGACAGCGAATTGCCGAACACCGAGATCCACTTGAGGATTGCGCCCTGCGGGTTCTCCTCAGGGGTCTGCGACAACGAGGCACGGAAGACCGGGTCGCTGGTGTAGTTCGACAGGCAGTGCCCGCGCAGCTGCGGGAAGTTCGACGTCGACAGGTCCCGCGGTCGCCAGCCGGGAACCCAGGTATCGAGGGTGACGACGATGCCCTTGAAGCCGGCCGCTTCGGCGCGCGAGACGAGGCTCGCCGCCAGGTCGCGGTCCGTCGGCGTGTACAGCTGGAAGAAGCCTGGCGTGTCACCGAATTCGGCGGCCACCTGCTCCAGCGGATCGGCCGTGAGCGTCGACACCATCAGTGGCACTCCCGTGCGGGCCGCGGCCTTCGCCGCGGCGATGTCACCGTGACCGTCCTGGGCGCACAGACCGATGACGCCGATCGGCGACATGAAGACCGGTGACGGGAGCGTCAGACCGAACAGGTCGACGCTGACGTCTCGTTCCTTGGCACCGACGAACATTCGCGGCATCAGGCCCCAGCGTTCGAACGCCGTGACGTTGACCCGCTGGGTGCGCTCGTCACCCGCGCCGCCCGCCACGTACGACCACAGCGACGGGGACATCGCGGCTTGGGCCTTGGCCTCCAGTTCTGCGAACGCCATCGGAAGGGACGGGAGGACGCCGGACAGGCCCTGTAGGTAGATCTCGAGTTGGTAGTCGCCGAATGCCATCTGCTAAGCGTGCCAGCCCGGGGTCACCCTGCGGACTGAGACTCCTCTTTCGCCAGTTCGGCCTTCCACTGCCGGAACGTCTCCTCGGTACGCCCGCGTCGCCAGTAGCCCGAGATCGACGCCCACTTGGCGTCCACGCCACGCTCCTTGCGGACGTAGGGCCGCAGGTTGTGCATGACCGCCTGGGCCTCGCCGTGGATGAAGACCTGCACCTGACCGGGTAGCCACTGGGCCTCCTTGACGGCGGCGATCAGCGGTGCGTGGTCGCCGGCATGCTCTTCGGACACCAGGTCGGCGCGGCCACCGCGATAGATCCAACGGACGTCGACGCCCTCGGGCGCGACGAGCGGGAGTTCGTCGTCGGGTCCGCTGACCTCGATGAAGGCCTGTCCGACGGCGTCGGGCGCCAACGCCTCGAGAGCCGCACTGATCGCGGGCAACCCGGCTTCGTCCCCGGCCAGGAGGTGCCAGTCCGCAGCGGGATCGGGCGCGTAGGCCCCGCTGGGGCCCATCAGGTACGCAGGGTCACCCGGTTGCACGGAGCTCGCCCATGGGCCCGCCACTCCGTGCTCGCCGTGGACGACGAAGTCGATGCTGATCTCACCGCGCTCGCGATCGACGCGGCGCACCGTGTACGTGCGGACGACGGGCTGCTGCTCGGCAGGCAGACACTGGAAGCTGTCGAGGGTCAACGGCCTGGCCAGCGCCGACACGTCGGTGCCCGGCTTGGGCAGGACGATCTTGACGTAGGAGTCCGTGAAGTCGCTCGGCGAGAACGTGGTGAAGCCGCCGCCGAGGACCACCCGGACCATGTGGGGCGTCAGCTGCTCGCTGCGCACCACTTCGAATGTGTGGATCGGGCGCCCTGCCACAGTCACCTCTTCACGATCGTCGGTTGGCCCAGTCGACTATACGAGCGGGAGGGCCCCGGTGGGCGGCTACCTTGCGAGCACCCCGGCGGTGTACTTGGGCTGCCAGTCCGACGTCAGCAGGGCTCCGTAGTTGTCTTGCGGATCGCCAGGATTGGCGGTGTCGATGTCCCGGATGCTGTAGATGAACGCCGGTCCACTCCAGCCGGTGGCCGCCACCCCCGCCATCACGTCGAGGATCTGCTTGGCCTGTTCCTGCTGGCTGACCCCCTGCGCGTCGGGGGCCGACGTCGGCGCACCGAACTCGGTCATCCAGATCTTCTTGTCGCCGTCGCCGTGGACCGTCATGACGTCGTGTGCACGGGCGAGGTCGGACCACGCGTTGTCCGGGTCCGCAGCGATCCCGCCGGGAGATACGTACGGGTGCATGGCAATTGCGTCGAAATAGCCCTTGGCGCCATTGGTGTACATGTCGTTGAGGAAATTCGGCGGCGCGTCGACACCGATCGCGGGACTGAGCCCCGCCGACATGACGGTGCTGTTCGGTTGCACGGTCTTGATCGCGGGATACGCGGCCTTCAGCAGACTCACGTAGACCGCGGCCTGGCGTTCGGCGTACCCGAGGAAGCGTGGCAGGTTGGGTTCGTTCCATATCTCCCAGTCCGAGACGCGGTCGCGGTAGCGCTTGACCACGGTCGTCGCGAACTCTGCGTAGTCGGCGGGGTTCACCGGCGGCCCGTAGAGGGCGGTGCCGGGCGCCTTGGCCCACTCCGGCGTGTTGACGATGAGACCGAGCACCCGCATCCCCCGCGCCCGCGCGCCATCGACCCAGTGGTCGACGTAATCCCAGTCGAACTGGCCCTTCGTCTTCTCGATCGCGTGCCAGTCGATGTGCACCCGGATCCAGCGGGCGTTGGTCCTGGCGGCCGCGTCGAGTTCACGGTCGGCGTCCTGCGGACTCATCCAGATCTGGGAGGCGCCGACGCTGAACCCGTAACCGTCGGCCGGCACGACCGGTTCGGCCTGGGCGGTTCGACAGCCTGAGACGGTCAAGGTGGCAACGACGAGGAGTGCAGCCACACAGCGGCCCCATTTCCCGACGCCGTGCATGCTGCCAACTTACCGGAGCTTGATGCGCCACTTCCCTTCGTGGCGACGCACCAGGCCAGCAAGTTCCAAGGTTGCCAGCGGCCCGAGCAACTCGGTGGGGGGCAGACCGGCAGCCACGGCGATCTGGTCGACGGTGCGTGCGCCCCGAACGGGGAGCGCGTCGTAGACCCGCATTTCCTTAGCGCTCAGCCCGTCCAGTGGAGAGGTCGGGTGATCGGGGTCCGGCGCGATCTCACCGATGTCCCCCACCATCTCCACCACGTCCTCGGCGCGCGTCACCAACTGGGCGCCGTTCCTGATCAACACGTGGCATCCGGCGGACGCGGCCGACGTGACGGGCCCCGGGTAGGCGCCGACCAGGCGGCCGAGTGCCTCCGCCCAGGCGGCGGTGTTCGCGGCGCCGCTGCGCAAGCCCGCCTCGACCACGATCGTGGCTCCGCCGAGGGCTGCGACCAGACGGTTGCGGGTGAGGAAGCGATGGCGCGCGGGCCGAATGCCCGGCGGATACTCGGTCACCAGCAGCCCCTGTTCTCCGATGCGGCGCAGCATCGCCGTGTGAGCGGCCGGGTAGGGCACGTCGATCCCGCCCGCGAGTACCGCCACCGTCAGGCCCTCCGCGCCGAGCGCCGCCCGATGTGCGACTCCGTCGATGCCGAAGGCGCCGCCCGAGATCACCGCAACGTCCCGTTCGGCCAGCCCGGCCGCCAGATCCGCGGCCTGATACTCGCCGTAGGACGTCGCGGCCCGGGTCCCGACGATCGCGCACGACCGTTCGGCGACGTCGACGAGCGAATCCTGCCCGACCACCCACAGCACCATCGGTTGGTGACCGGCGGGGCGGTCGCGAACGCGCTCGCCGTGGAAGGACCGGAAGGCGAGCAGCGGCCACTCGGGATCATCTGGCGTGAGCAGGCGACCGCCCAACCGCGCGAGAGTTTCCAAATCCGCTGCAGAGCAGTCGATGTCACGACGTGCCTCGGTCAAGCGTCTTAGACCCTCGATGCCGTCGCCCCGCTTGATGCGCTCTGCGGCCTCCACGGGTCCCACCTCGGCGACGTACGATGCCAGCTCTGCCGACGGGGGTTCGACCACCCGTGACAGGTACGCCCATGCCCGTTGCTCGCCGATCATCGGGCACCTCCGGCCTGGCGGAAGCTCAACGCCGTGTTGACGTCGTCGAGCACCGGCATCGTGCGACCCGCCAAATCGGACAGAGTCCATGCAACCCTCAAAGTCCTGTCCATGCCGCGGATGCTGAGCTCACCCCGGTCGAGCGCGGTCCGCAGGGGCGCCATCACCGTCCTGTCGAGCCGAAATCGTCTGCGCAGCAAGGGACCGCTGACCTCCGCGTTGGTGCGGACGCCGTGCGGCGCCCAGCGTGCTGCGGCGGCGTCGCGAGCGGCGGCCACCCGGGCGCGGACCGCAGCGGTCGACTCGCCCTCGGCCGCGCCGATCGCGCCGGACCGGACCGGATGCAGTTCCACGCGAAGGTCCACGCGGTCCATCAGCGGGCCGGACAACCTGCCGAGATAGCGCCGCTTGACCACCGCGGGACAGACGCAGTCACTTGACTTCGCGGGCGCACACGGGCACGGGTTCGCCGCCATGACAAGCTGGAACCGGGCCGGATAGTGCGCCACACCGTCCCGGCGGGCCAGTCGAATCTCGCCGTCCTCCAACGGCGTTCGCAATGCTTCCAGCACGCTGGAGCCGATCTCGGCGCACTCGTCGAGAAACAGCACGCCGCGGTGGGCACGGCTCACCGCGCCTGGACGGGCGATTCCCGACCCCCCACCCACCAGCGCGGCGACGGTCGACGTGTGGTGCGGCGCCACGAACACCGGCCGAGTGATGAGCGGGGTGCCGCCGGACAGCAGGCCCGCGACCGAGTGGATGGCCGTCACCTCGAGCGACTCCTGGTGGGTCAGCGGTGGCAGCAGGCCCGGAAGACGTTGTGCCAGCATGGTCTTGCCCACTCCGGGCGGCCCGGTCAGCAGCAGGTGATGTGCACCGGCGGCGGCGACCTCGACGGCGAACCTGGCGTGCGACTGGCCGACGACGTCGGCGAGGTCGGCCGTCGACTCCGGGTCGCAGGACGTTGCGTCGACCCTTGGGTCGAGTGAGCACTTGCCCGCCACCCACGCCTTCAGTTGCCGCAGGGTGCGCGCTCCCCACACCTCGATGCCGTCGACCAGACTGGCCTCGGCAAGGTTGTCGACCGGGACCACGACCGCGGGCCAACCCTCCCGCTTGGCGGCCAGGACCGCGGGTAGCACGCCCTTGACCGGACGCACGCGCCCGTCGAGCGCCAGTTCTCCGAGGAGCACCGTCTTGTCGAGCACCGCCCAGGTCTTCTCCTGGTCCGCCGACAGCACCGCCAGGGACAGCGCGACGTCGTACGACGAACCCGTCTTCGGCAGCGTCGCAGGCGACAGGGCCAGCGTAAGGCGAGCCATCGGCCAGTTGTTGCCGCAGTTGGTGATTGCCGCACGCACCCGGTCGCGCGCCTCCTGCAGGGCGGTGTCGGGCAGTCCGACCAGATGCACCCCGGGCAGCCCCGACGTGATGTGGGCCTCGATCTCGACGATCGCACCGTCGACACCGCACATCGCCACCGAGTAGGCCCGTCCCAGCGCCATCACCCCACCCCCTCGACGTGGGTGATCTCCGGGAGCGGCCCTCGCCCGATGCGCACACCGACGACGTCGATCCGCACTTGCGCCCACCTGCGGTCCTGGTTGGCCAGCCACGCCCCCGCGAGCCTGCGCAGTCGCCGCACCTTCTGCGGTGTCACCGCCTGCTCGACGCCACCGAACCGATCGCTGGTGCGGGTCTTCACCTCGACGAACACCACCAGTCCCGCCTGCTGGTCCACGGCGATGACGTCCAACTCGCCGTACCGGCACCGCCAGTTGCGGGCCAGAACCTCCAGTCCGCACGACTTCAAATGCTCGACCGCGAGTTGCTCACCAAGGGCGCCGATCTCGGCGCGAGTCCACGTTTCCGTCATGGCCACACGATGCGATGGGACCACGACAGGCCGACGGTCCGCTCAACCGTTCATCCACAGAGGCGAGTTCATCCACAGGCGGCGGATCTTGCGTTCCCGGCCCTCACGAACGCGGGCGACCGGCTGGCGTCGGATGCGGCAGCCAAACCCGTTTCAGCACAGCATGATTGCCGAGCACGCGTCAGCGCGTGGTGGGAAGCAGCGCGATGAACTGGTCGGCGGCCGCCTGTATCCGCGCAGGCGGGTACCCGGACTTGGTCAGCGCCTCGTTGCCGCGCAGGAAGGTCAGCACCAAGAGCGCCAGTTCCTCGGGTTCCACACCCGCATCGATGTCGCCGTCGCGCCTCGCCTCGGCGATGGCGTCCGTCAGCAGCGCCTGGTACTTCTGCATCGCGCTCTTGACCCGACGCGCCACTTCCTTGTCCGTGGAACCCAATTCGGCGGCGCTCTTGGCCACCAGGCAGCCGCGCTTGGCCTCGGCGGGTGTGGCGCTCACCTTGTTCCTGATGTGCCGAACCAGCCGGTCGTACGCCGCCACGTCCGACGAGCCGAGGTCGTCCGCGACCGAAGCCAGGGTGACGCTGCAGTAGTCGTCGAGCGCCCGCAGGTAGAGACCGTGCTTATCCCCGAACGCGCCGTAGAGACTTCCGCGCCCGAGCCCGGTGGCCTCCGTCAGGTCGTCCAACGACGTGCCCGCGTATCCGGCGGACCAGAACTGGTCGCGCGCAGCGGCGACGACGTCCTCTTCGGCGAATTTTCGTGGCCTGGCCATACCCCATCCTACCGGTTATTAACCGTTCATTCCAGAACCTTGCAGCAACGGTCGGCCGGGGGTGGCAGATGTCCACCATGTAAGGATGGGGCCCATGGCCGGCCGACTGCACCACCGAGGGCTGGGCTTCGCACTCGCCCTTGCTGCCGTGGCCCTCGTTGGCTCCGCGTGCGATTCGGGGACCGTCGTGAACACCGACGACGCCCGTCCCACCACGCAGACCAGCACGTCCGCTCCGCCGCCGCTGGCTGCCCCGCCCAACAACGACGGGCTGGCCAACGCCTTCGACTACGCCGCGCCGCAGGCCGACGCAGAGACCGCCTACTACTTCACCAGCCCCAGCAAGCGATGGGTGTGCGCGATCATCCCGCGGGATACGGCAGGCTGTCAGTCCGCGACGGGATCGACCATTCCCGTCAAGGGCGCGCCCGACACCGTGACGGGCCAGGACGGGACGGACGCCGCGCCGAACGCGATCCAGGTGGGCCGGGACGCCGATCCCCAGTTCGCGACGCTGGACTCCCCCGGGTACTCCCTAGTTCCGGGACCAGCCGCCGTCCTGCCGTTCAACAAGGTGCTGATCGTCTCCGGCTTCCGCTGCAACGTGCAGGAGGCGACGGGGATCTCGTGCGCCAGTGAGCTGACGGGCAAGGGTTTCACGTTCAGCGCCGACGGCGTCACGTGGCAGTACACGGACCTGCCCGCCTAGTACCTCAGGACAGCGCCTCGAACAGCGTCGCAAGCTGGGTCGGCGAGACGTCCACGCCGCACTGGTTCTTGACGTCCTTCAGGGGCTGGACGATGTGCTGCAGGTCCACGAACTCATTGGGGTGCGCGACGAAGTAACCGCGGACCGAGGTCCTTGCCACGTCGGTCGGCTGGTTGGCCGCTGCCGTGAGCACGTCGTCTGCGCCCGGGTGAGCATCGAGGTAACCGCCCGCCGAAGCCAGCACCCCACTGGCGGTCTGGGCGTACCCGCTGGCCTTGCACGGCGCCGCCGAGGCCGCGGGGACGATCCCCGCACCGGCGGCGGCAGCCCCCACCGCACACGCGCCGATGGTCCCGATGACGCCGCGGCGCAAGGTGGTGGCGAACAGATTCATGGAGTTCATTCCTTCGTCGTGTCGAGCGGGACGCTGCCGTGTCTCGGCCAACGTACAGAACGACTTACCCGCCGTGCTGGCAACTGACACAAGTCGTTTCGGGGGCTCAGACGTGTCGGACCCGCGCGCTAGGTTCCACCCATCACCCACGTGACCCACATCACCCCCTAGGCGAGGAGACCCGAGATGCGCACACCCATCCGTCACGGCGAGGTCATGTTGCTCCCGGTGGACACCATTCCCTCGGGTCCCTCGGCCACCACGGAGCGGGTCACCACCTGCATCGTCGGGCACAGCGAGTCCGGGCATCACCACGTCCTCGACGGCGATCTGGAGTTCGCGAAGACCGTCTCCGCCAGTGGCAAGCTGTACGTCGATCTCGACGCGCCCACTCGGCTCTGGCACCAGAAGGACCACGATCGGCACCGCGAGTTGCAGGTGCCCGCGTGGGCGTGGCGGGTGGTTCGCAAGACCGAGTTCGACGTGCAGGCCACGGTGGACCATGACCGGGTGCGTTACGTCCGCGACTGAGGTGCCGTTCGACCAGACGAGGGTGCTCGACGCGATCGGCACCTTCTGCCGGACCCGCAACGTGGCACCCGCGAAGGTCGCAGTCGTCGACCACCTCGACGTCGCCCTGACGGCTGCGGTCCTCAAGGGCCCCGACCCTCGCTGGCGGACCATTCCGTTCTGGAGCCCGAACGACGATCCCGGCCAGAGCCTGTTCGGCTACGAGTTCAAGGCAGTGCTGACCGACGTCGCTCACACCCTCTTCGAGCGCATCCTCGACGTGGAGACCAGAAAACGTCGCGTGCAGACGGCGGCGTGGCTCGATTCGAACTCCGTTGTGCCCGTGAGCAGATGGGCCCGCTTCTCCCGATCGATGCGCGACGCACTGGAGTCCGGCCTCGGCTGGGCGGTCCCCGTGCACGGCGAGTTGCTCCTGGTCCCGATGCCCGAGGTGCGCACCCTCGAGGGTCGGCCAGGTGTCCTGCACGACGACACGGGACGACCGGCCATCGAGTGGCCGGACGGTCGGGGTGACTACTTCCTCAACGGCACCGAGTTCGCCGAACACGTGTACCTCAAGGTGATTCGCAGCGAGATGCTGATCCAACAGATCGCCGCCCTCCCCGATGCCGATCAGCGGTCGATCGCCCTGACCTATCTCAGCTTCGAGCGCCTGGTCCTGGACTCCGATGCAGAACTGCTCGACGTCGGCGTCAAGGGCACGCGGTTGTACCGCCTACCGCTGCCCTTCCGGATCAGATCCGACCGGGTGCCGGGCTACGGCGCCTACGACTACTTCATCCACATGCGCGACGCCACCCACCCCGAGCGCGAGTTCATCGAGTGGGTCGCCCCGGAGATCGGCAGGCAACGCAACGCCGAACTGTGCCAGGCGACCGCCTTCGGCATCACCCTGGCCGAGTGGTTGTCGGTCGAGCAGGAGGGCTGAATCACGCGCAGTTGAACCGCAGCGAAATCCCATCCGTGTCCCAGGTATGTTGTTAGGCAACCCTCACCTCACGAAGACGCTCGGGTCACCACTCGCGCGGAAGGGAAGTCGTCAATGCGGTCACCTTGGAGGCGGCGGATCGGCGTCGTGCTCTCCGCCATCGCCCTCGTCGCGGGCGCGGCGGCCTGCTCGTCGTCGCCCGACGAGTCCGACGGGTTGCTCATCTACAACGCCCAGCACGAATCGCTGACCAAGGAGTGGATCGACGCCTTCACCAAGGCGACCGGCATCAAGGTGACCTACCGCCAGGGCGGCGACACCGAGCTCGGCAATCAGCTGATCGCGGAGGGCGCCTCGTCGCCTGCCGACCTCATCCTCACCGAGAACTCCCCCGCGATGGCCGCAGTCGAGAAGGCCGGGCTGTTCGCGGACGTCGACAAGGCGACCGTCGACCAGGTGCCCGCGCAGTACCGGCCGTCGTCCAACAAGTGGACGGGCGTCGCCGCACGCACGACGGTGTTCGCCTACGACAAGTCGAAGCTGACCGAGGACCAGCTGCCGAAGTCGATCATGGATCTCGAGCAGCCTGCGTGGAAGGGCCGCTGGGGCGCTCCGCCCGTCAAGCCGGACTTCCAGGCGATCGTGGCGGCGATGCTCGACCTCACCGGAGAGCCCGCCACCGCGGCGTGGCTCGCAGGCATGAAGACGAACGCCGAGATCTTCCAGGACAACATCGCCACCCTTCGGGCCATCAACGCGGGCGAGGTCGACGGCGGAATCATCTACCACTACTACTGGTTCCGGGATCAGGCCAGCACCAAGGAGATCAGTGGCAACACCGCGCTGCACTACTTCCGCAACCAGGACCCGGGCGCCTTCGTCTCGATCTCCGGTGGCGGCGTGCTGAACTCGAGCAAGAAGAAGGACCAGGCACAGAAGTTCCTGACGTTCGTCACCAGCAGGGCGGGCCAGGAGGTACTGGAGAACGGAACCTCCTTCGAGTACCCCGTCGCCAGCGAGGTGCCCGCGAACAAGGCGCTGGTGCCGCTCGCCGACCTGCAGGCACCCGCGGTCAATCCGTCGGACCTCGACGCTCAGAAGGTCACCGACCTGATGACGAAGGCTGGTCTGCTCTAGATGGCGCGGTAGGTGATCACCACCGACGCCGTCCCGACGACGGCACGGCAGCAATCCGCCGACGGGCCTGGACCCAGACCCGGCCCGCTGCTCGTCGGCGCCGTGGCGGCTCTGATCGCCGCCACCTTCGTACCGCTCGGTTACGTCGCCTGGTCGGTCATCACCACCGGCGCCTCGCAGGTCTACGCACTCGTCGCCCGGCCGAGGGTCGGCGAGCTCCTCGTCAATACGATCGGGCTCGTCGTCGTGACCGTGCCGCTGTGCGTGGTGCTCGGCGTCGGCGCCGCCTGGCTGGTCGAGCGCACCGACGTGCCGGGCCGGGCGATCTGGCGGCCCCTGTTCGTCGCGCCGCTGGCCGTCCCCGCGTTCATCAACAGCTACGCGTGGGTCAGCGTGGTGCCCTCGCTGCACGGGTTCTCGGCGGGCATCCTCGTCGCGACGATGTCCTACTTCCCCTTCGTCTACGTGCCAGCCGCCGCGACGCTGCGCAGGCTCGACCCCGCGATCGAGGAATCGGCACGGGCACTGGGATCCAGTCCGTCGGAGGCGTTCTGGCGCGTGGTGCTCCCACAGCTGCGGCTCGCGATCCTCGGCGGCGGCCTGCTCATCGGGGTGCACCTCCTCGCGGAGTACGGCGCCTTCGCGATGCTGCGCTTCGCCACTCTGACGACCGCAATCTTCGAGCAGTTCCAGGCCACCTTCAACGGTGCGGCGGGAAGCACGCTCGCGGGCGTTCTGGTACTGCTCTGCCTGGTGCTGCTGGTGGCAGAGGCGGGCGCCCGCGGTAGCGCCCGCTATGCCAGGATCGGTTCGGGTGCGCAGCGCCAGCTCTCGCCACATCGTCTGGGCGGCAACACGATTCCAGCCGTTGCCGGGCTGGTCGCCTTGGCAGCGCTGGCCCTCGGCGTGCCGGTGTGGACGGTCGCCCGCTGGCTGTGGATCGGTGGCACGAACGTGTGGACCCACGGCGACATCGTGCCCGCGACGGTTCAAACCGCGACACTCGCGGCCGCGGCCGCGGCCTTGACCACCGTGCTCGCCTTCCCCTTCGCCTGGGTTGCCGTGCGGTACCGCGGATTCTTCGCGCGCTTCGTCGAGGGATCCAACTTCGTCACCAGCTCGATGCCCGGAATCGTCACCGCACTGGCCCTCGTCACCGTCGCGATCCGCGTCGCTCCCCCGCTCTACCAGACGATCTCACTGGTGCTCGTCGCCTACGTGCTGATGTTCATCCCGCGCGCCATGGTCAACCTCCGCACGGGACTGGCGCAGGTGCCGTCGGGAATCGAGGAGGCCTCCCGCTCGCTGGGGGTCTCGCCGACGCTGACGTTCGTGCGTGTCACGCTGCGGCTGACGGCGCCTGCCGCCGCGGCGGGCGCATCCCTGGTGTTCGTCGCCGTCGCCACCGAACTGACGGCGACCCTGCTGCTCGCCCCGACCGGCACCAACACGTTGGCAATGCGATTCTGGTCGCTGAGCAGCGAGCTCGACTACGCCGCCGCGGCGCCGTTCGCGTTGCTGCTCGTCGTGCTGTCCGTCCCGGTCACCCTGGTGTTGTTCCGGCAGTCGGCACGGGCGGCCGCGCTGTGACGGCCGCCGCGCTCGACATCACTGGTCTCGCCAAGTCCTTCGGCGGGCACGAGGTCCTGCACGGGGTCGACCTCAACGTGCCGAAGGGCACCGTCACCGCCGTCGTCGGGGCCTCCGGGTGCGGCAAGACCACCCTGCTGCGTCTGGTGGCCGGCTTCGAGACCCCCGATGCCGGAACCATTTCCATCGCGGGCACGACGGTCGCCCACGCCCGTGGCGGCACGGCGGCCCATCGCCGCGACGTCGGCTACGTCGCGCAGGACGGGGCCCTCTTTCCGCACCTGACCGTGGGCCAGAACATCGCCTACGGGCTGCGCGGCAGCGCCCGCAAGTCCCGAGCGCGGGTGGCCGAACTCCTCGATCTGGTGTCGCTCGACGAGTCGATGGCGCAACGCAGGCCGCACCAGCTGTCCGGTGGCCAGCAGCAGCGCGTCGCCCTCGCGAGGGCACTCGCCCGCGAGCCCGCACTGATGCTGCTCGACGAACCCTTCAGCGCCCTGGACACCGGGCTGCGCGCGGCCACCCGAAAGGCCGTCGCCCAGCTGCTCGCCGAGGCTGGTGTCACGACACTCCTGGTGACCCACGACCAGGAGGAGGCTCTCTCGATCGCCGACCAGGTTGCCGTCATGCGTGACGGACGGTTCACCGGAGTCGGTTCACCGCAACAGGTTTACCTCACCCCCGAGGACAGGTTCACCGCCCAGTTCCTCGGTGACTGCGTGCTGCTGCCCTGCATGGTCGTCGCGGGAGCCGCGGAATGCGTGCTGGGTCGGCTACCCGTGCGCGGGACGGCGGGCGACGGCCCTGGCACCGTGATGCTGCGACCCGAGCAGCTGGTCGCCACCGCGGTGACGGACGACGGTGACACCACTGGGATCGTGCTGTCGTCGGAGTTCCGCGGCCACGAGGTCCTCCTCGTCGTCGACCCCGGCGACGGTGACCCCATCGCGGTCCGTCAGCACAGCCTCGATCCGCCTGCGGTCGACGCCAAGGTGCGCGTCGACGTCGTCGGACCGGTCGTGGTGCTCGACGAGCGATCGTCGTGATGTTCGACCGACTGATCGACCACCTCGCCTCGCACCGTGACGATCCCGCGGTGCTGACCACCGATCGGGAACTCTCCTACCGCGAACTCGCCGACCTGGTCGCAGCGAGCGCGTCCGATCTCGGCAGCCAGCGCAGGCTCGTCCTGCTCGAAACCCACAACGACACAGCCACTCTGGTCAACTACCTCGGGGCGCTCGCGGGCGGCCACGTCGTGCTGCCCCTGCCCGCAGGAGGCGATCACACCTCGGTGATCGACGCCTACGACCCCGACGTCATCGTCCGCGACGGCAGTGTGGCGCACCGGCACCGCCCCGCCCACGACCTCCATCCGGAGCTGGCACTGCTGCTGTCCACATCGGGCAGCACGGGATCACCGAAACTCGTGCGGTTGTCGAAGACCAACCTCGCCACCAATGCCGAGGCGATCGCGACCTACCTCGGCATCCGGCACACCGACAGGGCCGCAACGACATTGCCGATGTCGTATTGCTACGGGTTGTCGGTGATCCACAGTCACCTGCTGCGCGGGGCCGGGCTGATCCTCACCGACCACTCCGTCGTCGACGCCGAGTTCTGGGACCTGATGGCACGGCACCGCGGGACGACGTTCGCGGGTGTGCCCCACACGTTCGACCTGCTGGACCGCGTCGGGTTCGACGGCATGGCGCTGCCCGACCTGCGGTACGTCACGCAGGCCGGTGGCAGGCTCGCCCCCGAGCAGGTGCGGCGTTTCGCGGAAGTCGGCCAGCGCAGCGGGTGGCAGCTGTTCGTGATGTACGGGGCGACCGAGGCGACCGCGCGAATGGCCTACCTCCCACCGGAACTCGCGCATCGGCACCCAACCTCCATCGGCGTGCCAATTCCCGGGGGTGCGTTCACCGTCGAACCCGTGGACGGCATGGACGATGGCGTCGGCGAGCTGGTGTACCACGGACCCAACGTCATGATGGGCTACGCAGACGCACCCGGTGACCTCGCGACGGGACGCTCGGTCGACGCCCTGCGCACCGGCGACCTGGCCAGGAGGAACACCGATGGTCTCTACGAAGTGGTCGGCCGCCTCAGCCGCTTCGCGAAGCTGTACGGCCTGCGGATCGATCTTCAGCGCGTCGAGACCGCACTGCAGACCGTGGGCGTGACGGCGATCTGCACCGACGGCGACGGTGTCCTGCTGGTGGCGGCGACCGCTCGACCCCCCGGATGCGACGTGGCACTGCTGGCCGCGGACGCATCCGGCCTTCCGCGATCCGCGATCCGCGTGCTCGACGTCGACGAGCTCCCCCGATTGCCAATGGGCAAGCCCGATCTCCAGGGTGTCCGCGAACTGGCCGACAGGGTCGCGACGGCCGAGGAGGACGCCCTCGACCTGCGCGGGCTGTTCGCCGACGTGCTGCAACTCGACTCCGCGTCGATCGATCCCCGCGCCAGCTTCGTCGACCTCGGCGGGAACTCGCTGTCCTACGTGTCGATGTCCGTGCGCCTCGAGCGCGCGATCGGCCACCTGCCGGTCGACTGGCAGCGGTTGCCGCTTCGCGAACTGGAGTCCAGCACCCGACCGCGACGGTGGTGGGGCACGACCCTCGAGACGAGCGTCGCGCTGCGGGCACTCGCGATCGTGCTCATCGTGGGCTCGCACGCCGGGCAGTACACGCTGTGGGGCGGTGCACACATCCTGCTGGGTGTCGCGGGTTACAACTTCGGCCGCTTCTGTCTGACTCCGCTGCCACGCGTACAGCGCGCCCGCCATCTCGGCAACACCATCGCCTGGATCGCGGTGCCGTCGGTGGTGTGGGTGGCGATCGCGTTGGTGGTGACGAACGACTACACGGCGTCGAACCTGTTGCTGGCCAACAAGTTCCTCGGCCCGGACGACAGCATGACAGCAGGCAGGCTGTGGTTCGTCGAAGTAGTGGTCTGGATCCTGGTGGCACTGGCCCTGATCTGCTGGAGCCCGCTCGGCGACCGGCTGGAACGACGTCGACCCTTCGGGTTCGCGCTGGCGTTCCTGGCGGTGGGTCTGGCGATCCGCTTCGACGGGTTCGGTCTCGGCGACGACGCCTGGTTCACCGTGCTCGCGTTCTGGTTCTTCGCCGTCGGGTGGGCGGCATCCAAGTCCTCGACGGCGTGGCAACGCGCCGCCGTCACCGCGGTCCTGGCGGTCGGCATCGTCGGCTATTTCGACAACCCCCACCGGGAACTGCTGGTGTTCACGGGCCTGGCCCTGCTGATCTGGTTGCCGGCCATCCGGTGCCCGTCGGCGTTCACGGCGGTCGCAGGTGTGGTGGCCGAGGCGTCACTGTTCATCTACCTCACCCACTATCAGGTGTATCCGCTGTTCGGGGAAGACCATCTGGTGGGCGTCGCCGCGTCGGTTCTGGTTGGCATCCTCTTGACGAGACTCCTGACCATGGCGCGCAGACGGATTCGCCTTCGGGGGTTCCGACCGCTCAGCTCCCGGGCGGCTGCTCCCGCTCCGCGATGAGGCCCTCCTGCACCAGCGTGGCGGCGATCTCGCCGTCCGCGCCGACCAGGCTGCCGGTGATGACGCCGCGTCCGCGGGCCGCCGCAGGCGATCTCGTCTCCAGCAGGTTCCACCGATCGGCCCGCACCGGACGGTGAAACCAGATCGACGAGTCCGTCGTCCCGCTTCGGTGGGTGCGCGCCGTCATCGAGTGCCCGTGCACCTGAAGCGCCGGATCGATCATGTAGACGTCGCACACGTAGGCCGCGAGGACGTCGTGCAAGAGTGGGTCCTCGGGAACGGGCACCTCCACCCGCCACCACAGCCGTCGCACGAATTCGCCCGCCGACCGCTCGTCGACGACGCGAATGTCTATCTCGTCCAAGGGCATCGACGGTGCGGGCCCGACGGGGCCGGTGCGCGGCAGCGCCTCCGGATCGTCGGGCAGTGATGTGACTCTGCCGTGGTCGGGTCCTGGCAGCGGCACGGCGAAGGAGACGGTGGCGACCGTCATCAGGCGCTCGCCCTGACGGGCCTCCACCCGACGCGCCGAGGAGGTCCGCCCGTCGAACACGCGCTGCACCGAGTACTCGACACCCTCGCCCGCCTCCCCACCGCGCAGGAACTGCAGGTGCATGCTGGTGGGCAGCTTCGCGGGCTCGACGGTGCGGGCCGCCGCCGCCAGGGTCTGAGCCATGAACTGGCCCCCGAACGACCGCTTGCCCTGTGGACCGCTGACCGGGCCGAGCCAGGAGTCCTCGGCCGGGCCGGGCAGAACGTCGAGCAGCCCCAGCAGCCTGCTCACGCGACGGTGCCCGCGTCGGTCAGCTTGCCGATCTCGGCATCGGAGAGGCCGAGCCGCTCCCGCAACACGTCGGCCGTGTGGTCGCCGAGGGCAGGCGACGGCACCGCGGGCCGATAGACACCGTTGACCGCCAACGGCAGTCCCGGCGCTAGATATTCGCCGATGCGAGGTTGGTCGAGCGGGCTGAACAACGGGTTGTCGGTGACCTTCGCATCCGTGGCGGCCTCGTCGAAGCTGCGATAGCGCTCCCACAGGATCGACGTCGCCGAGAGTGCCGTCGCGATCTCCTCGGCGGTGTGATCGGTGAACCACACCGTGAACAGGCCGGTCAGCGCGTCGCGGTGCCGGTACCGCTGCCCCTCGTCGGTAAGGTCGGCACCCAACGCATCGCCAAGGGCGGCAACGGCCTTCGTCGTACCCGTCACCTCCGCGAGATCCCGGAAGTGCCGACCCGTGAGCGCCACGATCATGAACGACACCCCGTCGCCGCTGGTGAACGCCTGCCCGTACTGGCCGTAGATCGAGTTGCCGATGCGTTCGCGCGCGACGCCGTTGACCATCACTTCGGTCAGGAAGCTCAGGTTGCCTGCCGTGGCGAGGGCCACGTTCTCCAGGGGGATGCCGACGTGCTGACCGTGCCCGGTGGCGTCGCGGTGCCGCAGCGCCGCCGTCACCGCCAACGCCACGTACAGGCCGCACGTCACGTCCCAGGCGGGCAGCACGTGATTGACCGGATCGGCCAGCCCGGCCGGTCCGGTGACCATCGGAAATCCGATGCCCGCGTTGACGGTGTAGTCGACGCCGGTCCCACCGTCGGCGCGTCCCGACACCTCGACGTGGATCAGGTCCGGCCGCAGCTTCACCAGCGTCTCGTATGAATGCCATTGCCGCCCAGCCGCATTGGTGATCAGCACCCCGCTGTCGACGATCAGCCGCGTGATCAGCTCCTGGCCGTCGGCGGAACGCACGTCGATCGCCGCGGACAGCTTGCCCTTGTTGAGCCCCGCCCAGTAGATGCTCTCGCCGTCGTTGGTGAGAGGCCAGCGGTGGTAGTCGGCCGCGCCGCCGACGGGATCGACGCGAATGACCTCGGCGCCCAGCTGGGCCAGCGTCATGCCGGCCAACGGCACGGCCACGAAACTGGAGATCTCGATGATGCGCACACCCTCCAACGGGCGCGCCGGGTGTGGTCCGTCGGCCATCGTCAGACCAGCTCGACGGCGTCCGCGATGGAGTCGAGGACCCGACTGGGCCGGAAGGGGTATTTCTGGATGTCCGCGACCGTCGTCGATCCAGTGAGCACCAGGATGGTTTCGAGCCCGGCCTCGATGCCCGCGACGACGTCGGTGTCCATCCGGTCGCCGACCATGAAGGTGCTCTCCGAGTGCGCCTCGATGCGGTTGAGCGCGCTGCGGAACATCATCGGGTTCGGCTTGCCGACGAAGTAGGGCTCCATGCCGGTGGCCTTGGTGATCAGTGCCGCGACCGACCCGGTGGCCGGCGTCGGACCCTCGGGCGACGGCCCGGTGACGTCGGGGTTGGTGGCGATGAAGCGCGCCCCGCCGCCGATCAACCGGATGGCCTTGGTGATCGCCTCGAACGAGTAGGTCCGTGTCTCGCCGAGCACGACGAAGTCCGGGCCGGTGTCGGTGAGCGTGTACCCGACCTCGTGCAGGGCCGTCGTGAGGCCTGCCTCGCCGATCACGTACGCCGAGCCACCTGGCAACTGGTCGTGCAGGAACGCCGCAGTCGCCAGCGCCGAGGTCCAGATCGAGCCCTCGGGCACCTCGAGACCGGAGCGCAGCAGCCGGGCCGCCAGGTCACGAGGAGTGAAGATCGAGTTGTTGGTCAGCACCAGGAAGGGACGCTTCTTCTCCACCAGGCGCTGAAGGAATTCTGCGGCGCCGGGTACGGCACGTTCCTCGTGCACGAGGACGCCGTCCATGTCGGTGAGCCAGCACTGCGGTGTCTTTCGCATCACCCCAGTGTGGCAAGTCGCGGCGACGCCGGCGTCAGCGCACCACCACAGTGGAGGGCACCCGTGGCGCGCCCAACATCGTGCGGTGCGACGGAGGCTGCCTGCCGTCCTCGTCGGTGATGCCGTAACGCTCGGCCAGCTCAGCCGCGATCAACGCCTGACCAGTGAGTTCGGCAAGCGCCGAGTCCCGGTACAGCGCGTCGATGACACGACCGACGAACTCGGGCGTCTCGGCGTGCGCGGCGGTCCTGGCAAATGCCTCAGGGTGCCCAGCGAAGGCGGACCGGAACTTGTCGGTCAGCAGGATCCCCATCCAGATGGACGCGGTGGCGACGCCAGTACCCGCGAAGTCGACGGCCATGTCGGCGGCGAGCTTGTCGATACCTGCCTTCTGCGCCCCGTATGCCGGGCCGTGCATGTAGCAGACCGATCCCGGCGAGGACGTGAACGCAATGAGTCCGCATCCGCTCGCCACCATCAGCGGTGCAGCGTGCCAGGACGCCACATAGGCCGACCGCAGTCCGACGTCGAGAATGTCGGCCAGCTCGATCGTCTTCTCCCAGAACGGCTTTGGTCCGGTGAGCTCGTCGTGGACCGCTGCCGCGTTGTTGACGAGGAGGTCCAGCGTGCCGCACTCGTCGGCGATGCGACCGAACAGCGCGGCCACCTGGTCGTCGTCCCGGTGGTCGAGCTGGACGGCTATCCCACCGTCACCGGCATCGACGACGGTGCGCCCGGTCAGGTACACCCGCCAGCCCGCGGCCAGTAGCGCGGTCGCGATCCCGCGGCCCGCCCCTCGACTGGCTCCGGTGACGACGGCGACTGGCGCGTGGGCTTCGGTCACGCCTCGACGGTACGTAGGCGGCGATCATGTTCGGCGTCGGGGTCCCGTGCGTTGACGCTGCCCGCGGCGCCAATGTTCAGCCCTGGCGCGGGAGTGAACCGCCCTGGTCACCGTCGGGTCCGAACTGCTCGGCACGGCGGGCTGATGCACGGCTCAGTCGGGTAGCCGGAGCTCGGGCTTCTCGACCTCTTCGATGTTGACGTCCTTGAACGTGATCACGCGGACCTGCTTGACGAAGCGGGCAGGCCGGTACATGTCCCACACCCAGGCGTCGGCCAGCCGGAGCTCGAAGTAGACCTCGCCATCGGCGTTGCGCGGAACCAACTCGACGCTGTTGGCGAGATAGAAGCGGCGCTCGGTCTCCACGACATAACTGAACTGCCCCACGATGTCCTTGTATTCGCGGTACAGCGAGAGCTCCATCTCGGTTTCGTACTTCTCGAGATCTTCGGCACTCATCGGTTCAGTGGTCCTTCGGTCGGTGTGCAGTACATCTTTCCTCAGCCCAGTTCGGCATGCCGCTCGGCCTCCCCACCAAACGGGATACCGGTGTCGTCGTGCCCCAATCGACGAACGTTGATGAACGAGAACCGGTGCTCGCTGCACGGCCCGCGTTCGGCCAGTGCCGCCGTGTGAAATGCCGTGCTGTAACCCTTGTGGTAGGCGAAACCGTAACCGGGATAACGAGAATCCATCTCCACCATCAGCCGGTCGCGGCTGACCTTGGCGAGCACGCTGGCCGCCGCGATACAGGCTGCGGCCGCGTCGCCGCCGATGACGGGCAACGACGGGACCGCGAGGCCGGGCACCCGGAAGCCGTCGCTCAGCACATAGCCCGGGCGCAGCGGCAGACCGGCCACCGCGCGGCGCATGCCTTCGATGTTGGCCACGTGCACCCCCCTCCTGTCGACTTCCTTCGACGGGATGAACACGACGTGATAGGCCAGCGCGTAGCGCCGGATGAGGGGGAACAGTCGCTCGCGCTCACGCTCGTTGAGCTTCTTGGAGTCGTCGAGGGCCGACAGGCTGTCGAGCCGGTTGGGCCCGAGCACGCAGGCCGCGACGACGAGCGGTCCGGCACAGGCGCCCCGCCCCACCTCGTCGACCCCGGCCACCGGGCCGAGCCCGCCGCGGTAGAGCGCGGATTCGATCGTGCGCAGGCCCGCGGACTTGCGGATCACGGCTCGAGGCGGCCAGGTCGCCGGCACGGCTTGCTCCTACTGAGCGGTCTGCGGGTTGATCGCCGAGACGCCGCCCCACCGGCCCGGGGGCCATGCGATGAACCGCGCCTTGCCGATGACGTTGCCGACCGGCACCGTGCCCGCCATCGGGTCGCCCGTGCACAGCAGGCCCTTTTGCGCGTCTGCGGGCAGGTTGGTGCAGTGCGCCCGCGAGTCGGCAGAATGCGTGCGGTTGTCGCCCATCACCCACAGCCGGTTCTCGGGGACCTTCACCGGTCCGAACTCGTTGCCGAGGCAGGGATATATCTGGGGATCGGCCATCATCGTGTTGACGTCGAGGTACGGCTCGTGGAGCTTCTTGCCGTCGACCGTCAACCCCGTGGCGGCGCGACATTCGACCGTCTGTCCACCCACGGCGATCACCCGCTTCACCAGGTCGTTCTCGTCGGGCGGCACGAAGCCAATGAACGAGAGTGCGTTCTGCATCCACCGAATCGGGGCGCTGTCGGAGCGGATCGACTTGTAGCCGACGTTCCACGCCGGCGGTCCCTTGAAGACGATGACGTCACCCGGCTCCGGCGTGCTGAACCGGTACGTGACCTTGTCGACCATGATCCGGTCCCCGACACACCCCGCGCAACCGTGCAGCGTGGGTTCCATCGACTCCGAAGGAATCAGGTACGGGCGCGCGACGAACGTCAGCATCACGTAGTACAGGACGAGCGCGATGGTGAGCAGGATCGCCGCTTCGCGGACCGCACCGCGCTTCTTCTTCGGCGAATCCCCTTCGCCCTCGTCTTCGACGGTGTCGAGATCGCGATCCGACCGATCGGAAGGAAGAGCGTCCTTGTCGGTGGCGTCAGGAGCGTCGGCGGGTCCGGTCACGCCTTCAGAGTAGTCAGCGCGGTGCTCGGCACCGCGCTGCTCGGGGTCCAACCGTCACACCCATCCGAGTGTGGCGCCGGCGCCAATCAGCGCTTTTCCTTGATCTTCGCCTTCTTGCCGCGAAGCTCGCGCAGGTAGTACAGCTTGGCGCGTCGCACGTCACCGCGGGTCACGACGTCGATGTGGTCGATGTTGGGCGAGTGCACCGGGAAGGTCCGCTCGACACCGACGCCGTAGCTCTCCTTGCGAACGGTGAAGGTCTCGCGAACGCCGCCGCCCTGCCTGCGCAGCACGACACCCTTGAAGACCTGGACACGCTCCTTGGAGCCCTCGATGACCTTCACGTGGACGTTCACGGTGTCGCCCGGGTTGAAGGCGGGGATGTCGTCGCGCAGCGACGACTGGTCGATGAAGTCCAGGGTGTTCATCGGTGACACTTCCTCATGGTTCGGATCGCGTGATCGTGTTCTCGTTGCGGCCGTAGGCATCACGTCGCTGTGCGACGCGTGGCCGGACCGAGGTCTTCGTGCTCATCTCGCAGCAGGTGGGGACATGTCTTCCCCGCCGTGCGCAGACAACTGCTCAATTGTGCCAGAAGGGACCCGAACCAACGAAATCGTGCCGTTCGACCCGTGCAGATCACACGCCACGGATGGGACTCGTGCGGACGCGGCAACCGCCGTCAACCGTTAGGGTACGTACCGAGAGTAACGAGTTCGCCGCCTCGCGCGAGCCAACTCCCGTCCATCTCACTCGTCCAGGGGAGGGCAATGTTCCGGCGGCCGTCGAAGCTGCTGATGGTCACCACGGTCGCGGCGACCGTCGTGACCGTTGCCTCGGGATGCGAGGCAAAGGTCTACGGAACCCCTCCTGTGCCCGCGTCGCCCCCGCTCACCGTCGTGGCTCCACTCGGCAGCATGGCTCCGCTGCCAGAAGTCCCTCCCGACGAACCGGCGGCCGCCTTCATCGGGCTGGACGGACGTGAACGGCAGGCCGTCGCGGAGGCCTCCAAGGCAGGCGCCGACATCACCGTCGCCGTGCTCGACCGCAGCACCGGCCAGTTGGTGACCAACGTGAACAGCGGCAGCATCGCCATCGCCTCGGTCGTCAAGCTGTTCATCGCCGACGACCTGCTGCTGCAGGTGTCCAAGGGCCAGACCCAGCTCTCCCCCGACGACCGGGCGGCCTTCGACAGAATGCTGCGGTCATCCGACGACAGTGCCGCGGAGAACTTCTGGAACCGCAGCGGCGGCAGCGCGATCATCAACCGCGTGGTCGCGCGCTACGGACTGACCGCGACACGTCCGCCGAACAACGGGCGGTGGTTCAACACCATGAGCTCGGTGACCGACCTGGTGCGCTACTACGACATGATGCTGGCAGGTACCGGCGGGCTGCCACCGGAACAGGCCAGCCTGATCCTGTCCAACCTCGCCGCGTCGACGCCGACCGCCCCCGACGGCATGGTTCCCGGCGGTGTCTACCCGCAGCGGTTCGGCATCCCAGAGGGGCTCTACGCCGAGCCCGTCGCGGTGAAACAGGGCTGGATGTGCTGCATCGGTTCGGAATGGTTGCACGTGTCGACGGGTGTCATCGGGCCGGATCGGCGCTACGTGATGGCGATCAGCTCCATGCAACCCACGGATGCCGACGATGCCCGCGCCACCATCACCCAGGCCGTCAAGACGATGTTCCCCGGCGGGCGCATCTAACTAGCCCAGCAGGTCCGGTCGACGTTCCCTCGTCCGCTGCAACGCCTGCTCGCGACGCCACGCGGCCACCTTGCCGTGGTCACCGGACAGCAGCACCGGTGGCACGTCGAGCCCCCGCCAACTCGGCGGCCTCGTGTAACTCGGCCCCTCGAGCAGGCCCCCCTTTTGCACCGAATGCGAATCATCCTGGTGCGACACGGGGTTGCCGAGAACGTCGGGAAGCAGGCGGACGACGGCCTCGATCATCACCAGCGTCGCGGATTCACCACCGGGTAGCACGTAGTCACCGATGGAGACCTCCTCGACGCGCATCCTCCCGGCGGCGTCGTCGACCACGCGCTGGTCGATGCCCTCGTAACGTCCGCACGCGAACACCAGGTGCGCTTCCCCGCTCCAACGCTGCGCATCGGCCTGCCGGAAGGGCAGGCCCGCAGGCGTCGGGACGACGAGAAGCGTGTCCGGAGTGCATATCTCGTCGAGCGCCTCACCCCACACGGGCGCCTTCATGACCATGCCGGGACCCCCGCCGTACGGGGAATCGTCCACCGAGTGGTGCACGTCATGGGTCCAGCGCCGCAGATCGTGGACGGCGATCTCGAGGATGCCGTTGGCAATCGCCTTGCCCGGCAACGATTGTCGAAGCGGATCGAGATAATCGGGGAAGATCGTGACGACGTCAATACGCATGGTGGCGCACCTAGATCGAGTCCAAGTCCAGCAGGCCGTCGGGAGGATCGATCTCGACGAGGCCCTGCTCCAGCGACACCGCCGTCACGATCGCGCTGACGAACGGGACCAGGATCTCCGGACCGTCACCCTCTTCGGGTCGCACGGCGAGGATCTCCCCCGCTGCGGTGTGCAGAACCTCGGCGACGACGCCGACGTCGCGGCCCGCCAGGGTGCGCACCCGCAGTCCCTCGAGTTCGTGGTCGTAGAACTCGTCGGGATCCTCGATCGGCGGCAGGTCGGCCGTATCGACGATGAACAGGCTGCCGCGCAGGGCGTCTGCCGCGTCGCGGCTGGCGACACCGTCGAGGCGCACCAGCAGACGGCCGCCGTGCTCACGCATCGCGTCGACGACGTAGGTGCGCTCGCTCTTGTCACGCGCCCGCGCACGCAGGGACGTACCCGGCGCGAAACGGTCGTGGGGATCGTCCGTGCGGACGTCGACGACGACCTCGCCGCCGATTCCGTGCGCCTTGACGACACGTCCGACGACGAGGTCCATGGTCTACTCCGATTTCCCGGTCGCTACGCCCCTGCCCGCCGGACGCCGCTACTGGTCGGTGTCCACCACGTCGACGCGGATCCCGCGGCCGCCGATGCCAGCGACCAGTGTGCGCAGCGCGGTGGCGGTGCGCCCGCCCCGGCCGATGACCTTGCCGAGGTCGTCGGGGTGCACGTGCACCTCGACGGTGCGCCCGCGGCGGTTGGTCACCATGTCGACACGGACGTCATCGGGGTTGTCGACGATCCCGCGGACCAGGTGCTCGACGGCGTCGACGACGACAGTGCTCATTCGGCCGCGGCGTCGTCAGCGGGTGCGGACTCGGCGGCGACCTCGGTGGTCTCGGCCTCGTCGGCCTTCTTGGCGGGAGCCTTCTTCTTCTTGGCCGTCGTGGCGTCGCCCGTGGGCGCGTCGTCGGCGGCGGCAAGCGCGGCGTTGAACAGGTCCAGCTTGCTGACCTTCGGCTCCTTGACCCGCAGCGTGCCCTCGGCGCCCGGGAGGCCCTTGAACTTCTGCCAGTCACCCGTGATCTTCAGCAGCGCGAGGACGGGCTCGGTGGGCTGGGCACCCACGCCGAGCCAGTACTGCGCGCGCTCCGAGTCGATCTCGATGAAGCTGGGATCTTCCTTGGGGTGGTACTTGCCGATGACCTCGATGGCACGGCCATCGCGGCGGTTGCGCGCATCGGCGACGGCGATGCGGTACTGGGGATTGCGGATCTTGCCGAAGCGGGCGAGCTTGATCTTGACAGCCATGGTGGTACGACTTCTCCTGTGATTGCCACGCTGGCAATTCAGCGACGCGGGCGGGTTGCCCGGTCCGGTTTTGCCTTGCGCGTGTGACCGATGGGCGGCGCATCGAGAGAGAACGATCTCGCCTCGAACCGGGGTCGCCCGTCAGACAGCCGCCAATTGTGCCAGAACACGCCCCATCGGCGGAAATCGCCGGCGCTTCCCCGCGCCGAACGTGGATTACCCCCACGCCTTTCCGC
>JAOPUT010000258.1 GCA_025963385.1 Mycobacterium sp.
GTCGATCAACGTCGGCCCCGCGCGCGATCAACGCCGCGACAGCGGACTCGTGTCCGTAATAGGCGGCCAGCATCACCAGGGTGTCGCCGTTGGTGTTGGTGAGGTTCACCGGTACGCCCGCGTCGACGTAGGCGGCCAACCTTGCGGCGTCGCCACTACGAGCCCAATCGAACAAGCGTGACGCCAGGTCCACGACCTCTGCATCGAGGGTGCGCGCTGAGTCGTCAATCACGTTGTCTGCCATGGCTGTTACAGCGCGCCGAAGGCTTCGCACGCCTTGCGCACGCCTTCGCCGTAGGCGGGGTCGGCCTGGGTGCAGTTCGCGATGTGCGTCTCGACGGTCACGTGTCGAGCGCCCTTGATGGCGCGAGCGGTGTTGTCGAACAGCCTCTGCTGCTCGTCCCCGGTCATCAGCCGGAACAGGTCGCCGGGTTGCTCGAAGTAGTTGTCGTCGTCCTCGCGGAAGTCGAAGTGATCCGCGGTGGACCCGATCGATTCAGCGGGATCAGCGTAAGCAGGCTGTTCGGCCCATCGGCCGAAGTTGTTGGGCTCGACACCGGCCACCCCGCCCTGGTTGCCGTCGACGCGCATGGCTCCGTCACGGTGGTAGGTGTTGACCAGCTTGGCTGCGCGTGGGTAGTTGACCGGAATCTGGTGGTGGTTGACACCGACGCGGTACCGGGCCGCATCTCCGTAGGAGAACAGCCGACCCTGCAGCATCTTGTCCGGGCTGAACGAGATCCCCGGGATGAGGTTGGCCGGAGTGAACGCGGCTTGCTCGACGTCGGCGAAGTAGTTGTCCGGGTTGCGGTTGAGCTCGTATTCGCCGACTTCGATCAGCGGGTAGTCCTTCTGGCTCCACACCTTGGTCAGGTCGAAGGGGTGAAACCTGTAGGTCGAGGCGTCGGCCTCTGGCATCACCTGGATGTACACGCCCCATTTCGGGTAGTCGCCGCGTTCGATGGCCTCGAAGAGATCGCGGCCGTGGGACTCGCGGTCGCGGCCGATCAGTTCGGTTGCTTCGGCGTCGGTGAGATTCTCGATGCCCTGCTGGGTGCGGAAGTGAAACTTGACCCAGTGCCGCTGGCCTTCGGCATTGATCAGGCTGTAGGCGTGTGAGCCGTAGCCGTGCATGTGCCGGAACGACTTTGGGATGCCGCGATCGCTCATGGTGATGGTCACCTGGTGCAGAGATTCGGGCAGGTTGGTCCAAAAGCCCCAATTGTTCTCGGGGTCACGCATATTGGTGCGCGGGTCGCGCTTGACTGCGCGGTTGAGGTCGGGGAACTTCAGCGGGTCGCGGTGAAAGAACACCGGCGTGTTGTTGCCCACCACGTCCCAGTTGCCTTCGGTGGTGTAGAAGCGCAGCGCGTAGCCGCGGATATCGCGCTCGGCGTCGGCGGCGCCACGCTCGCCGGCCACCGTGGAGAACCGGGCAAACATCTCGCAGGTGTTGCCGACCTGACTGAAGATCGCCGCCTTCGTGTACTGGCTGATGTCGTGGGTCACCCGAAATGTGCCGAAGGCACCCGAACCCTTGGCGTGCATACGTCGCTCGGGGATGACTTCGCGGGCGAAGTGTGCCAGCTTCTCAATCAGCCACAGGTCCTGCAGGAGAAGCGGGCCGCGCGGACCGGCACTCATGCTGTTCTGATTATCCACAACAGGGGCTCCCGCCGCGGTGGTCAACGGTTCGGTGTTCTCCTCGAATGCCATTTCTTCTCCTTGTTGATGGGTAGTGGTCCAGCTCGGGGCTAGGTCGCCGCGGCTCCGTTGTGATCCGCCGGAAGGTTCCGGTTCGGATATCTCAGATGCTTTCTTTCGGAGTGCATTTCACTCTGGCCAGTTGTTATTGCGGATGATGTCGACGAAGTCGTCGCGGACGAACGATGGGTCGAAATACTCGAGCACGTCGGCGTTGACGTTTCCGAAGGTGCTGTGCGGGCGGTGTTCATTGCCGTCGTAGAACGCTTGCAGTATCCGGCGTTTGAAATCGGGTCGAGGGTGCGCGGCGGTGACGGAATCAAGCACCACTGAGGACAGCGCGTCACGGTCGATACCCAGCACGTCGGTCTCCACACCGGCGGTGACCAAAGCGATCTCCGGATCGAGGAATTCAGGCACGCTGGGTGTGGTGTGCAACGCGATGCTCAACCAGACCTTCCGCGCGTCGGCTTCGCCGACACCGTGATCGAGCAGGAAGTCGCGAGCCGCGTTGGCCCCGTCGACCTCGAAACGCAACATGGAAGTGCGATAGGGCTTGGTGAGCCCGATATCGTGAAACATGGCTCCGGCATAGAGCAGTTCTAGATCCGGCTGCAGTCCGCGGCGCCGGCCCTGCAACACGCCGAACAGAAACACCCGCCGCGAATGATCGAACAGCAAATCATCCTCGGCGTCGCGGATGAAGGCGGTGATCTCACGCAGTAGCTCGGTGTCGGGGATGACGACACCGGCGATGATGTCGGCGGCAGTGGTGGACATGTGCACTCCTGAAATCAGCGACGAATAAGATTGTGTGCGACCAGGTTTGGGACTCGGCACGGTGACACCAGTGGTGTCACCGCCGCCCCGCTGAAGGGGCACACCCCACGTGTGCGCCCCTTAGGGGCGCCCCCGTGGTGTGATCACGACTTGCTTTCGTCTGTCATCGTCGCAGCGATCGTCGGCGATGTCGCTACTGCAGGCGTGCATCCCACATACCCGCTAGCTGCAATCTGCTGCCGGGATTGTGAGCCCGCCGTACTCGGGCCTCGGGAAACCGAGATGTCTTGCCCAAGACGCGGACTGCCGCACGGCGTGTGACATCTGACGGAGGCTACGGTGTCGCCGCCGCGCAGCCTGGGTGTTGACATCGCGGAGTCGCCACGGCAGCGGTTGCGCATGCGTTCTGGCGGCATTGAGCGGGCGCGTAGCCGGCCCGGCCGGGATCCGCTCCGAATCAAAAGGGCCGGTCCATCCCAGGGTAATCGGCGACGTATGGGTTGGCACCGGCGACGGACGGCACGAGGGGATCGACTCCGGTTTGGAACGGCGCAGGCGCTGGCGCCTGGTTGGCCGCAGTCGAGGGAGATACTGGCGCTGTGCTGTGGGTGGCTAGGGCGACCGGCGCCAAGACAAATCCACCGATTACGGCAGCGGCCAGTATTGTTGCGACGTACTTGATCATCTTCTTCATGGTGTTTTAAATCCTCTTCGCTCGATCGCCGTATCGGCTTACAACGATTCTTGCGACATGACAGTCGGGTGTCGTCACCGCTGGCACCCATTCCAGCCCTCGGCTGGCGAGAGTTTGCACTTCGCGTTGAGTCGATTCTCGTTGAAACAGGCGATATCTCACTCAAGAGTCGTCCTCTGGACCCGAGGCCGACTTGAGCCTTCGCCCAACGAGCGGCGATCTATCAGTGTCCAACCAGTCGCGCCGTCGGCGTAGGGGAAAGAAATCAGCACCCGCCAAGTAACGCCGCCAAGTGGTTACGGTCGCGTGTGCCGGTCGGCCGCGACTCACAGAAGAAAGGCTTCGCCTCCGTATGGATAGAAACTCACTGGAGGAGGGGCATCGTTGATCTGGACATTGCCGGGCGACTGACAAACCGTCCCGGTGCCGCTCTCAGCACACTGCTGAGTCGGATTTGCAGCAGGTGCCAGGGGCGGAGCAGCGGCAGCGATGGGTGCACTGGCGATCGCTGCGGCGACAGCGCTCGGTCCCAACAAGAGTGCCCATTGCTTGAATCCGATTCGCATCGTGTGCTCCTCTATGTATGCCTGGTATCTCTGTACCGGCTTAAGCATTGCCCGTCGATCGATCCACGTCGTCAGTGCTGACCCCCATCAGCGTTACGGCTAGCGGGAATCTGTGCCCACCCGTTGACATCCAGAGCTGCCGATGTGATCCGCTCTCAGCCGCACCGAAGAGGATTCGCGCCATCGTTAGTAGCACTCTCGGGCCTCCCATAGGGTGGTGCGCGGGCAAACCGATGGTGGCATCCTCGCTCTGTCGATTGGCGAGTGACGGAATTGGGGCGCCGAGTTCGGAAAGGGTTCCGGGCTGATCGGGCTCAGAGACCGGGTCGAGGCGCTCGGCTGGCGAATCCGGTTGGTGAGCCCTGCCGGAAGCGGGACATCACTTGATGTCACGTGATCATCCCCCGCGCACTAGCGCCGATGTGCGGGTTCGAACGGGATCGTCGCGAGCAATGACGTGCCACGGCCGGTCGGACTGGACATCTGCAGGTGCCCGCCGAGCGCCTCGACGCGGTCGGTCAGGCCGGTGAGCCCGGAGCCCTTGCCCGAGTCGGCCCCACCGATGCCGTCGTCCCGAATGAGCAGACGTACATCGGGTCCGTCGGTGTCGACGGTCACCTTGATCTCGGATGCCTGCGCGTGCTTGGCCGCATTGGTCAGGGATTCGGCCACGACGTAATAGACGGCCACTTCAACGGACGCGGGCAACCGCTGATCGACATCGACGCCGAGGTCGACTGGGACGTTGGATCGTCGGGCAAGCGTCTTGAGGGCGGGTCCCAGTCCGCCCCGCGACAGTATCGCCGGATGGATCCCCCGGGATATCTCCTGCAGGTCTGTAGAGACGCCAGACAATCCCTCCACGATCTGAGCGAGTTGCTCGCGCACCGATCCCAGGTCAGGTGGCACGGATGCCTCCGCCGAACGCAGCATGAGTCCCAGCGAAACTAGCCGCTGCTGCGCACCGTCATGCAGGTCGCGTTCGAAGCGACGCCTGGCCTCGTCGCCGGCCGCGACGATTCGGGCGCGAGACGCCGTGAGCTGGGCGTGAGCTTCGGCATTGGCGATTGCGGTCGTCACCAGATCCGTAAAGTCCTCGACCCGCGATTCGGTGTCTGGTGGCAACGGATCGGGTTGTGACGAGCCGACGATCGCCGCACCCCACACCTGGCCGTCGACCATGATCGGCGCCCCGACCCCCGAGCGCATGCCCAGCCGACGGACGTAGTCGGCGGCCGGACCGGGAGCACTGTCGTGCTCGTGACTGTCCATCCGAGCGGGGCGACCGGTGTGGAACACCCGCTCGGCGACGGACTTGCCATCCAGCGGGAACCGTTCACCGACAATCAATTCCGTCTGTTCATGTTCATGGTGGCCTGCGAGCAAGAGCCCCGTGCCGTCGGGCTCGAAATGGAAAAGAGTTGCATGGTGCACGTCCAGACACCGGGCGAGTTCGTCGGCTACAGCGGAAAACACCTCGGACGGGTCTACCCCGCGCGCGACGAGTGTCGCCACTCGTCGGAGCGAGGCCTGCAAGTCCGCCAGCTTGCGAACTTCGTCACGGCTGCGCTCAGCCTCCAGGGCGCGTTCCCTAGCCAGATGCGCCAGTGTGTTGGCCACCAGCGCGACGGCCAGAAAGATTCCGATCACCGTCAAGTTCTCGGCTCGGGTCAGGGTGAAGTCCGCAGGCCCGTTCCGGAAGAAGTCGAAGGCGACGGCACTGGCCACCGACGTTGTCATGGCGAGGCCGAATCCCCATATCGCGGAAACCAAGAGGACTCCGACAAGAAACACCACGCCGAACGCATTGCCGGGGGCAACCTGCTTGAGGAGCAAAACCAAGACCGATTCCACCGTTATGAAGGACGCGGCGACCACCAGGCCCAACCACACGGGCGGGCGCGTCGGCCGAAGCAACAGCGACAGCGTGCGACCACGCCCTGGTAGCGGGGGAGTGTCGGCATCGGGATGACGGCCACCGGAACTGACCGGTCGCCGGGGCGGGGGCCAGTCGGCTACTGGCGGGGGTTTGTGCGTCATTCGGCTAGCTCGGATCGATGGGTGCGGACATGGACGTGACCGCAACCGAAATTCTAACCCGCGTCCTTTCGGCGTCCTGAATCCCGCTGTGACGCCATCGGGTCTGATGGTTGCTAGCGGGCACGCCGAAATGGGGGCAGCTCGGGGGTTCAGATGGGCGTTGGCGCCGACGAAAGGAGGCCACTGCAGAGGCCATCGTGCTGATGTCGCCGCTGGCGTTCGTGTCGCTTTTGCCAGTCTCGTTATGTGTCTCAAGTATGTTCGACGCGGCGTTGACCGTCCTCCCGGGTAGCCGCCAAACCCAATGGGGGAGAGGGCGAATCGCGCCTTCCGTGCAGTGTGAACCCTTCGCCTCGAGATTCGTGACGACGGAATCGGCGGGGCCGCTGTTGGTAAGGGCTCGGGGCTGACCGGTCTGGTTGACCGCGTCGAGGCGCGCGGTGGGAAGATGACAGTCCAAAGTCTTGCTGGCAGTGGGACATCGCTGCTTGTCGACATCCCGCTCGACACCGATTAAGTGGAGCACGAGTGGATCGCACCGGGGCTGAGGTGTAAGTAAGGAACGCACGTTGGGCCGGGAGTTGCTGCTGGCCGGTAGGTGCCGAGTACCGCTAGCAGCGGGGATTCATGGGCGCCAGCGGTGTCGCCACACAGCCGCCTGACAGTCGATCATAAGAGTGTTGGTTGAGATGCTCACGACAGTCCGTGCCGGAGTGAATCACGTTTGGTGACATGCCATTTCAAGGCATATTAACGGAGGGAACCTTTCATGCCCATCAATCGTCGTAAGGTCCTGGGTGGAGCGGGTTTGGCCGGCGCCGCAGCCGCCACCGGTGCAGGCGTCGACCGTCTCATCGGCGGCCCTTCTGGCTATCGCACAGACAAAGTAGAGCCAATGACCGACGATGCAGCACGCTTTGGTGATCCACGCCTACCCGCTGAGACGATCACCTCGCAATCGCACCTATTCCATCTCAGCGCTCAACCCCCCACCACCCTTGACGGGGGCTCGTTCCAGCAGGCCGATGAGGAAACCTTTCCGATCCTCAAAGGTCAAGAGGCCAGCATCCTGGCGCTCACGTTGCAGCCCGGCTGTATCCGCGAACCGCACTGGCATCCCAGCGCGTGGGAGCTCAACCTGGTCACCGCCGGAGTCGCGACGTGGGTCGTCATCGACGGCAACGGCAACCACGAGGCGTTCGACCAACACGTCGGCGACGTCGTGTTCGCCCCCCAGGGTTCCTTCCACTACTTCGAGAACCGCGGCCCCAGCGACGTAAAGATCGTGATCATCCAGAACACCAGTGCGCCAGAAGCCAAGGACAACATCGGCATCGGTGAGTCCCTCAGCAGCCTTCCACCCCGGGTGCTGTCCGCCATCTTCGGCGTCCCCGCAGCAACGTTCGACTCCTTCAAGAAGATCGACAACGCGATCGTCATCCTGCGATCGCCCTAGCCAGTCACGCGCTGCGGTCGTGCGCTTGCGGGCGCGGTCACGTTGTCCAGGTCGATCCGCTCCGCACACTACGCCAGCCGTCGTAATGGCTCGCCGCTGACCGGCAGCTCCATCTGCAGGGTGGTGCCCCGGCCCGGGGGGCTGATGACGGTCAGCGTTCCATCGACCGCCTCGATTCGGTCGATGAGTCCGATCAGTCCTGACCCTCGGCTCGGATCGGCGCCACCGACGCCATCGTCCCGGATCACGACGAAGAGGCGAGCGTCCCGCACAGCGGCGGTGAGTTCGACGGCTGACGCGTGTGCGTATTTGGCGGCATTCGTCAGCGCCTCGGCCACCGAATAATACGCAG
>JAOPUT010000271.1 GCA_025963385.1 Mycobacterium sp.
GTTGAAAGAGTGTCCGAGGGGGGACTTGAACCCCCACGCCCGTTAATAGGGCACTAGCACCTCAAGCTAGCGCGTCTGCCATTCCGCCACTCGGACAAGAGCGCCTAAGGCTAACGGATTACGGTGCCCGGACCAAAACCCGCCTGCCCATGCAATGGTACGAATGGTGACCGTGAGCGATTCTTCCCAGCCGTCCGACGAGGTCGTCGAACTCGTCAGCACGCTGATCCGGTTCGACACGTCGAACACCGGCGAGCTCGAGACCACCGCCGGCGAGGAGGAGTGCGCCCGCTGGGTGGCGCAGCAGCTCGAGGACGTCGGCTACGAGACGGAGTACGTCGAGTCCGGTGCGCCGGGCCGCGGGAACGTCGTCGCCAGGCTGGCGGGCGCCGATCCCAGCCGCGGAGCGCTCCTGGTGCACGGCCACCTCGACGTCGTGCCCGCCGAGGCCCCCGACTGGAGCGTGCACCCGTTCTCCGGCGCCGTCGAGGACGGCTACGTGTGGGGTCGCGGCGCGATCGACATGAAGAACATGATCGGGATGATGATTGCGGTCGCCCGGCATCTGAAGCGTTCGGGTGTCGTGCCCCCGCGGGACCTGGTGTTCGCCTTCGTGGCCGACGAGGAGGCGGGCGGCAAGTACGGCTGCCAGTGGCTCGTCGAGAACCGGCCGGACCTGTTCGAGGGTGTCACCGAGGCCATCGGTGAGGTCGGCGGGTTCTCGCTGACGATCCCGCACCGCGACGGCGGCGACAAGCGGCTCTACCTCATCGAGACAGCGGAGAAGGGCATGCGGTGGATGCGGCTCACCGCGCGCGGCCGCGCCGGGCACGGCTCGTTCGTGCACGACGTCAAGGACAACGCCGTCACCACGCTCGCAGGCGCCGTGGAGCGCCTGGGCAGGCACCAGTTTCCGCTGGTGCTGACCGACCCCGTGGCCCAGTTCCTGACCGTCGTCGCCGAGGAGACGGGGCACGAGTTCGACGAGGCATCACCCGATCTGGACGGGATGATCGCCAAGCTGGGGCCCATCGGTCGCATCGTGGGCGCCACCCTGCGCGACTCCGCCAACCCGACCATGCTCAAGGCCGGCTACAAGGCCAACGTCATCCCGGCCACCGCCGAAGCGGTGGTGGATTGCCGGGTGCTGCCCGGCCGGCTGCCCGAGTTCGAGGCGACGGTCGACGAGCTGATCGGTCCCGACGTCACCAGGGAGTGGATCACCGAACTCCCCGCCTACGAGACCACCTTCGACGGCGATCTGGTCGAGGCGATGAACGCCGCTCTGCTGAAGGTCGATCCCGACGCGCGCATGGTTCCCTACATGCTGTCAGGTGGCACCGATGCCAAACACCTTGCGCGCCTTGGCATTCGGTGTTTCGGGTTCATCCCGCTGCGGCTGCCGCCCGAACTCGACTTCGCCGCGTTGTTCCACGGGGTCGACGAGCGGGTACCCGTCGAGTCCCTGACGTTCGGCACCGAGGTTCTCGAGCACTTCCTGCTGCACTGCTGACACACCAACCGAAAGGCTGCACATGAGCACCCCGTACGACAACCTTCCGAAGCTGCCAAGTTTCACCCTGACGTCGACGTCGGTCACCGACGGCCAGCCGCTGTCCAACGACCATGTCAGCGGCATCATGGGGGCCGGCGGCTCCGACATCTCCCCGCAGCTGAGCTGGTCCGGATTCCCCGAGACGACCCGCAGCTTCGTCGTGACGATGTACGACCCGGACGCGCCGACCGGATCGGGTTTCTGGCACTGGGCGGTCGCCAACCTGCCCGCCACGGTCACCGAGCTGCCCGCCGGAGTCGGTGACGGCTCCCAGGAGGGATTCCCCGGCGAGGCCATCACGCTGGCCAACGACGCCGGTGTGAAGCGGTTCATCGGCGCAGCGCCTCCCGCGGGACATGGGCCGCACCGCTACTTCATCGCCGTGCACGCGGTCGACGTGGAGAAGCTGGATCTGCCAGAGGGCGCGACCCCGGCCTATCTCGGGTTCAACCTCTTCAGCCACGCGATCGCGCGCGCGGTCATCCACGGCACCTACGAGCAGGAGTAGGCGGCTACCGCTCGACCGCAGAGCCGACGGCGTCGGCCAGCGACACGAACCCGCCGTCGTGCAGGCGCTTGGCCAGTCCGTCGTGAATGTGCTTGGCCCACAAGCCACCGCCGTAGACGAAGCCCGTGTAGCCCTGTAGCAGCGAGGCTCCCGCGGTGATGCGTTCCCACGCGTCGTCGGCCGTCTCGATTCCGCCGACGCTGATCAGCACCAGCTGGTCGCCGACCCGTCGGTACAGCCGTCGCAGCACCTCGGTGGACCGCTTCGCCACGGGGGGACCGGAGATGCCGCCCGCACCCATGTCGGCGACGCCGGGGGTGGCGATCCCGTCCCGCGACACGGTGGTGTTGGTGGCGACGATGCCCGCGAGTCCGAGTTCGACGGCCAGATCGGCGATCTCGTCGACGTCGGCATCGGACAGGTCGGGTGCGATCTTGACCAGCACCGGTGTGGTGGTCTGGGCGCGGACCGCCGCCAGGATGGGCCGCAGCGACGCGACGGCCTGCAGGTCGCGCAGTCCCGGGGTGTTCGGCGAGCTGACGTTGACGACCAGGAACGAGGCCAGCGGGCCGACCAGGCGGGCGCTCTCGCTGTAGTCGTCGACCGCTTCCTCGGGTGGCGTGGTCTTGGTCTTGCCGATGTTCGCGCCGATCGGCACCTCGGAGACGTCGCGGCTCAACTTCAGCGCCAGTTCACCCGCCCCGTGATTGTTGAACCCCATCCGGTTGAGCAGCGCCCGGTCGTCGGGCAGTCGGAACATTCGCGGCGGCGGATTGCCCGGTTGGGCACGGGCCGTCACGGTGCCCACCTCGGCGTACCCGAAACCCATTGCCCCCCAGGTCTTCAGGCCGGAACCGTTCTTGTCGAACCCCGCCGCCAGACCCATCGGCCCGGGGAATCGGACGCCGAACACCGTGGACGCCAGCACCGGATCGCGGGGAGCCAGCCAGCGCGCCAGTCCGCGGCGCGGCAATCCCAGCGCCGTGACGATCCGCAGGCACGCGAACACCACGGTGTGGATTCGTTCGGGCGGGACGAGGAAGAAGATTCGGCGCATCGCGCGGTAGATCATGTCGTCGGCTGACCGTCGGCGTTCGTCCAGTCCGCGACGGACTTCCTGCGCCGCAGCAGAACCCGACGGCTGCCGTCGGTGTAGAGGCGCACCCTCGTCAGTTCCCAGCCGCGGTACTCGGCCTCGATCGACAGCCGGATCGATGCGGACACGCGCGTCACGTCTGGTGGCAGGCGAAGCGGCACCCACTCATAATCGTCGGAGAGGTCGGCCTCCCACGCGGCGGGCATGCGCCCGCGCTGATGGGAACTCAACTGGCTGCCCCCGGGATCACTTGCACACCCGCACCCGACCCGGACACCACGAAGAGGGTGCCGGTCTTCTCGTCGAAGCTCAGGGTGTTCGGTTGCTGCACGGTTCGATGACGCACCTTCTCGACGGGGATTCCGGTGGCCAGATCGTAACCAACGACGCTGTTGGTCGCCGTTTCTGACACCCAGGCGAGCCGGGACGACCCGGCCAGCCCATAGGGCGCCCCCTTCACCGGATACTGCTGCCTCAACATCAGCGGGTCGCTGCCGAATACCAGGAGACCGTTGCCGCGCGTGTCGGCGACCAGGATGCGGCCCACCGGGTCGGCCACCATCGTCGTCGCGCCCTCGCCTGCGCGCAGGGCGTGCTCCTGCTTGGTGCCCGACGGGTCGACGGTGGTGACCGAGGTCTGGCCGCGGTCCAGCACGGCCACGGTATTGCCTTGTGCGACAAGGGCATCGACTCGGGCAAAGATCTGCAGACGCGCTTCGACCGCAGTGTCCGAATCCAGGGTGTACACCGCACCAGCGGCGCTGCCCAGCACGATCTTGCCGTCGGCGCGGCGCGTGATCGCGGTGAAGTCCGTGTCCCGCTCACCGTCGACGTCGAAGCGCGTGACAGCACCGCCCGGCCTGACGTCGACCCGGAAGTAGCCGCCCTTGGCCGCCGCGTACACCGTGCCCTCTCCGTCCCCGACGAGCGCGGTGGCGGGGAAGGGCAGCGGAATCGTCCTCGACGGGCCTGCAAGGGGCACGGTGACCAGGGCCGAACCGCCCGCGGGGGCACGGTCGAGCACCACTAGTGACGCGGTGACCGGGTCGAAGACCGCGGCCTCGCCGACGCCGGCGAGTGGCCGCACCGAACCCGCCGGTGTGGCCGTCACCGCAGGTGAGACGGCTGCCTCGGCGGGGGAGATCGTCGGTGGCGGCCCGTCCGTCGGCTTGGACGAACACGACAGGCAGGCAACCATCGTCACGATCACGAGGAGGCTGTGAGCTAGCTGACTCTTCTGTGTTGCGTGGGCTGGCAAAGGGTAGCTCTCGGGTGTGCGAATCGGATGGCGATCGAATGGCCAGTTTAGGCACGTCCGTGCGTGGCCCCGACGGTATGGTTCGGACATGACCCTCGCCGCGGAGAGTGACGTATCCGACGGCGAGTTCGCGATCGAGGACATTTCGACGGGTATGCACGCCAGCGGGTTTGGCCGCGTCGGCGACGGCAGGAGCTTCTCGTTCCACGTCGAGAAGCAGATGCTGTTCGTCGAGCTGTACCGGCCGCGGCTCGCGGGCCCGGTGCCCCAGGCCGAGGACGTGGTCGCGGCGGCCAGTCGTAGTCTCGCCCACATCGACGTTGCCGACGAGCGCAGCCTCACCGCCGCTGTTCGCGACGCCGTGGCCGACGCCCAACCGGTGCCTCGCTCAGCGCGCTGACAGCAACCGCACGGTACGGTCGTGCCCGTGACGGACATGTCGTGGCTGCAGGTGATCGTGTTGTCGGTGGTCCAGGGCTTGACCGAGTTCCTGCCGGTGTCGTCGTCCGGGCATCTCGCGATCGTGTCCCAGCTGTTCTTCGCCGATGATGCGGGAGCCTCCTTCACCGCCGTCAGCCAGCTCGGGACCGAGTTGGCCGTGCTGATCTACTTTGCTCGCGACATCGGCCGCATCCTGGTGGCCTGGTTCGCGGGGCTGCGCGACGCGTCGCGCCGGACCCCGGACTACTGGCTCGGTTGGTGGGTGATCCTCGGCACCATCCCGATCGCTGCCGCCGGGCTCATCTTCAAGCACTACATCCGTGACGACGTCCGCAATCTGTGGGTCATCGCGACCGCGCTGATCGTGTTCTCCTTCGTCATCGCCGCCGCCGAGTACTTCGGTAAGCAGACCCGCTCCATCGACCAGTTCACCTGGAAGGACAGCATCCTCATCGGGCTGTCGCAGTGCCTCGCCCTGGTGCCCGGCGTCTCCCGGTCCGGCGCGACGATCAGCGCGGGTCTGTTCCTCGGCCAGCAGCGGGAGGCTGCCGCCCGGTTCGGATTCCTGCTCGCCATCCCCGCGGTCCTGGCGTCCGGGCTGTACTCGCTTCCCGACGCGTTCCATCCGGACGGCAAGGGCATGAGCGCATCCGGCCCGCAGCTGGCGGTGTCCGTCGTCATCGCCTTCGTCATCGGTCTCGCCGCGGTGTCGTGGTTCCTGAAATTCCTGGTGCGCCACGGCATGTACTGGTTCGTCGGTTACCGCCTCGTCCTCGGGGTCGTCCTTCTCGTGCTGCTCGGCACGGGCGTGGTGGCGGCTCAGTGATAATGGACCGACCTATGTTGATCACGAGCCGATGACCGTCATTCTGCTGCGCCACGGTCGCTCGACGTCGAACACCGCCCACACGCTCGCCGGCCGTTCCGACGGCGTCGACCTCGACGACAAGGGACGCGAGCAGGCCGAGTCGCTGATCGCGCGCATCGGCGAACTGCCCGTGAAGGCGATCGTGCGGTCGCCGCTGCTGCGCTGTGAGCGAACGGTCGCCCCGCTCGCTGTCGCACTTGGTGTGGAACCCGTGGTGGACGAACGTCTCTCGGAGGTCGACTACGGCACGTGGACCGGATGCAAGATCGGCGACCTCGTCAAGGAGCCGCTGTGGGCGGTCGTGCAGCAGCAGCCGAGCGCCGCGGTGTTCCCCGAGGGCGAGGGCCTGGCCCAGGTTCAGGCCAGGGCGGTGGCCGCGGTTCGCGAGCACGACCGCACCCTCGCTGAGCAGCACGAAGGCGACGTGCTCTGGGTTGCGTGTACGCACGGCGACGTGATCAAGTCGATCATCGCCGACGCCCTCGGCGCCCACCTCGACAGCTTCCAGCGCATCACCGCCGACCCCGCCTCCATGAGCGTGATCCGCTACACCTCGGTGCGCCCGTTCGTCCTTCACGTCAACCACACCGGACCGGCGCTCACTGCCGCCCTTTCGGCGAAGCCCGAGCCCTCCGGCGACGCGGTGGTGGGCGGTACGACCGACTGACCGCGATCGAACACGCCGAACGCGCCGCCGTTCGAATTACGGCTGCGGTGGCAATACCGGTATTTTGGGAGGTGCCATGACCCGTTCGATTCACGTCTTCCGCTCGCCCGACCGCTTCGTGGCCGGGACCGTTGGGCAACCTGGCGACCGCACGTTTTATCTCCAGGCCGTCCACGACGAGCGGGTCGTGTCGGTGGTGCTCGAGAAGCAACAGGTAGCGGTGCTCGCGGAGCGGATCGCCGCGCTGCTGCTCGAGATCAACCGCCGGTTCGGCACCCCGGTCCCGCCGGAGACCGGCCAGGTCGACGATCTCAGCCCGCTGATCACCCCGGTGGACGCCGAGTTCCGTGTCGGCACGATGGGGCTTGGGTGGGATTCCGAGGCGCAGACGGTCGTCGTCGAACTGCTGGCGGTGTCCGACACCGAGTTCGACGCGTCGGTGGTGCTCGACGACGCGGAGGACGGGCCGGACGCCGTGCGCGTCTTCCTGAGCCCGGAGTCGGCCAGGGAGTTCGCGGCCCGCTCCAACCGGGTCATCTCCGCGGGACGGCCACCGTGCCCGCTCTGCGACGAGCCACTGGATCCCGCAGGGCACATCTGCGTGCGCACCAACGGTTACCGGCGAGGCGCTCTTGCGGAATCCGACGATGACGCCGACACCTGACCGGGTCATCCGGGAAGGTGAACTGACCGTCATCGGACGGATCCGCTCCGCCAGCAACGCCACCTTCCTGTGCGAAGCGCATCTCGACGACGGCCACGCGCACTGCGTGTACAAACCGGTTGCCGGTGAGGCTCCGCTGTGGGACTTCCCCGACGGCACCCTGGCGGGCCGCGAGGTGTCGGCGTACCTGGTCTCGGCTGCGCTGGGCTGGAACGTGGTGCCCTACACCGTCCTTCGCGACGGGCCCGCGGGCCGGGGGATGGTGCAGCGCTGGGTCGACCAACCCGGCGACGCGCTCCAAGAAGACGAAATCCTCGACGAAACCAACGACGACGAGCAGCCCGACACTGGTCCCGATCTCGTCGACCTACTTCCCGCGGGCCACGTTCCGCCCGGCTTCCTGCCGATCCTGCAGGCGTACGACTACGCGGGCGACGAGGTGACCCTCGTCCACGCCGACGACCAACGGCTGCGCCGGATGGCGGTGTTCGACGTCCTCATCAACAACGCCGATCGCAAGGGCGGCCACATCCTGGCCGGTGTCGACGGCGGCGTGTACGGCGTCGACCACGGTGTGAGCTTGCACACCGAGGACAAGCTGCGCACGGTTCTGTGGGGCTGGGCGGGCAAGCCCGTCGACGACGATGCGCTGCGGGACGTGGCGGGTCTGCGGGACGCGCTGCTCGGCGACCTCGACGAGGTCCTGCGCCCGCACATCACCAACCGGGAGATCGACGCGCTGTATGCCAGAGCCGTTGGTCTCCTGGAGAATCCGGTGATGCCGTCGCCAGATCGCCGCAGGCCGATCCCGTGGCCCGCCTTCTGACATTCCGCTCGGCGAGTGCGTTCGCTCCGTTGGTCCAGCCGGGTGTTCTACGCTCATCGGCATGACTGACCACGACCACGCCGCCGCCCGTCGGGAGATCACCGAGGCTCTGCAGAACGCACTCGACCGCCGCCACGAGGTGCTCGACGTGATCGTCGAAGCAGACGACAGGGAGTCCGCCGTCCGCGCCATCGCGACCCTGCTCGGCACCACCCAACTCGGTGGTGATGCGGTCATGAGCATCTCGTTCGACCAGCTCACCAAGGATTCGCGCCGCCGGATCGCCAAGGAACTCGAGGACCTGAACAAGCAGCTCACCTTCACCCTCGGGGAGCGCCCCGCGAGCTCGGGGGAGAGCGTCTCGCTGCGGTCGTTCGCCTCGGCCACCGACCGCGACATCTTCGTCGCCCGCACGACGGACGTCGGCGCCACGGGCGACGGCTCCGGTGCGCCCGCGGGCAGCATCGACGACGAGATCAGCGCCGCGCTGCGCAGGGTCGCGAACGAGGAGGCGGTGTGGTTCGTCGTGGAGGAGGGCAGCCGAGAAAATCCCGAAAAGGTCGGCATGGTGTTCGGTGAGCTCGTCGGCGGCGAGGTCAACGTGCGGATCTGGATTCATCCCGACCACCGCCATCGCGGCTTCGGCACAGCCGCGTTGCGCAGGTGCCGCTCGGAGATGGCGGCCTACTTCCCTGCGGTGCCGATGGTCGTGCGCGCTCCCGGCGCCACGCCCAAGTAGGACCCGATCAGTACGCCGACGACCGATGCGGCGCTCGCCGCGGCCGTGGCCGCCGAAGCCGGTGAGATGCTTGTCAAGCTGCGGGCCGAGATCGGTTTCCACGACTACTACGATCTCGGCGACGCCGGCGACCGGCGCGCCAACACCCTGATCCTCGACCGTCTTCGCGAGCACCGGCCTCACGATGCCGTGCTGTCCGAGGAGGCGGCCGACGACCTGTCGCGGTTGCGCGCCGATCGCGTCTGGATCGTCGACCCCGTCGACGGCACCAGGGAGTTCTCGATGCCCGGCCGCACCGACTGGGCGGTCCACATCGCGCTCTGGCAGCGCACCGGCGGACCGTCTGGTGAGATCACCGACGCCGTCGTGGGGTTGCCCGCGCTCGGCGAGGTGTACCGCACCGACACCGTCACCCCACCGCCGCCGCGCCGGCCCGGCCCCATCCGCATCGCGACGAGCCGCAATCGCCCGCCGACGGTGGTGTGGTGGCTGCGCGACATCCTCGACGTCGAACTGATCGGCATCGGGTCCGCGGGCGCCAAGGCGATGGCCGTCGTCAACGGTGACGTCGACGCCTACGTGCACGCAGGCGGACAGTGGGAATGGGACTCGGCGGCACCGGCAGGCGTCGTGATGGCGGCGGGGCTGCATGCGTCGCGCCTCGACGGGTCGCCCCTGCGATACAACCAGCCCGACCCGTACCTGCCCGACTTCGTGATGTGCCGCCCCGAGCTGGCCGACACCCTGCTCGGCGCGATCCGGTCGGTGTTCTGAACCCGGCGGGGAATGGAACGGCTCCGTGCGTTGTCCCACACTGCGAGTGACGCCGGTTCGGACCCATGCAGGAGGTTGCCCTGAACGCACACCCTAGAGTCGGTGCCATGCAATCCTGGCCGGCGCCGACCGTTCCGGAGCTCCCGGGTCGCGGACCGCAGTTGCGTCTGTACGACAGCGCCGACCATCAGGTGCGTCCGGTGGCGGCCGGTGAGACCGCGACGATGTACGTCTGCGGCATCACGCCGTACGACGCCACCCATCTCGGGCACGCGGCCACCTACCTGACGTTCGATCTGGTCTATCGGACGTGGCTGGACTCCGGTCACGGCGTGCAGTACGTGCAGAACATCACCGACGTCGACGACCCGCTGTTCGAGCGGGCCGAGCGCGATGGCATCGACTGGCGCGATCTCGGCGCCAGGGAGATCCAACTGTTCCGCGAGGACATGGCCGCACTGCGGGTGCTCCCGCCGCACGACTACGTGGCCGCCACCGATGCCATCGCTGAGGTCATCGAAGTGGTCGAGAAGCTGCTGGCGGCCGGGGCGGCCTACGTCGTCGATGACGCCGAGTACCCGGACGTGTACTACCGCGCCGACGCCACCGCGCAGTTCGGCTACGAATCGGGCTACGACCGCGACACCATGCTGCGTCTGTTCGGCGAACGCGGTGGCGACCCCGACCGGGTCGGCAAGGGCGACGCGCTGGACGCATTGCTCTGGCGCGCCGAGCGGCCGGGAGAACCCAGCTGGCCGTCACCGTTCGGCCCTGGTCGGCCCGGGTGGCACGTCGAATGCGCGGCCATCGCGCTCGACCGCATCGGCACCGGTCTCGACGTGCAGGGCGGCGGCAGCGACCTGATCTTCCCGCACCACGAGTTCTCCGCCGCGCACGCCGAAGCGGCCACGGGGGAGCGGCGGTTCGCCAGGCACTACGTGCACGCAGGCATGATCGGCTGGGACGGGCACAAGATGAGCAAGAGCCGCGGGAATCTGGTGCTGGTGTCGCAGCTGCGCGCCAACGGCGTCGACCCCGCGGCCATTCGCCTGGGCCTGCTGGCCGGGCACTATCGCGCCGACCGGTCATGGAGTGACGCGGTCCTCGCCGAGGCCTACGACCGGCTCGCCAGGTGGCGTGCAGCGGCCGCACTACCCGCGGCGCCCGACGCGGCCGACGTGATCGCCCGCGTGCGACAGTACCTCGCCGACGATCTGGACACCCCCAAAGCGCTTGCCGCACTTGATGGTTGGGCTACCGATGCGCTCAAATACGGCGGTCGGGACGTCGAGGCGCCTGGTCGGGTCGCTGCCGTCGTGGACGCGTTGCTCGGAGTGCAGCTCTGATTCTGCGGTAGCTTTCCGCCATGGTTTCGATGAGCGGGAAAGTCGTGTTCATCACCGGCGGTGCTGCCGGTGTCGGTGCGGAGGTGGCCAGGCGGCTGCACGCCAAGGGCGCCCGCCTGGTGCTGACCGACGTCGATGGCGACGCACTGGGACGGTTGGCGGCCTCCCTCGGCGGTGACCGCGTGCTGACCGCGGTCGCCGACGTCCGTGACCTGGCCGCGATGCAGGCCGCTGCCGACGCAGGGGTGCAACGCTTCGGCGGCATCGACGTCGTGATGGCCAACGCGGGCATCGCCAGCTACGGGTCCGTGATGCAGGTCGACCCGGAGGCGTTCAAGATGCTGCTGGACATCAACGTCCTCGGGGTGTTCCACACGGTGCGGGCCACGCTGCCCTCGATCATCGACCGCCGGGGGTACGTGCTGATCGTGTCGTCCCTCGCCGCCTTCGCCGCCGCACCCGGCCTGGCGCCCTATAACGCCAGCAAGGCGGCCGTCGAGCAGTTCACCAATGCGCTGCGGCTCGAACTGACCCATCGCGGGGTCGGCGTGGGCTCGGCGCACATGTCGTGGATCGACACGGCGATGGTGCGCGACAGCAAGACGGACCTTTCCACGTTCGCCGAGATGCTCGCCACGCTTCCGTACCCGCTCGGAACCACGACCTCGGTGGACAAGTGCGGCGCCGCCTTCGTCAAGGGCATCGAGGGTCGCAAGACCAGGATCTACTGCCCAGGCTGGGTCGGGGCGATGCGATGGCTGCGACCGGTGCTGTCCACCCGCCTCGGCGAAGCACCCGTCGCTCGCTTCGTCCCCGGGCTGCTCCCGCGGATGGATGCCGAAGTGGCTGCGCTCGGTCGGTCGACCAGCGCTCACTCCGAGACGCTGGAGAAGTGATGCGCCGAGTGGTCACGCTCCTGGCGGTGCTCGTGTTGCTGGGAGGCTGCGCGCAGCACGGCGACCCGGCGAAGACGAGTTCGGCACCCCCTGCGCCCACCCCTGCGGCCGTCACCCCCGAGCAGGCCAGGGCCATCGCGAAGGAGGCCTACGTCTACGGGTTCCCAATCGTCGACAACTACCGCGTGCAGTACGACTACTTCGTCGACAAGCAGAACGACGAGTACAAGGGCGAACGCAACGTCGTCCACAACACCGCGCGGGTCTACACGCCCGCCGACACCGCGATCCAGACCCCGAATTCGGACACGCCGTACTCCGCGCTCGGCGCCGACCTGCGTGCCGAGCCGCTGGTGCTGACCGTCCCGCCGATCGACCAGGATCGTTACTACTCACTGCAATTCATCGATCTCTACACCTACAACTTCGCCTACGTAGGCAGCCGCACGACCGGCAACAGCGGCGGGAAGTATCTCCTCGCAGGCCCAAATTGGCAGGGGCAGAAGCCCGAAGGCGTCAACGAGGTGATCAGGTCCGACACCGACCTGGCGCTGGTGCTGTACCGGACGCAGCTGTTCGATCCCACCGACCTCGACAACGTCAAGAAGATCCAGGACGGCTACCAGGTCCAGCCGCTGTCGGCGTTCCTCAACCAGCAGCCTCCGCCGCCAGCCCCGGCAATCGACTACGTTCCCGCGTTGACGCCCGAGCAGCAGAGGACCTCGCCCCAGTTCTTCGACGTCCTCGACTTCGCGCTGAAGTTCGCGCCGACCCAGCCGTCGGAGAAGGAGATGCGGGACCGCTTCGCCACCATCGGCATCGGGCCGGACGGGTCGTTCGACGCCGAGAAGCTGACCCCCGAGATGCGCGCGGCGATCCAGGGCGGGATGGCGGATGCGTGGGCCGAACTCGACGCGCTGAAGAAGGACAAGATGGACACCGGCGAAGTGGGCTCGGCCCAATTCTTCGGTACCGCAGACGATCTCAAGGGCAACTACCTGTACCGAATGGCAGGTGCGGCATTCGGCATCTACGGCAACACCGCGGCGGAGGCGCTGTACCCTAGCTCGTTCAACGACTCCTCGGGTGCGCCGCTGACCGGCGCGAACGACTACACCTACCACTTCGCGCCAGGCCAGCTGCCGCCCGTGAACGCCTTCTGGTCGCTGACCATGTACGAGCTGCCCAGGAGCCTCCTGGTGGCCAACCCGATCAACCGCTATCTCATCAACTCGCCGATGCTGCGCGAGCTGGTGCCCGACGCCGACGGCGGCTACACCCTGTACCTCCAGAACCAGTCGCCTGGCAAGGAACGCGAACCCAACTGGCTGCCGGCACCTTCCGGGCCGTTTGGCGTGGTGCTGCGGCTGTACTGGCCGAAACCCGATGCGCTGAGCGGAACTTGGAAGGCGCCGCAGCCGGTCCGGGCCTAGCGCGGCGTCCCGGGTTCCCCAGGATCCTGCTGTAGCGTGAGGTTGCGTTCCAGCGCGATAGTCCAGCGGTCGCGTGGCGATCATCACCACGAGATGCGGACGGCGGAACATGTCGAGGACCCTCAGCGAGCTTGAGCTCATCCGTGAGTTGGAGCCGGTGGCAGAGGCCGGGCTCAACCAGCACCTGGCCACCACGAAGAACTGGAATCCACACGACTACGTGCCGTGGTCGGCGGGCGCCGACCACGGCAGGCTCGACCGCCGCGAGTGGGAGCCCGAGCAGTCGGGTCTCTCCGAGCTGGCGAGGATCGCCATGATCACCAACCTGCTCACCGAGGACAACCTCCCCTCGTATCACCGCGCGATCGCCGAGCACTTCAGCATCGACGACGCGTGGGGCGCGTGGGTCAACAGGTGGACCGTCGAGGAGAGCAGGCACGGCATCGCGCTGCGTGACTACCTGGTGGTCACCCGGGCAGTGGATCCGGTCGCGTTGGAGCAGGCCAGGATGCTGCAGGTGACCGCGGGCTTCAGTCCGGGCAGGCAGGGGCAGGGCACCGTCGGCCCGGAGTCCATGTTGGACGCGCTGGTCTACGTGACGTTCCAGGAGCTGGCCACTCGCGTCTCCCATCGCAACACGGGCAGAGCCTGCGACGAGCCGATCGCCGACCAGCTGCTCAAACGGGTGTCGGCCGACGAGAACCTCCACATGATCTTCTACCGGGGCGTGGGTGCGGCCGCGTTGGAGATCGCGCCGGACCAGGTCGTCCACTCGATCTGCCGGATTCTGTCCAGCTTCCAGATGCCCGGGATCGCGATCCCCAACTTCCGCCGCAACGCCGTCAAGATCGCCGTGGGCGGGATCTACGACCTGCGTCAGCACCTCGACGAGGTGGTCATGCCGGTACTGCGGTACTGGCGGGTGTTCGAGCGCAACGACTTCACCGGGGAGGGTTCTCGCCTGCGCGACGAACTGGCGGTGTTCATCACCCACATGGAGACCGAGACGGTCAGGTTCGAGGACTCCAAGGCGCGCTATCTCGAGCGCGAGGCACGCAAGGCCGAACGCCTTGCGTCCAGGTCGCTGGTCTAACTCCGGAAGCCGGGACCGCGGCGGCGCAGATAGCGCTCGAACTCCGCGGCCAGGGCGTCGCCGTCGATCTTGCCGAGCGCTTCGGTCATGTCCACCTCGGCGTCACCGCGCTCCTCGAGTGACGTGACGTACTCCGCGATCTCCTCGTCCTCGGCCGTCATCTCGCTGACGGCCTGCTCCCACTCCTCCGCCTGAATCGGCAGATCGGCCAGCGGCACCTCGATGTCGAGCACGTCCTCGACCCGCCTCAGCAACGCCACCGTCGCCTTCGGATTCGGCGGCTGCGAAACGTAGTGGGGGACCGCCGCCCAGAACGTCACGGCCGGGATGCCCGCGGCCACGCAGGCGTCCTGGAAGACGCCCGCGATGCCGGTGGGTCCCTCGTATCGCGTCTCCTCGAGGCCGAAGAACTTGGCGGATTCTGGCGAGTAGGCCGCCCCGGAGACCGGTACCGGTCGGGTGTGCGGCGTGTCGGCGAGAAGTGCGCCGAGGATCACCACGGTGTCCACGTTGAGCTTTTCGGCGATGGCCAGCAGCTCGGCGCAGAACGTCCGCCACCGCATGTTGGGCTCCACACCGTGCATCAGCACGATGTCGCGGTCGCTGCCAGGCGGGCGGCAGTGCGAGATCCGCATCGACGGCCACACCAGCTCCCGGGTCACACCGTCGATCTGGCGGATCACCGGACGGTTCACCTGATAGTCGTAGTAGGCCTCGTCGTCGATATCGACGATCGTCTCGGCCTCCCAGATCACGTCGAGGTGCTCGAGCGCGTCGCTGGCCGCGTCACCTGCGTCGTTCCAGCCCTCGAAGGCGGCGACGATGATGGTGTCCTGCAGGTTGGGCAGGTCTGTCACCAGGCCAGCGTAAGCCCTGCCCGGCACCCGCGAGTGCCATCGCCGGACGGGTCGTCGTCCTTATCGGTTTGCGTAGACCGACTACCCTGATTGCGTGCACGCTGCAAACCACCCCGACTCCCCGTCGGCACGCGTCGCGGTCGGTTACGGCGCGACGGTCGACCAGCTGCATGTGGCCCGCCTCACCTTCACCCAGACTCGTCCCGACGTCATCGAGCAAATTCGCCGCGAGCACGTCGCCGCGGTCGCCGACGCCGCCGGGACGAAATACGTTCGCCTGCAATCTGGTTAACCTTGGTGATTACGACATTCCCGACGGGATCCGCGAGCCGTGGCTCAAAGGCACCGCGATCGCAGCGCGGGTCGGGGTCGATGTCAGCGAAGAGATGGGCGTCCAGACGTCGATCGGGTGACGACGTAGACTTTTCTGGTCGAGAGGCGTTGCAACGGTTACTTTGGGGCCCTGAGTCCCCACTCGGTATCCGCCACGCTCGGCAGAGTCAAGGACGCCTTCCGTTACGGAAGGAACGTACGTGAGCGCCCTGAAGTCAGACACCGTGGACGCCTTGGAGCCGAACATCCGTCCCGACTGCACCGACGAGC
>JAOPUT010000280.1 GCA_025963385.1 Mycobacterium sp.
ACCTAATTCAGAGCATCGGCGAATGGGAGGGCGCGTCGGATACGGCACGCGGCGAGTGGCAGTACTACGACCACTGGGTGGCCGCGCTGGAAAAGGTCGTCGCCGACCACCACCTGCTCACCGCGCCCGTGGCCAAAGATGGTGGTGACCACGCCGTCCACGAATAATGCAACCGGGCCCGTCGAATCGACCGGGCGCCGCCGGGCCCCCCAACTACCGACACGGGTCGCCAGTCGGCAACGGGATCGACGCAACAGTACCCGTGCGCTGGCAGTGCTACCGCTGGACTCTGGCGAGCGGAAAGTATTGGAAATTTCCGCATGGCGGGGCAACCAACCCGGTTCACCCCGGCGGAAGTGCTGTCACGGTGACTACCTGCCAGCAGGTAGTCCGGGTTACCGACACCGGTAGCGCCGGACGGACGCTGGCCGTGATGTGGCCTTCCGTGTCTGGGCACCACGCTGTATATACCAACCCAACGTCAGTCTCGAACTGAAAGAGGAGCATGCGATGACCGAAGGCCAGTCCGTGCAGGGGCTCGCCCACCGGCAACCCGATCAATTGGACGTGAGCTCTCCCGGCGAGCCTGTACGGGTGATCCTCGCTGAGGACGATGTCTTGCTCCGAGAGGGACTGGCCAGCCTGTTGGATCGCTCGGGTTTCGAGGTCGTCGGGCAGGCCGGTGATGGTGCGCAACTGCTCGCGATGGTGCGTGAACAGAACCCCACCCTCGTGGTGACGGATATTCGCATGCCGCCGACCCATACCACTGAGGGGCTCGACGCAGCCCGAGTGATCCGTGAAGAGCTGCCGGGCATCGGCATCCTGGTGCTGTCGGCGCACGTCGACGTCGAACATGCGATGGAGCTGCTGGCAAGCGGGCGCAGCATCGGTTACCTGCTCAAGACCCGGGTCACTGACGTAGCCGACTTCGTTGACACGCTGCAGCGGATCGCGAGCGGGGCGTCGGTCGTGGACCCGGCGCTGGTAAAGGAGTTGGTGTCGGCCCGACGGCGTGATGACCCCCTCGCTGCGCTCAGCGCACGGGAGCGGGACGTGCTGGCTTTGATGGCGGAGGGTCGGTCCAATGCCGGCATCGCCCATCGGATCTGGGTCACGGAGGGAACTGTGGAAAAACATGTCCGCAGCATCCTCGGCAAATTGGACCTTCCAGAGACCGGCGACGACCACCGCCGCGTCCTCGCAGTCATCACCTTCCTCGAGAGCCGCTAAAGGCTACTTCGATCGTCCGCTCGGTTGCGCTGAGTTTGCGCGCGCCCACCTGTATCGCTCAGGCCCCGTGAAGGAACCGGCCGCGCGATGCCGTCCGAAGCGCGGCAGAGCATCGGCGTATTACCGGCTGTCTGGTAGGCACTGATCCCGGCTGGTCGGGGCGCCAATTGGGCGTCAGCCGTAGCGACATCTGTTTGTTGGAGCGCGACCATTGATGCATCCGCTTAAGTCAAAGGGGGCCACACGATGACATGGGTGATCGCCGGTTCCTGTGCCACCCTCACGGCGTGGGTCGTGGAGTGGGCTCAGCGTCAGTGCGAACGTTGGGCTTATGAGCGAGACAAGGACTTGTGAACTGCGACTGGCCTCAATCGTCGTCTTGCGAGCTCGACAATGAGCTCGTGCGCCTATCATTCAGCGCTACAACGATTCTGGTAACACCGTCTGTTGGACGGCGGAGACTACGTCGCGCCCCCTGCGTACGGGAAGAAATCGACCTGTGGAGGTGCGTCGTTGAGCTGCACGTTACCTGGCGCTTGGCATTCGCTTTGCGTACCGCCCAAGTTGGTGCAGGACTGTTGCGCCTGAGCGGGATTGCTCGGGGCCGTCGGTACGGCTGCGGCAATCGGTGCGGCGACGATGCTCGCCGCGGTAGCTCCTGCCGCCAACAGTGGCGCGATGTAATTCAGTCCGATTCGCATGGTGTTCTCTTTCGAATTATGTGGGTGCGTATAGGTCCAGAATTGCAGCGCAACGAACGCCCGTCGTCACTGCTGGCGCCAAGTGACTTATTCCCGCCAACTGGAATGCTCTCCGTTGCATGCCAATAGGGCGCCGGCGGACGACACCGGCGCCCAGTCAGCAGTTGATTGTGGCCACTTCGTGAGATATCGGCCCTCAGCGATGACCGCCGCCGCCGTGGAATCCGCCGCCGCCGCCGTGGAATCCGCCGTAGCCGCCGTAGCCGCCGAGCAGAAACGCGTCTCCTCCGTAGGGATAGAAGCCGACAGGGGGAGGAGTGTCGTTGATTTGGACGTTGCCAGGCGACTCACACACGGTTCCCGTGCCGCTTACTCCACAGGACTGCGCGGTGTCAGCCGCTGACGCCATCGGTGCGGCGCTGATGGCAACAGCGGCGGCTGCAGCGCCTAACAAAGGAGTCATGTATCTCAGTTTCATCTTCATGTGCATGGTGGCGTTCCTCTGATAGTTGGTGGTCCATACGAATTCCAGAATTGCCCAGCGGCAAGGCCATGTCGTCAGTGCTGACATCAATCTGAGCGAGCGCCACCCCTAATATGTGCCTACCCGCCAGCAGGCATGCGAAGCGATGTGCGCCATCACCATTGATCCTTCGCGGGTCTTGTCGAGTCCCCAGAACCAGTGGTCGGCCAGAACCGATACGCCCAAGAACAATTCAGCCAGGAGGAATGGACATGCCCGGTTCCATCTAGCCTCCATACGGGATTTCCAGTTGTCCTCACTCAGCGTGGTGGCTAGCACCGACGACAACGAGGCCCGTGTCCAGCAGTCTGGAAGTACACACGGAAGTGATCATCCGAGTGGAGGAACACGATGACGACGGTCAGCGCAGATGCGCGAGCCGCCGACTGGGCCGGGGGCGCGCTCTAACCCGATGTTGCATCAACTGGGGGATTAGGCCACCGGAGAACGATCTTACCGACGTCGCCCGTAAGCGATGTCACCCAAATAAGGAGGAAAGAAATGAAGATTCCATATGCCGCACCGCTGGCCATCGCCGTATTCGCGGCAGCCATTGGCTTGGCACCGATCGCCGCTGCCGACGCTGCCGTGCACCAGAGCCCGGGAAACGCCGAAGTCGTCGCGACCCCTGGGCAGGCAGCCCAAGAGGCGGCCCAAAACCAGCAGCCATTCGGCGGCGATTCGGGCGCCCTGCTGTTCCACCACGGCCGCGGCTGACAACGACCCAGCGCTCAGGGCAGGGGAACACGTATTCCCGGCCCTGGGCGCGATCGCATGCGTCTGTTGCACGAATGGATGACACCCAAGAGGTGTCGTGGCGTCGGCGCAAGCCAAGTCAACAGCTACTCGGCAAATCTGCTCATAGTGGTTTCCCTTCCTCTACCCGACTTCGAATGCTGGTCTCGACTCGCTGTCGCCGCGCAACTTGCCTTGCGCGACCGCCCATTCCGCGACGCAGTACCGGCGTAATCAAAAGACGTAGCAGTGCCTTCTCCATCCCGGAAACGTCACCCGGCCGGTAGACGAGTCCGGCGATGCCGGTCACGACCAGCTGTACGGTTGCGGGGTCATCCGGAGCGATCACCGGCCGTCCCGCGGCCAGCACGTCCAGCAGTGTGGTGGCGGACGATGAATTGCTCAACACCACGAGATCTGCCGCAGCGACCAGCTTCGACCACTGGTCGCCGGGTGCCTTGGGCACCCCGCACACGTCGGTCCCGAAACCCGCTGCAGCGGCGCTCTTCTCGACTGTGGTGCACTGCACGCCAGTTCCGAGAAGTACGAGCTGCGCCTTGCAGTGCGCTCGCACACCGATAAAAGATGCGGCCAATTGCTCGGCGTGGGTACGGTCGTCGAACGGCCCAATCGCGACGATCGTCGGGAGCTCGTCCAGTCCCACCAAAGCGCGTGCGTCCATCGGCTCGAGCGGTGTGACCGGTCGCTGCGCGACCGGTGCGGAAGCCGCGGATGTTCCACGATGGCCGCTGCAAGCGATGAGGGGGATGAGGGCGGCCGTCGAACCGCGGTCCGATGAGCCAGCGGAGTGCGTCGTTTCGGGAACGGGGTAGTTCTTCACAGGGCTGCTTCTCTCACCGTATTGATCGAATCGAGTTGTTCGGCAGGGCATTCAGCGCCACATCGCCGCATTGCCGGTGCGTCAGTATTGAGCGCGAGGACGCGAACGCCTGCCGTGGTCCCGCCGATCGCGCTGACGAGCGTGGCAGGCTCAATGGCATCCAACCGATTCGGTGCTGTGCGGTAACCATGACTCATAGAATTGCCGTCCCGGGCGCCGATGTCGTCAGCGCTGACCGCCGTTCAGGCACCCCGCCAACACCACTCCGGACATACCTGCTAGCTGCAATGGCACCAGTTCCTGAGCAAGCGCAACTAGCCCATGGGCGCGACGCGGGCCAGAGA
>JAOPUT010000297.1 GCA_025963385.1 Mycobacterium sp.
GCGCCGGTGCCCGGCTGGTCGAAGTAGACGAGCCTGCCGAGCGACGTCATCGCGTCGACCCAACCCTGAATGGACGGCAGCTCCGGGAGAACCTCGCAGCACGTGAACCAGTTCGGCACGGACACGATGTCGCGAGCGCCCTCGCGTGATGCGCGATAGGCGACACGCAGATCCCCGTTCAACGCGTATCGCGTCTCCGAGAACATTGCGGCAGTCTAAGCCGCCGAACGGGATCGGTTTCGGTGTCAGTGAAGCTGGTCGAGCCGCGTCATCCAGTCGTGGGTGTCGGCGAACTTGCCTCGCTGGATGCCGGTCAGGGTGTCGCGCAGCGCCATGGTGACCTCGCCGGGCTCGCCGTCGGCGATGGTGAACTCCCCATCCCCCGACTTGACGTGCGACACCGGAGTGATGACGGCCGCCGTACCGCAGGCGAACACCTCGGTGATCTCACCGGCAGCGGCCTTCTTCTGCCACTCGTCGACGTCGATCTTGCGCTCCTCGACGGAGTAGCCAGCGTCGGTTGCCAACTGCAACAAGGAGTCTCGCGTGATCCCGGGCAGCAGCGAACCGCTCAGTTCCGGGGTCACCAGCCGCGCGGTGCCACCGCTGCCGAAGACGAAGAACAGGTTCATGCCGCCCATCTCCTCGACGTAGCGGCGTTCGATGGCATCGAGCCACACGACCTGATCGCAACCGTGCTGGCTGGCCTCGGCCTGGGCCAGCAACGAGGCGGCGTAGTTGCCGCCGAACTTGGCCGCGCCGGTGCCTCCCGGGCTGGCTCGCACGTACTCGGTCGACAGCCACACCGACACCGGCTTGATGCCACCCTTGAAGTACGCGCCGGCAGGCGAGGCGATCACCATGTACCGGTACTCGACGGCGGGGCGCACCCCCAGACCCGGTTCGGTCGCGAAGATGAACGGCCGCAGATACAGCGACTGCTCACCTCCCGCCGCGGGCACCCAGTCGCCGTCGACCGCGATCAACTGCCGAAGGGACTCCAGGAACACCTCGTTGGGCAGCTCGGGGATGGCCAGCCGGCGGGCCGAGGTCCGCAGGCGAGCGGCGTTGGCCTCGGGTCGGAAGGACACGATGGACCCGTCCACCCACCGGTAGGCCTTCAGACCTTCGAAGACCTCCTGCGCGTAGTGCAGCACCACGGCCGACGGGTCGAGCTCGATCGGGCCGTACGGGATGACCTTCGCGTCGTGCCAGCCCTGGCCCTCGTGGTAGTCGATCGACACCATGTGGTCGGTGTGGAAGCGGCCGAATCCTGGGTCGGCGAGAATTCCGGCACGTACCTCGTCGCTTGCCGGGTTCGCATTGCGGGCAAGCGTGAACTCGAGGGGGCCGTCAGTCATGAGGCGATTGTATAACCCGTGACTACCGGGTTTTCGCCTCCACGAACGGCGGTGCGACGACCTCGCACTCGAGCGCCCGACCCCTGACGTCGACCGCGACGCGCTGCCCGTCGGCGATGCCCGCGTCCGCGTCGATGAGCGCGAGCGCAATGCCGAGTTTCAATGTCGGAGAGAAGGTTCCCGACGTCGTCACCCCCACCGGACGGTCACCGTCGAGCACCGTCATGTCGGCCCGCAGCACTCCGCGACCCAGCGCCTTCAGGCCGCGCAGCAACCGCCGCGGGCCGGCCTGCTTCTCCTCGAGCAACGCCTCGCGGCCCCAGAACGCGTCCTTCTTCCAGCCGATGGCCCAGCCGCAGCGGGCCTGCAGCGGGGAGATCTCCAGCGACAGTTCGTGGCCGTGCAGCGGATAGCCCATCTCGGTGCGCAGGGTGTCACGGGCACCGAGTCCGGCGGGCTGCCCGCCCGCCGCCGCCACGGCCTTCACCAGCGCGTCGAACAGCACCGCGGCGCGATCCCACTCGGGAAGCAGCTCGTAGCCGTGCTCACCGGTGTAGCCCGTCCGGCACACGCGCACCGGCACGCCGCCGTACTCCGCGTCGGCGTAGCCCATGTAGTCCATGCCGGTCGGCAGTCCCAAGGCGTCGAGCACGTCGGTCGACTTCGGACCCTGCACCGCGAGCACCGCGTAGGAACGGTGCTCGTCGGTGATCGTCAACCCGGGTGGCGCCTTCTCCTTCAAGGCGGCGACCACGGCAGCGGTGTTGGCGGCGTTCGGCACCAGGAACACCTCGTCGTCGGAGACGTAGTAGGCGATCAAGTCGTCGATGACACCACCGGAGTCGTTGCAGCACAACGTGTACTGGGCCTTGCCTGCCCCGATTCGGCGCAGGTCGTTGGTGAACGCGGCGTTGACGTACTCCGCGGCGCCCGGCCCGCGCACGAGGGCCTTGCCGAGGTGGCTGACGTCGAACAGACCGACGGCCTCGCGGGTGGCGTTGTGTTCGCCGACGGTGCCCGCATAGGACACCGGCATGAGCCAGCCCCCGAACTCGGCGAAGCTCGCCCCCAGTTCGCGGTGGCGGTCTTCCAGCGGGCCCTTCAGCAGGTTGTCACTCACGGCGAACCAGAGTAACGGCCCTTGGCTAGGGTGAGGTTCGTGAGCACCGCACCCGGCTACCAGTCCCCCACCGTCACCGTCTCCGCGACGCTGCCCAAGCGCGGCATCGGCTCGTCGGTATTGATCGTTCCCGTCGTCACCGAAGACGACCAGGCACGGGTGGTCGCAAACCCGTTCCTCGATGCCGAGGCGGTCGGCGAGATCGAGGTGGCGCTGAAGGCGCTCGGCGCCAAGGGCGGCACTGACTCGACGACCCGGGTCGTGGTCCCGTCGCTCCCGGTCGCCAGCGTGCTGGCCGTCGGGCTGGGCAAGGCCCGCGACGAGTGGCCCGGCGACGTGGTCCGGCGGGCGTCCGGCGCGGCAGCCCGCGCACTGAACGGCACCGAGAGCGTCGTGACGGCGCTCTCGGAGATCGACGTCGAGGCCGCCATCGAAGGTCTCATCCTCGGCTCATACCGGTTCAGCGACTTCCGCAGCGCCAAGACGGCGCCGAAGGAGCCCGGGCTGGCCAAGATCACCGCGCTGTCGACGGCGAAGAGCGCCAAGGCCGACGCGGTACGGGGAACGAACGTCGCGACCGCCGTCGCGACGGCACGCGATCTGGTCAACACTCCGCCAAGCCACCTGTTCCCCGACGAATTCGCCAAGCGTGCAAGGGCATTGGGCGAATCGGTCGGTCTGCAGGTCGAGGTGCTCGACGAGAAGGCGCTCGCCAAGGGGGGCTACGGCGGCATCGTCGGCGTCGGCCAGGGCTCGTCACGTCCGCCGCGGCTGGTCCGGCTGACCTACAAGGGCGGCAAGTCGAGAAAGGCCAAGAAGGTCGCCCTCGTCGGCAAGGGCATCACGTTCGACACCGGCGGCATCTCGATCAAGCCCGCCGCCAACATGCATCAGATGACGTCCGACATGGGCGGTGCGGCCGCCGTCATCGCGACGGTGGTGCTGGCGGCCAAACAGCAACTGCCCATCGACGTCGTCGCCACGGTGCCGATGGCCGAGAACATGCCGTCGTCCACCGCGCAGCGGCCGGGCGACGTCCTGACCCAGTACGGCGGCATCACCGTCGAGGTGCTCAACACCGACGCCGAGGGCCGGCTGATCCTGGCCGACGGCATCGTCCGGGCGTGCGAGGACGGACCCGACTACCTGATCGAGACGTCGACGCTGACCGGTGCGCAGACCGTGGCCCTCGGCGGCCGCACTCCCGGCGTGATGGGCAGTGACGAGTTCCGTGACCGCGTCGCCACGCTGTCCCAGGCCGTCGGCGAGAACGCGTGGGCGATGCCGCTGCCCGAGGAACTCAAGGACGACCTCAAGTCGACGGTCGCCGATCTCGCCAACGTCAGCGGATCCCGGTACGCGGGCATGCTGGTCGCGGGTGTCTACCTTCGCGAGTTCGTCGCCGACAGCGTGCAGTGGGCACACATCGACGTGGCGGGCCCGGCGTACAACACCGGCGGCCCGTGGGGTTACACCGGCAAGGGTGGCACCGGGGTGCCGACGCGGACGATGTTCGCGGTGCTCGAGGACATCGCAGAGAAGGGCTAGCCGAAAAGGGCTAGCTACAGCACCTTGCCGCGGGCAGTGCTGCGGAGCACCTGCGGCGCGACCCGCGACGTGCCGTAGAGCAGGTACGCCTCCGGCGCGACGGGGCGGATCGCCTTGCCCTTCTCGACCGACGACAGGATCGCCTTGGCGACCTTGTCGGGACCGTACCGCCGCGCCGAGAACATCGCCTCGAGCTGCTTGCGGCGCCCAGCCACCTGACCGCCCTTTCCGGCGGGTGCGTCGAACCGGGTGGTGTGGACGATGTTGGTGTTGATCACGCCGGGACAGATGGTGGTCAGCCCGATGCCCGCCGCGTCCAGTTCGGCCCGCAGGCAGTCGGAGAACATGTACACCGCGGCCTTCGACGTGCAATAGGCGTTCATCGCCTGTAGCGGTGAGTAGGCCGCCATCGACGACACGTTGACGACGTGACCGCCCGCGCCGCGTTCGACGAGCCGCTTGGCGAACGCCCGGCAGCCGTTGACCACGCCACCGAGGTTGACGTCGAGCACGCGGTCCCACTGCTCGGCGGGAGTGTCGAGGAACGACCCGGCGTGGCCGATCCCGGCGTTGTTCACCACGACGTCTGGCACGCCGTGCTCGGCGCAGACGCGATCGGCGAAGGCCTCGACGGCGTCGGCGTCGGAGACGTCGAGCACGTAGGAGTGGGCCACCCCGCCCCGCGCTGCGACCTTCCCCGCGGTCTCCTTGACCCCGGCCTCGTCGACGTCGCTGATCACGACCTCGGCTCCGGCGGCGGCGAAGGCCAGCGCTGTCTCGCGGCCGATGCCGCTGCCTGCACCGGTCACGGAGACCAGGGTGTCGCCGAACGTCCCACGCGGTCGCCCGATCTGCGCACGCAAGAGGCCGCGGGCAGGCGCGGCGCCGCCCGTGAAGTCGACGAGTTCGGCCACCGCCGTCGCCACCACCTGCGGGTGCGACATCGGCGCCCAGTGGCCCGCCTTCACGTCGCGCCGCCACAGCCGGGAGGCCCACTTCGGGGTTTCGTCGTACAGGTAGTGGCGCACGAACGGGTCCCTCGTCCCCACGATGAGCTGCACGGGCACGTCGACGTGGTGGTCCTTGCGGGCGCTGACGAGTGCTGCGAAGTAGTTGGCCGGGTAGACCTTCATGCTGTTGACGGCATCGCTGACGAAGTCGGCAGAGTGGTGAATCTGATTGGTGGACAAGCCATCTCGCGCCCGAAGCAGACGGTTGATGAAGCCGGCGCGGAACGCCACCCGCACGACCAGCGGCGCGACGAGCGGCACCGAGAGACCGGCCATGTAGGTCAGCCGGACTAGCTGGGAGAGACCGCGGGCGAAGCGCCACGGCAGGTACGGGCGCTTGAGGTTTCCGATCACGAAGCGGTTCAGATGGTCGGCGCTGGGACCCGAGATCGACGTGAACGTGGCGACCCGGTCGCCCGCCTCCGGACGCGAGAGGTACTCCCAGATTCCGGCCGAGCCCCAGTCGTGCGCCAGCACGTGGACGGGTCCGCCAGGGCTCGTCTCGCGGACGACGGCGTCGAAGTCGTCGGCGTAGCGGGCCATCGTGTAGGACGAAACCGACTTGGGCGCAGAGGATCCACCCACACCTCGGTTGTCATAGCGAATGATGCGGTAGCGGTCCTCGAGCAGGGGCACCACCCCGTCCCACACCACGTGCGAGTCGGGCCAGCCGTGCACCATCACGACGGTGGGGCCGTCGGGATTGCCCTGCTCGTAGACGGCGATGCGGACACCGTCGCCGCTCTGGACGAGTCGCTCGGTGATTTGCGCTGACGACATCGAACCTCCGATGGTTACCGTGACGACAAGTACCCCGTACCGCCGGTATCGGGACACTCGACCCTGCCGCGCCTCGCAGCGGGTGTCAAGGTCAGCCCTCTTCGAGTTCCCGCCTGCGCTGGCGGTCGCGTTCGATGCGACGGCGGGCGTCGAAGTCGCGCATCCGTTGCGGGTAGCCGACCTTCTGCACGTCGTACACGGGGATGTTCAGTTTGTCGCTGAGGCGCCTGGCGCCCTTGTCGCCTCCCGCGCGGCGCCTGGTCCACTCGCCGTCCGCGGCGACCAGCACCACGGTGACCTCGGTGACGGTGGTCTTCGGTTCGACGAACGCCTCGACACCGTGGTGCTCGGCAACCCACTGGCGGAGGTACTTCAGGTCAATGGAGGGGTCATGGCGGTCGACGGCGCCCTTGGAACCGCGACGTCGAAACGTGTCGAACAGTCCCAAGTGGATCCCACTCCCTTCGATGTCACCTTCAATGGTGCCAGAGGACGAAGTGGACAGGTCTGCAGCGACCGAGGGGCACGGACGTGACAGGATGGGGAACCGAGCAATTTCGACCCGTTAGAGCGACCGTTCGAGGAGTCCAAGCACATGGCCATCACCGTCCAGATGCCCGCACTCGGTGAGAGCGTCACCGAGGGGACCGTCACGCGATGGCTTAAGCAAGAAGGTGACACCGTCGAGGTCGACGAGCCACTGCTCGAAGTGTCCACCGACAAGGTCGACACCGAGATCCCGGCACCCGCTGCCGGTGTGCTGACCAAGATCATCGCCAACGAGGACGACACCGTCGAGGTCGGTGGAGACCTCGCCACGATCGGCGACGCGAGCGAGGGCGGCGACGACAGCGCACCCGCTGCCGAGGAGAAGTCCGAACCGGAGCCAGAGCCAGAACCCGAGCCAGAACCCGAACCGGAGCCGGAACCCGAGGCGAAGGAAGAGAAGAAGGAGCCGGCCGCCAAGAAGCCGAGTGCCGGTGGCGGCGAGTCGACCTCGGTCGTGATGCCCGAACTGGGCGAGTCGGTCACCGAGGGCACCGTCACCCGTTGGCTCAAGAAGGTCGGCGACAGCGTCGAGGTCGACGAACCACTGGTCGAGGTGTCCACCGACAAGGTCGACACCGAGATCCCCTCGCCGGTTGCAGGCACGCTGCTGTCGATCACCGCCGAGGAGGACGACACCGTCGCCGTCGGTGGCGAACTGGCCAAGATCGGCGCTGAGGGCGCCGCACCGAAGGCCGAGGAGCCGGAACCAGAGCCGGAGCCGGAGCCCGAGCCGGAACCAGAGCCAGAGCCAGAGCCAGAGCCGAAGGCCGAAGAGTCCAAGCCTGAACCGAAGCCGGAACCCAAGCCGGAACTCAAGCCCGAACCCAAGCCGGCGCGCGCTGCAGAGACTCAGGACGCTCCTGCAGGTGACGCCAGCCCGTACGTGACCCCACTGGTGCGCAAGCTCGCGTCGGAGAACGGGGTCGACCTGTCCTCGGTCAAGGGCACCGGGGTCGGCGGCCGCATCCGCAAGCAGGACGTGCTCGCGGCCGCGGAGGCCAAGAAGGCGCCCGCCCCGTCGGCACCCGCTCCCGCGGCGGCTCAGGCCCCTGCGGCGAAGGCGGCCGAACCCGCACCCGCACTGGCCCACCTGCGCGGCACCACGCAGAAGGCCAACCGCATCCGTCAGATCACCGCCAAGAAGACGCGCGAATCCCTCCAGACGACAGCGCAATTGACGCAGACCCACGAGGTCGACCTGACCAAGATCGTGGCACTGCGCGCCCGTGCCAAGGCCACCTTCAAGGAACGCGAGGGCGTCAACCTCACCTACCTGCCGTTCTTCGCCGTCGCGGTGATCGACGCCCTCAAGGCGCACCCCAACGTGAATGCCAGCTACAACGAGGACTCCAAGGAGATCACCTACTACGACGCCGAGCATCTGGGCTTCGCGGTCGACACCGAGCAGGGTCTGCTCTCCCCCGTCGTCCACAACGCGGGTGATCTGTCCCTCGGTGGGCTCGCCAGGGCCATCGCCGACATCGCGGCACGCGCCAGGTCGGGCAACCTGAAGCCCGACGAGTTGTCCGGCGGCACGTTCACGATCACGAACATCGGCAGCCAGGGCGCACTGTTCGACACCCCGATCCTGGTCCCGCCGCAGGCGGCGATGCTGGGCACCGGTGCCATCGTCAAGCGCCCGCGCGTCGTCGTCGACGAGAACGGCAACGAGTCGATCGGCGTGCGCTCGGTGTGCTACCTGCCGCTGACGTACGACCACCGCCTCATCGACGGGGCCGACGCGGGACGCTTCCTGACGACCGTCAAGCGACGCCTCGAAGAGGGAGCGTTCGAGGCCGACCTTGGGCTGTAGACCGTGGCGAATGCCGTAATCGCGATCGCCGGTTCCTCGGGACTGATCGGTTCGGCGCTTACGTCCGCGCTGCGGGCCGCGGACCATCGGGTGCTGCGCCTGGTGCGACGGGCGGCGGCCAACGCCGACGAGGTCTTCTGGAACCCCGACACCGGGGAGTTCGACGCGGGCGCGCTGCGCGGCGCGGACGCGGTCGTCAACCTGTGTGGTGTCAACGTCGGTGGTCGACGATGGTCCGGCGCGTTCAAGCAGAGCCTGCGGGACAGCCGGATCGGCCCCACCGAGGTGCTGTCGCGCGCGGTCGTCGAGGCGGGCGTGCCTGTGCTGGTCAACTCGAGCGCGGTGGGCTACTACGGTGACGCGCGCGATCGGGTGCTCGACGAAACGGCCCCTGCCGGAAGCGGATTCCTCGCAGGACTGTGCGAGGACTGGGAGGCCGCCACCGACTCGGCCCGCGGCGCGGGCGTGCGGGTGGTGCTGATGCGCACCGGCCTGGTGCTGTCCCAGTCGGGCGGCATGCTGGCGCGTCTCAAGCCGATCTTCTCCGTCGGGCTCGGCGCACGGCTGGGCAACGGGCGCCAGTACATGCCGTGGATCAGCCTGGAGGACGAGGTGCGCGCGCTGTCGTTCGCGCTCGGGGAGGAGTCGCTCGCCGGGCCGGTCAACGCGACGGGACCCGCGCCAGTGACCAACGCCGAGTTCACCGCGGCACTCGGCCGAGCGCTCAACCGGCCGACACCGATGCTCGTCCCCGGGTTCGCGTTGCGCGCACTCCTCGGCGAGTTCGCCGACGAAGGGCTGCTGGGTGGGCAACGCGCGATCCCAGCCGCCCTCGAACGTGCGGGATTCGAGTTCCACCACAACACCATCGGCGAGGCGATGGCCTACGTCACCGCACCCAAGGGCGCTTGACGGGCCGGGTTCTTCGAGGGCGGGCGCCTTCAAGGGCGTAGCGTCGACGTCATGGCTGCCGCATCGGTCCGGTCCGTCGACACGGAGATCGACGTGCGCCGCCTCGGTTTCGTCGAGTACCTCGACGCCTGGCAGATGCAGCGCGAGCTGGCCGACGCACGAGTGGCAGGCGGACCCGACACGCTGCTGCTGCTGCAGCACCCGCCGGTGTACACGGCGGGTCGGCGCACCGAGCCGCACGAGCGTCCCGTCTCATCGGACATCCCCGTCGTCGACACCGACCGCGGCGGCAAGATCACCTGGCACGGGCCCGGTCAGCTGGTCGGCTACCCCATCATCGGCCTGACCGAGCCCCTGGACGTGGTGAAGTTCGTTCGCCGCCTTGAGGATTCGTTGATCGCCGTGTGCGCCGGCCTCGGCCTCGCCACGGGCCGCGTCGAAGGGCGGTCGGGGGTATGGGTGCCCGCCAACGCCGGGCGACCGGACCGCAAGATCGCCGCGATCGGCATCAGGGTGGCGCGGGGCACCACGCTGCACGGCTTCGCCCTGAACTGTGACTGTGATCTCTCGGCCTACACCTCGATCGTGCCGTGCGGGATCTCCGACGCAGGTGTGACGTCCTTGACCGCCGAACTCGGCCGCCGCATCACCGTCGACGACGTGGCCGACGGGGTGGCCCAGGCGGTCCGCGACGCCCTGGATGGCCGCTCAGCGCTAGCATTGACGCAGTGAGCATCGGACAAAGCGCGGAACCTTCCGAGATCGCCCAGCTGCCCGTGTCCCCCAGCGGGCGCAAGTTGCTACGTCTCGAGGTCCGCAACGCCGAGACGCCCATCGAGCGCAAGCCGCCGTGGATCAAGACGAAGCTGAAGATGGGCCCGGAGTACACCGAGCTCAAGGCGCTGGTCCGCCGCGAGGGTTTGCACACCGTGTGCGAAGAGGCGGGCTGCCCCAACATCTACGAGTGCTGGGAAGACCGCGAGGCGACCTTCCTCATCGGCGGCGAGCAGTGCACGCGCCGGTGTGACTTCTGCCAGATCGACACCGGCAAGCCGGCCGACCTGGATCGCGACGAGCCGCGGCGCGTTGCCGAGAGTGTCCAGGCCATGGGACTGCGCTACTCGACGGTCACCGGGGTGGCACGCGACGATCTGCCCGACGGTGGCGCCTGGCTGTATGCCGAGACGGTCCGCCAGATCAAGGCACTGAACCCGAACACCGGCGTCGAGCTGCTGATCCCCGACTTCAACGCCATTCCCGAGCAGCTGGAGACCGTCTTCGAGACGCGCCCAGAAGTGTTGGCGCACAACGTCGAAACCGTTCCGAGGATCTTCAAGCGGATCCGTCCGGCATTCCGCTACGAGCGCAGCCTTGCGGTCATCACGGCGGCCCGCGACTACGGCCTGGTGACCAAGAGCAACCTGATCCTCGGCATGGGTGAGACCCCCGAGGAGGTGCGGACCGCTCTCGTCGACCTGCACGAGGCGGGCTGCGACATCATCACCATCACCCAGTACCTGCGGCCGACGGTGCGCCACCACCCGGTGGAGCGGTGGGTCAAGCCCGAGGAGTTCGTCGAGCACGCCAAGTACGCCGAGGAGCTCGGGTTCCCCGGTGTGCTGGCCGGACCGCTGGTCCGGTCCTCGTACCGAGCGGGCAAGTTGTACGCCCAGGCAGCGCAACTGCGGACGAACCCGTCCTGATCCGAGGCGCCGTCCGACCCGTATCCTGATCGGATGGCGAAGACGGGAAAGGGCGGCGTCGACAAGGCCGCCAAGGCCGAGGCGAAGGCTGCGCGCAAGGCCGCGTCCAAGGAGCGCCGGAGTCAGCTCTGGCAGGCGTTCCAGATTCAGCGCAAGGAGGACACCCGGCTCCTGCCGTACATGGTCGGCGCGTTCGTGCTGATCGTGGCGGCCGCGGTGGCCGTGGGCATATTCAGCGGCAGCACCTTCACGATGCTGACGCTGATCCCGCTCGGCGTCGTCCTCGGCGCCCTGGTGGCCTTCATCATCTTCGGGCGCCGCGCGCAGAAGTCGGTGTACCGCAAGGCAGAGGGTCAGACCGGCGCCGCCGCCTGGGCCTTGGACAACCTGCGGGGCAAGTGGCGGGTCACCCCGGGCGTTGCGGCGACCGGGCACTTCGACGCCGTGCACCGCGTGATCGGCAGGCCCGGTGTGATCTTCGTCGGTGAGGGATCGGCCACGCGGGTCAAGCCGCTCCTGGCGCAGGAGAAGAAGCGCACCGCGCGACTCATCGGTGACACCCCGATCTACGACGTCGTGGTCGGCAACGGCGAGGGCGAGGTGCCGCTGGCCAAGCTCGAACGTCACCTCACCAAGCTGCCCGCCAACATCACCGCGAAGCAGATGGATGCACTGGAGTCACGCCTGGCGGCGCTGGGCTCCCGGATGGGACCCGCGGCGATGCCGAAGGGACCGATTCCGGGCGGCGCGAAGATGCGGGGCGTGCAGCGCACGGTGCGGCGGAAGTAGCGGTCAACGCTGACGAGCGCTTGCGCGAGGAAC
>JAOPUT010000301.1 GCA_025963385.1 Mycobacterium sp.
GGTTTCGGGCGAAGAGGTCACCGTCGTGCTGTCCGACGACAAGGCCTCCAGCGACCGGATCGACACGTTTGCCAACAGCTCGAGGCGGTGGATGGTCGCGGTGCGGATGGTGTCGGAAGGCGTCGACGTGCCGAGGCTGGCTGTCGGCGTCTACGCGACGAGTGCCTCGACCCCATTGTTCTTCGCCCAGGCCATCGGCCGGTTCGTCCGGTCCCGGCGGCCCGGGGAGACGGCGAGCATCTTCTTGCCGTCGGTGCCGTCACTGCTGCAGCTGGCCAGCGAGCTGGAGGCCCAGCGCAACCACGTGCTCGGACAGCCGCACCGCGACAGCGAGGAGCTGATCGCGGCCGCTCAACGTCGCCAGAGCGAGCCGTCCGAGCCGGACAACAGTTTCACGTCGCTGGGCGCCGACGCCGAACTAGACCAGGTGATATTCGACGGCTCAACGTTCGGCACCGCCACCCCGACGGGCAGTGCGGAAGAAGCCGACTATCTGGGCATCCCGGGCCTGCTCGATGCCGCGCAAATGAAGGAGCTGCTCGGCCGCCGTCAAGAAGCACAGCTGGCCAATCGGAGAACGGCGGTGAACGGCTTTGCGCCAGGGCCGGTGACCCGGCACGGCCAACTGCGCGACTTGCGTCGCGAACTGAACGCGCTGGTGTCGGCCGCTCATCACCGCACCGGAAAACCGCACGGGTGGATCCACAACGAGCTGCGCCGGATCTGTGGCGGCCCGGTGGTGGCTGCGGCGAACTCGGATCAGCTGTCGGCGCGCATCGAAGCCGTTCGCTCGCTGCGGACGTAGAGTTCGCCAGCCGGTAAGCCGAAACAGACCGAGCGGTAAGCGAATTCACCCTAAGCTGTGATCTGGGTGACAATTCCCTTGACAAGGCTGTCAATATTTGTCTGACTGGCAGACGGATCGTTGGCCCGCGGGTCGGGCCCGACGACGGATCGGCACACGCAGCATGGGGGTTGCGATGGGCACGATGGTCACTCTCGACGAGTACTCACGCCTCGTCTCGGCGATTCACGCCGCAGCGGTCACGCCGGATCACTGGGGCGCGGCACTGGCGGTCGTCCGCGACGCCCTTGGCGGCGTCAGCGGCGGAATGATCACGGCGGACGAGTCCTGCCGCGTCATCAAGAGCGCGGACCTACCGGCCGATGCCCGTCAGGCATACGTCGACTACTACCGCAGGTTCGACTACGTGCTCGACGCCGTGGAGCGCGGCCCCGTCGGTACGGTGCGGTCCGGCACCACGCTCGTCTCCCTCGATGCGCGGTCCGAGTTCAACCACGACTGGATGCGCCCACACCACATGGACGACGGCGTGTTCGTCCGTCTCACCGACGGCCCGTTGCCGACGTGCTTCCTCGTCGCGTCGCCACGGCAGGACGAACCGTTCGCCACGGCCGAGCGACTCCACGTGGTCAACGCCCTGGTCCCGCACCTGCAACTGGCGCTTCGCACCCAGGAGCACCTCAGCGACCTGGAGCACGCGGCCCGTGACATGGCGGGCGCGATCGACGGCATGCGTCACGCCGTCGTCGTCGTCGGTCCCGGCGCCAAGGTCGTCCACCTCAATGCCGCCGCGGAGGCCATGCAGGCGCGGCACGAAGGGCCGCACGTCCATCACGGCCGACTGCGGTTGCGGACACCCGCGGCCGACGACGAGCTGCAGAAGTGCATCGCCGGCGCGCTCGGTGCCAGCGACGGTTCCTCGCGACTCAGCAGTTCGATTACCTGCCAACGTATTTCGTCGCCACACGCGCTGATCGTGCACGTTCTGCCCTTCACCTCGCGGGTCAGGGACGATGGCGACGCCAGGGCGCTCGTCGTGATCGTCGACCCCGACCGACATCCCGTACCGACGACGGAGCTCTTGCGCAAGGCGTTCGGGTTGACGAAGGCAGAGGCCGACCTCGCCCTCCTCGTCGTGCGCGGCGACGGCCTGAAGCCCATCTCCGACGAGATGTCGCTATCCATGGCGACCGTGAAGACGCACCTTCAGCACGTCTTCTGCAAGACCGGGACGCATCGTCAAGCAGAGCTCGTCAGGCTGCTCATGGCCATCGAGCCCTGAGCGGAGTGACGCCTACGGCCCGCCTTCGCAACGTGAAAGACGAAGGACGGCCGCAACATTCGAGTGGGCTCCGCGACCATCCCCGTCACCCGTAGGAACTCCTGAGCGACGTAGGGATTCACCTCCGCTGCGGTGAGCACGCGGTCGACCAGGACATTGCTGGCCCGCATCCACAGCGACCGCTCGCCGGCCACCTCGGGCAGCGCCAGGTCGGATCCGACGGCGGTCTGCCACGCCAGGCGGACCTTCTTGGCAGTCGCCCGGTGAAACCTCCGCGGCAGCCCGGCGTCGCCGCGGCGCAGGCAGTCCCGCAGGATGAGCGCCTCGATCGACGCGATCGTCATGCCCTGGCCGTAGATCGGGTTGAAACTGCACACCGCGTCGCCCATCACGACGAAGCCGTCCGGCGTCCGGCTCATGCTGTCGTAGCGCCGCCAGCGGTTGGCAGGGAAGCGGTGAATGCTGACGTCCGCCAGCGGTTCTGCGGCCATGGCGGCGGCCATGGCATGGTCCGGAATCAGCCCCCGGCCGAAGTCGAGCAGGTCCGCGCGACTCGTTGGCGGCTCGACCCCGCCGAGGGTGCCCCCGCCGACCACCCAGGTGTCGTTCTCGCAGGCGAACATCACGAACCCGCGCGGCCTGCCCGGCTCGAACAGTCTCGCGATCACGTGCTCGTGCAGCGTCCCGTCAGGAATCCGGACCGGCATGCTGGCATACGAAACCCGCACGGCCAGTTCCTGTTCGGGAGGTCTGCCGTACCCGAGGCGATCGAAGAACACCGGAGTGCGGGAGCCGCGACCGGTCGCGTCCACGACGAGTTGGGCGTGCAGGTTGGGCACGGAGCCGTCGGCGTGCCGATGCAGGACCACACCGGTGACACGGTCACCGGTGTGGATCAGATCGACCAGGTCGTGCTCGTCGAGCACCGTGAGATTGGGAAGGGCCAGGACCCGGCGCCGCACGTGGCACTCGATGAAGGGCCGACTCGCGTAGTAGTTGACCAGCGAGCCGGGGTTCGGGATGACCCCCGTCCGAATGATCGGATGGCCGCCGAACACGGCGTCGAAGCGGGTCAGGTCACCGTCGTCCCACCGATGTGCCCCCGCGGCGACCATGTCCTCGAGGAAGCCGGGAAACAGCTCCTCGACGATCTCGCCGCAGCGGGCCAGCAGCGCATGCGGCTGCCTGCTCTGCGGCACCCCTCGTCTGGCCACCACGTCATCGGTGAGCTGGTCCCTCTCGACGAGCGTGACGCGGTCATAGACTTCGCTGAGCACCCTGGCGGCAAGTAGCCCCGCCATGCTCGCACCAAGCACCACAGCGTGCTCGCCGATCCTGACCATCGCACCGATCCCCCCATCCGGCCGACCCCCCGGTTGGCCCTCCTCAAACCAACCAGCCCCGACGGACCGAGACGTCATCCAAACGGTTGATCTTGAACGGTCACCGCTACCGTCGACCCCGTGCCCACCGACGTCCCCACCATCCTGGCTACCAGCGGCGGCCTCCGAGACGGCGTCCGCACCCGCTGGGAGTTCAGCCCACTCACCGACCTCGCCGTCGAGTTGGCGGGCGTGACGGGCCGCGCGCCGCGCATCTGCTTCCTTGCCACGGCCCAGGGTGACAACCCGGCGGCGATCCACGGCCTCACCGAGGCGGCCCAACTGCGGGGGTTTGCGGCGACCCACGTCTCGCTGGTGCCGATGCCGAACGTCGCCGACGTCGAAGGGCACCTCCTCGCCCAGGACGTGGTGTGGGTGTGCGGCGGCAGCGTCGCGGCACTGCTGGCGCTGTGGCGCCTCCACGGCGTGGACCGGGCGATGCACTCCGCGTGGGCCGCCGGGCGCCGTCCGCTGTTCCAGCGGCTGGTAGCCGAGCGGGCGCTGGACGCCGGCTACGCGACCGATGACGGGGTGGGAGTGCTCTACCGCGGCACCGAGTTCGTCGGGGCCGTGTCGGAGATCGACGGGGCGGGAGCCTACTTCGTGGCCGCCGACGGTCAGGGTGGAGTCACCGAGACCCGCCTCGACACCCGCCGCCTGTAACCCCTCGCGCCGCGGGCGGGCTACAGGTCGAGCAGTTCGGGAAGGTCCGCGACGGAGTCGATGACGAAATTGGGCTGCATCGCGAATTCATCTGCAGCCCAACGGTTCAGCGTGTCCTGCCGGAACTTGCCGGTGCGCACCAGCACGCCGGTCATACCGACCACCTGGCCCGCCAGCACGTCGTTGTTGAGGTCGTCTCCGACGACGTACATCTCCTCGGGCTCGACGCCGAGCCTCCCCGCGGCGGACAGGAACCCCTCCGGCGCGGGCTTGCCGACGGCCGTGGCCTTGCGGCCCGACGTCTGCTCCATGCCGATGAGGTACATCCCGGTGTCGATCCGCAGTCCGTCGGCGGTGTTCCACGCGGTACTGCGGTGCATCGCCACGACCGGGACGCCCTGCGCCATCCAGTCGTAGACCCGGCTCAGCGTGACGTGGTCGTACTCCGAGCCCGCCCCGCCCAGCAGGATGACGTCGGGGGTGTCCGGGTTCGCACCGACGACGTCGTGCGCATAGACGATGTCGATGCCCGGCATGTCCTCGGCGATCTGGCCACTGTTGACCAGGAAGCACCTGGCCTCCGGATACCGGTCGCGCACGTAGTCGGCAGTCAGCACGGCAGCCGTGATGACCTCGTCGGACGCCACCTCCATACCGGCGTCGGTCAGCAGTTCGGCGATCTGAACGCGGGTCTTGGTCGTGGTGTTGGTGAGATATGTCCTGGCGATTTGATGCTCCGCGAGCACGCGCAACGTCTGCGCCGCACCGTCGATCGGCTGCCAGGAAGTCACCAGGACGCCATCGATGTCGAACAGCACTCCACCGATAGCCATGCTGCCGAGGTTAAACGGCAAACGTGTCAGCGCAACTCGGGCCAGGTGGAGAGTGAGCCCAGTCATTCTCGCTCACCCACGGTGACGCGGTCGCCGCCACCGACCAGGCGAGTTCGGCAGGCACGTCGAGCACCACGTACCCCTTCACACCTGCGGCCGTGGCGGCGACCAGCGTCGCCACCCCGGCCCGGCGCTGGAAGGGGCTCTGGCGCACGGTCCAGCCGATGATGCCCGCCGCGGCGATGCAGTCCCGCCGCCGGTCGACGCTGCCCGACCGCGCGACCAGCCAGCCGTCGCCGACGCGGTGCCCCAGCGCCCGCGCGCGGTCGGCCGCCAGTACCGCCGCAGCGGCCGCCACCACACCCCACGACACCCACGCCCACGGCGGCACGGGTACGACGATCGCCGCGCAGGCCACGGCCGCACCGAGCAGCGCGGGAATCACCAGGGCCCTGGTCCAGCGTCGGCGCGTCGCGGCGGGGCCGTGGCGCCGCAGCTCACCGCTGACCACCTCCGGCCGACCAATGAGCTCGGTGAGCACCGCGCGGGCCGTCGCCACAGGGCAGGGCGGCAGCAACAGCGACGCTTCACCCGACCCGCCGACCCCCGTCTTCACCGCATCCAGGCGCGCACCGCCCAGCAGCCGCACCAGCAGGGGTTCGCGAAGGGTGCCGCCGCGCAGGCGACGCATGTCGAACGTGTTCTCACGCGCCCGGAGCAGGCCGTGCTCGAGGTGCAGCACGCCGTCCCGTCCACGCTGGTCATCGCGTCGGGACAGCACCAGGTTGCCGTACGTCAGAAGCGAACGCACGACCGACAGCAGCACCGACAGCACCAGCACCGCGACGGCAGCCGCCGCGACCGTGACCACGATGCCGAATCGTTCGGCGGCGTCGATCCCCTCCCGCGTCAGTTCCGAATTCCGAAGCACCGCAATCGCTCCCGTCTGGTACACCAGCCCAAACGCGGCGGCGATCATCGCCAGCCCGGTGAAGCTCAGCGGGCTGTACCGCAACCAGGACGGCTGCCATCTGGCGATGACGCGGTCTCGCGGCGGGTCCTCGGCGTGCGCGGGCAACGAGTCGGCGAGCAACGTCGCGCGCAGTACGGGCACGTCGGCGGATCGGACCGCATCGAGGGCGAACTCGGCATCCCCCTTGGTCTCACGCCCCGTGCCGACCTTGACCACGGTCAGGCCGAGCAGCCGGTGCAGCAACCGGGCGTCCGTCGACACCGATCGAATCCTGTTGCGCGGCAGCGAGAGAACCGTGCGCTGCAGTACACCCTGGCGCCGCTGGATCTGCTCGTCGTCGATGCGGTAGGTGGTCGTGAACCAGCGCGCGACGCCGAACACGATCAGCAGCGCCAGCGTGGCGACCGACCACAGCGCGTTGCCCGTGGCCGATCCGAGCACCACCGAACCGATCAGCAGCGGGAGCTGCCGCAGCAGCTCGTGCACGGGGTGGACGAGCAGCATCCGCGGGCTGAGCCTGCGCCACCGAGGGTCGGCCTGCTCCGTGACGTCGCGTCCCCGACCCCGATCGCGGCGACGTCGGTCAGTAGGGCGACGATGCGGTCGGCGACGTCGGAGTCCAGCGCGGCGATCCGCACGGCACCCGCCGACGAGGCCGTCGTGACGGTGACGTCGGCCAGCCCGAAGAGCCGGTCGAGCGGACCCCGGTGGGTGTCCACGGTCTGCACCCGCGAGATCGGGGCGATGCGCCGCTCCTGCATCAACCAGCCCGTCCTGGTGTAGACCGCGGGCGTCACGGTGCCAGACCCGGAGTCCAGCGCGATGTCCCACCGGTGCACGCGGTAGCGCCACAGCGGCGCCACCCCCACGAACGTCGTGATGCCGAGCACGGTCGCGACGGCGGCGGCGGCGTGCAGCCATCCGAGGCGGGGATCCAGCACCAACCACACCGCCTGCGCCACCGACAGCACCGCCCACGGGATGGCCGCCGCGAGCGCCCACACCAGCGGCGCCTTGCGGCTCGGTGGGTTCGCGGGGTCGGCGAGTGTCACCATCACCTTTGAGTATGGTCATGCCCATGAGCGGCAACACCAAGTGGACGGCGGCCGACGTGCCGGACCAGAGCGGTCGGGTCGCCATCGTGACCGGCTCCAACACGGGTCTGGGCTACGAGACCGCCCTGGTCCTCGCATCCCGCGGCGCGCGCGTCGTCATGGCGGTGCGCGACACCGCCAAGGGAGAGGCGGCGGCGGCCCGACTGGTCGGGCAGATCCCCAGGGCGGACGTCACCGTGCAGCCGCTCGACATGGGTTCGCTGCAGTCGATCCGCACCTCGGCTGCGGAGCTGAAGAGCGCCTACCCACGCATCGATCTGCTCATCAACAACGCGGGGGTGATGTACCCGCCCAAGCAGGTGACCAAGGACGGGTTCGAGCTCCAGTTCGGCACCAACCACCTCGGGGCGTTCGCGCTGACGGGCCTGCTGCTGGACAACATGCTGCCCGTCGAGGGCTCGCGCGTCGTCGCGGTCGCCAGCATCGCGCATCGCATCCAGGCCGGCATCCACTTCGACGACCTGCAGTGGGAACGCGGCTACAACCGCGTGGCCGCGTACGGCCAGTCGAAGCTGGCGAATCTGCTGTTCACCTACGAGCTGAACCGCAGGCTGGCCGCCAGGGACGAGCCGACCATCGCCGTCGCCGCGCACCCCGGGATCTCCAATACCGAGCTGACGCGCCACATCCCGGGCTCCGGGCTTCCTGGCTTCAGCGCCTTGGCGGGCCTGGTCACCAACAGCCCGGCCATGGGCGCGCTCGCCACATTGCGCGCCGCCACCGATCCCCAGGCGCGGGGGGCCCAGTACTACGGACCCGACGGCATCCGCGAGCTGCGCGGCCACCCCACGCTGGTGGAGTCGAGCAGACAGTCGCACGACCAGGACGTGCAGGGCAGGTTGTGGACCGTCTCCGAGGAACTCACCGGCATCACCTACCCGGTGTAGGTGGCTGCGCCCCAATGAGATCCGTCGAGGAGCATCAGAAGGTCGTCGCCGGACTGATCGTGTCGCGGTCGCCGGTCGACGTCCCCATCGGCGACGCGCTCGGCCTGGTCCTGGCAACCGACGTCGTCGCGCCGCTGTCACTGCCCGGGTTCGACAACTCCGCCATGGACGGCTACGCGATCCTCGCCGAGGACATCGCCGGCGCGTCGGATGACGATCCGGTGAAACTTCCCGTCGCCGAGGACATTCCGGCCGGCCGCACCGATCCACTGGTACTGGCGCCCGGCACCGCGCACCGGATCATGACGGGCGCCCCGCTGCCCGCCGGGGCGACGGCGGTCATCCCCGTCGAAGCCACCGACTCCGATTTTTCTCGAGCGACCGACGTCGTGTCGATCCGCGCGAGTGCGGCACCCGGCCAGCACGTGCGACGGGCGGGCGAGGACGTGACCGCAGGGACGACGGTGCTGCACGCGGGCCAGGTGCTCACGCCCGCCGCGCTCGGCCTGGCCGCGGCACTCGGCCTCGGCGAGCTGAACGTCGTTCCGCGACAACGTGTTCTGGTGATGTCGACGGGATCGGAGCTGGTGGCGCCCGGCACTGCGCTCCAGCCGGGCCAGATCTACGAGTCCAACGCCGTGATGCTGGCTGCCGCCGTCCGGGATGCGGGTGCCGACGTCGTCACGTCGTCGATGACCGAGGACGACGTCGCGAGCTTCCTTGCCGAGCTGGAGAAGCACGGACGCGACGCCGACCTGATCATCACGACGGGCGGTGTCAGCGCAGGCGCGTACGAGGTGGTCAAGGACTCGCTCGCCGAGCAGGTCGACTTCGTGAAGGTCGCCATGCAGCCGGGTATGCCGCAAGGCGCGGGCACGGTCGACGGGACCCCGATCATCACCTTGCCCGGCAACCCCGTCAGCGCCCTGGTGTCGTTCGAGGTCTTCGTCAGGGGGCCGCTTCGTGCGGCGATGGGACTGCCGCGCCCCGACCGGCCGCGGGTGGAGGCCACCCTCGCGGAGGACCTCACGTCGCCGCGCGGCAAGCGTCAGTTCCGCCGCGGGGTGCTGAGTCCCTACACGAGTGGCGACGCGACGGTCACCAGCTACGGGCCGCCCGCTTCGCATCACCTGCGCTGGCTGGCGTCGGCCAACTGTCTGTTGGAGATCGGCGAGGACGTCGCCGAGGTGGCGGCAGGTTCTCGGGTGCGGGTATGGGACCTCGGCTAGCACCGTAGAATCTGAGGTCCCATGGCCAGACCCGCGCGACCCGCCGATGCCGCCAACGAGTCCGAGATCTCACGATTTGTTGAGCTCGTCCGTTCCACTGTTCCCCCCGTCCACCCCGCAGGCCTGCCGTTCATCGCGGCCGGGCTGGGGCTGGCCGCCGTCGGTCGCAAACACCGATGGCTGCGCAACACGGGGCTGACCGCCGCCGCGGCGTGCGGCGGGTTCTTCCGCCATCCGCCGCGGGTGCCACCCACCAGGCCCGGCGTGGTGGTCGCACCCGCCGATGGCCGCGTGACACTGATCGAGCAGGTCAGCCCCCCTCCCCAGCTCAACATGCCCGACGTGCCCATGACACGCGTCAGCATCTTCCTGTCGATCTTCGACGCCCACGTCCAGCGCGCCCCGGTCGCCGGCGAGGTCGTCACCATCAAGTACCGCCCCGGTCAGTTCGTGTCGGCCGAGCGCGACGAGGCCAGCGAGGTCAACGAGTGCAACAGCGTGTGGTTCCGCACCGCCGAGGGCGTCGACGTGGCCGCGGTCCAGATCGCCGGGCTCGTCGCGCGCCGTATCGTGTGCACGGCCCACATCGGGGAAAAGGTGGCCCTCGGTGAGACCTACGGCCTGATCCGCTTCGGCTCGCGCCTGGACACCTACCTGCCCGCCGACTCCCGGGTGCTGGTCGAGATCGGCCAACGCGCCATCGCGGGCGAGACGGTACTCGCGGAGCTGTCATGACCCGCGCCCCCGGCCAACGTCCGCGCGGGCTACGCATCCTGCCCAGCGCGACGACGGTCTTGGCGATCTGCGCGGGGCTGACCTCCATCAAGTTCGCCCTCGACGCGAAGCCGTGGATCTCACTGGCACTGATCGGCGCCGCCGCGATCCTCGACGGCATCGACGGGGGCATCGCCCGCGCACTCAACGCCCAGTCGCGGATGGGCGCCGAGATCGACTCCCTTGCCGACGCCGTGAACTTCGGCGTGGCGCCCGCCCTGGTCATCTACGTGACGATGTTGTCGAACTCGCAAGTCGGCTGGATCTTCGTGCTGCTGTACGCCGTGTGCGTGGTGCTCCGGCTGGCCCGGTTCAACGCCCTGCTCGACGACGACACCCGCCCCGCATACACCCGCGAGTTCTTCACCGGCATGCCCGCACCGTGTGGCGCCGTCGGGGCCATCGGTCCGTTGGTCGCCATGCTGCAGTTCGGCCAAGGCTGGTGGACGTCGCACTGGTTCATCTGTGCGTGGCTGGCCGCCAACGCCGCACTCCTGGTCAGCCGGGTGCCGACACTCGCGCTGAAGGCGATCTCGGTCCCCGAGAACGCGGCGCCGATCCTGCTGATCCTCGTCGCGGCGGCCGCCGCAGGGCTCCTGCTGTTCCCGTACATCCTGGTGTTGCTGATCATCGTCGGCTATCTCTGCATCATGCCGTTCACCATCCGCAGCCAGCGCTGGGTGGCCGCGCGCCCAGAGGCGTGGGACGCCAAACCGCAGCAGCGCAGGGCGGTCCGTCGCGCGGCGCGGCGGGCGGCGCCCAACCGCCGGTCGGTGGCCCGCCTCGGGCTGCGCAGGCCCGGCCCCAGGGACTAGGCATGACCGACCACGTCACCGAGGCGTTCGACGAGCCGCCGCCTGGTCGGCTTCCCCTGACGGCCAGGCTCAACACCTCGGCGTTGGACTCCCGGCGCGGTGTCGTGCGTCTGCATCCCGAAGCGCTTGCCGCCCTTGGCATCCGCGAATGGGACGCGGTGTCGTTGACCGGGTCTCGCACCACCTCGGCGGTGGCAGGGGTGGCGTCTGCCGACACCCCGGCCGGCACCGCGCTGCTCGACGACGTCACGCTGTCCAACGCCGGGCTCCGCGAGAACTCGATCGTGCTGGTGGCACCGGTCACGGTGTACGGCGCGCGGTCGGTCACCGTGAGCGGTTCAAGGCTGGCGACGCAGTCGATCTCGTCGGCCACGCTGCGGCTCGCACTGCTCGGCAAGGTGATGACGGTCGGCGACACCGTGTCGCTGTTGCCACGCGATCTCGGGCCCGGCACCTCCACGTCGGAGGCATCGTCGGCGCTGACGTCGTCGGTCGGCATCACGTGGACCTCGGAGCTGTTGACCGTCACCGGCGTCGATCCCGCCGGTCCGGTGAGCGTGCAACCCAATTCGCTCGTCGCCTGGGGCGACGGCGCGGCCCGGACGACGGAGCCCGCCACCGCGGGACCCACCGTGGCGCAGGCCACGGCGCCGGTGTCGGTCGACGACCTCAGGGGAGCGCACACCCAGGCGGGCAGGCTGGCCGAGTGGCTCAAGCTCGCCCTCGACCAGCCACAGCTCCTCGAAACCCTGGGCGCCAAGGCCAATCTCGGCGTCCTGGTGTCCGGCCCCGCAGGTGTCGGCAAGGCCACGCTGGTGCGTGCGGTCTGCGCGGGGCGCCGCCTCGTCGAACTCGACGGCCCCGAGGTCGGGGCCCTGCGCGCCGAGGACCGGCTGGCCAGTGTCGCGTCGGCGGTCGCGACCGTCCGCGACGGTGGCGGGGTGCTACTGATCACCGACGTCGACGCCCTGCTTCCCGCGACCGCCGAACCGGTCGCGACATTGCTGCTCACCGAGCTGCGCACGGCGGTGGCCACCCCTGGCGTGGCGTTCGTCGCGACGTCCGCGGTGCCCGACGCCGTGGATGCGAGGCTGCGGGCGCCCGACCTGTGCGACCGCGAACTCGGCCTGAGCCTGCCCGACGGAGCGACCCGCAAGGCGTTGCTCGAGGTGCTGCTGCGCGGGGTGCCCGCCAAGGGCCTCGATCTCGACGAGATCGGCGAACGCACACCAGGTTTCGTCGTCGCCGATCTCGCCGCGGTGGTGCGGGAGGCGGCGCTGAGAGCCGCCGCCCGTGCCAGCTCCGACGGGCAGTCGCCCGCCTTGGTCCAGGACGACCTCACCGGAGCGCTGTCGGTGATCCGCCCGCTGTCACGGTCCGCCACGGAGGAGGTCGCCGTCGGCTCGGTGACCCTCGAGGACGTCGGCGACATGGTCGAGACGAAGCAGGCCCTCACCGAGGCAGTGCTCTGGCCGCTGCAGCACCCCGACACGTTCGAGCGCCTCGGCGTCGAACCGCCGCGCGGCGTGCTGCTCTACGGTCCGCCCGGCTGCGGCAAGACGTTCGTGGTGCGGGCGTTGGCGAGCAGTGGACGGCTCTCGGTGCACGCGGTGAAGGGCGCTGAGTTGATGGACAAGTGGGTGGGTGCGTCGGAGAGGGCGGTGCGCGAATTGTTCCGTCGCGCCCGTGATTCCGCGCCTTCCATGGTCTTCCTCGACGAGATCGATGCTCTCGCGCCGCGCCGCGGCCAGAGCTTCGACTCGGGTGTCACCGATCGCGTGGTGGCGGCGCTGCTGACCGAACTCGATGGCATCAACCCGCTGCGCGACGTCGTCGTCGTCGGCGCCACCAACCGTCCCGACCTCATCGATCCGGCACTGCTCCGACCGGGCCGGCTGGAGAAGCTGGTCTTCGTCGAGCCGCCCGACGCGGATGCTCGCCGGGAAATCCTGCGCACGGCCGGGAAGTCGATCCCGCTGAGCACCGACGTCAACCTCGACGAGCTCGCCGATCAGCTCGACGGCTACAGTGCCGCCGATTGCGTTGCGCTGCTTCGGGAGTCGGCACTCACGGCGATGCGCCGCTCGATCGACACCGCCGACGTCACCGCGGCCGACGTGGAGAAGGCCAGGGCGACCGTGCGCCCGTCACTGGACCCGGCACAGGTGGATTCGTTGCGCGCGTTCTCCGAGAACCGCTGACGAGGACTACGGACGCGCCTCGAGCACGAGGTTGAACGGCGTCTCGGTGGCGCGCCGGAAACGCGTGAAGCCGCCGCCGTCGACCACGACTTCGCGCAGCCGCGCTTCCCCCGCCTGTGCACCGAGCGCAGGACCCTTGCGGGCCAGCGAGACGGGGACGCAGATCTGGGCGGAGGCGCCGTACATCACGCGCCCCACGGGGTTCAGGTTGTCCTGCACCTGGTCTCCGGCGAACGGCTCCACGATCATCGCCGTGCCGTCGCCGGCCATCGCCTCGCGGGCATGCCGCGACGCACTGACCGGATCGGCCATGTCGTGCAGGCAGTCGAAGAACGCGATGAGGTCGAATCCCTTGTCCGCGTAGCTCACCGCGTCGGCGACCTCGAACCGCGCGTTGGAGGCGCCCGCCTCGGCGGCCTTCTCGCCTGCCACGTCGATCGACTCGGGATGGTAGTCGTAGCCGACGAACTCCGAGCCGGGGTAGGTGGTCGCCATCAGGATCGTGCTGGCGCCGTGTCCACAACCGACGTCCGCGACCTTCGCTCCACGCTGGAGCTTGTCGACCACCCCGTCGAGGGCAGGTAGCCAAGAGTCGATCAGGCTGTTGCGGTAGCCGGCGCGGAAGAAGCGCTCGGTGCCCTCGAACAGGCACGGATGGTGCTCGCCCCACTCCATGCCATCCCCCGACGTGAAGTTCTCCAGCGTGCGTTCGAGAGCGTGAAACGTGTCCTCGACGATGTTGTACGCACCGGGCATGTCCACCGGCCCGTTCGGGTCGGTCAGGCACAGCGCCTGCTCGGGAGTCAGGAACCACTCGCCGGAGGACGCGTCGAACTGGACGTAGCCGCCCGCACCCTGGTTGCCGAGCCATTCGCGGACATAGCGCTCGTTGGTCCCCGTGCGGCGGGCCAGCTCGGCGGGAGTGAGTCTGGCTTCGGCCAGCTCGCGATAGAGCCCGAGCCGGTCGCCGACCAGGACCATGGTCGCGCTCATCGCGGCCCCGAGGTCGCCGACCGCATGGTTGATGAAGTCGTTCAAGGTGGTTTCGTCGATGGCCATGGCGGTGCTCATCTCACTCGCAGGATCGCGGATACTCCATGGTGAGCGCGCTCTCAGGCAGGTGTCGGCGAATTGACAGGATCGGTCGAAACGAATTGATCAGCCCCGCTCGGCGAGCTCGGCCAGTCGCGTCAGCGAGGACATCAGTGCGTCGACACCGGTGGCGCGGGCCCGCGCGAAGCGGGTCTCGTCGGTCAGCCGGGACCAGTCGTAGGTGTGCGTGACACGGGTGTGTGTGTCGTCGAGCGGTGCCAGCTCCCATCGCCAGAGGTGACCGGGTGGCGGCGACGCGGGCTCGGACGGCCGCCAGGCGATGAGCCTGCCCTCCTCGAACTCCACGACGTGGTTCTCGCGTACGGCGCCTTGGGTGATGGACGTCAGGAACACCTCGCCGACGCCGTGCACCCGCTGGCCGTCTGCGGCCTCGGCCAGGTTGTCGTTGCCGTCCCAGCGCGGTTGTTCGGCCGGGTCGGCGATCAATCCGAAGATCCGATCGGCGGGCGCGGCGATGTCGAGACTGGCGCTGGTCACGTGGTGTTGGGAGCCCATGCGGCCCATTCAACCGCCTCGCCAGAAGTCATTGACACTCCAGAAGTGACATGTCATAGTCGGAACATCCGGAACTAGGCATCGTCAAGATCGGAGTTCGACATGACGTTCCCCGCCCAACCCGCCACCCGCGCGGGAGACCACGAACGCGAGACCACCGCCAACTACCTCGGCCAAGCCCTCGCCGAGGGCTACCTCGACATGACGGAGTACGAGGAACGCGTCCGCTCGGCGTTCGGCGCCCACACCACCCCCGACCTCCAGCGACTGCTCGCCGACCTACCGGTGCACCAGCTGCGCCGTACCGACCCCCGCAGGCGCGCCGCCCGTCATGCGGCCGCGCGGATGTCGGTGCGCCTGCACCGCGCCGCCTACCTGCTGATGGTCGTCATCGTGCTGACCGTCTGGCTGGCCGTGGGATTGTCGGCGGGCGGCTGGTACTTCTGGCCGGTGTGGCCCATCCTCGGCGCAGGCATCGGCGTTGTCGCCCACGCCATTCCGATCAGACTGTCCTGCCGCTGAGCGCCACCCCACCGACCGTCGGCGCCCCCCACGTAAACTGTCGCAAGACATAGCCTTAGACGGCTGACACCCCATCCGGTGCTCTTCGCGCAAGCGCTCATCACCGACAGCATTGGAGTGCCATGCTCGCCATTCTCTACGCGCACGCAGTGGCCGCCCTCCTGGCGCCCGTCCTCGTGCGCCGCTGGGGACGGCACGCGTTCTACCCGCTCGCGTTGGTCCCACTAGGCTCCCTGCCGTGGGTGGCGCTCAACTGGCCTCAGCAGGATGTCGCCGCCGGGGCGGCTCCGGGTCGCGGCGGGCAGATCGTGCACCTCGACTGGGTGCCCGAGCTGTCGATGGACATCACGTTCCGCTTCGACGCCTTGGCCGCGATCATGAGCGTGCTGGTGCTCGGCGTCGGGGCGCTCGTCCTCTTCTACTGTGCCGAGTACTTCCACCACCACGACGGTCACATGGAGAAGCGGCTTCCCAGTTTCGCCGCCGAACTCGTCGCGTTCTCCGGGGCCATGTTCGGCCTCGTCGTCAGCGACAACATGCTGATGCTCTACCTGTTCTGGGAGCTGACGACGGTGTTGTCGTTCCTGCTGGTCGGCCATTACGCCGAGCGCGCCACCAGCAGGCGCGCGGCTACCCAGGCGCTGCTCGTCACGACCGCGGGCGGCCTCGCAATGCTGGTCGGCATCGTCGTACTCGGCGAGCTGTCGGGCACCTACCGGCTGTCCGAACTGATCGCCTCGCCGCCCACCGGTACCGCGCCGGCAGTCGCCCTCGTCCTGGTTCTCGTCGGAGCGCTGTCGAAGTCCGCGATCGTGCCGTTCCACTTCTGGCTGCCCGGCGCGATGGCCGCCCCGACCCCGGTCAGCGCCTACCTGCATGCGGCCGCCATGGTCAAGGCAGGCGTCTACCTCATCGCCCGGATGACGCCCGGCTTCGCCGACTCGCCGGGCTGGCGCCCGATCGTCGTGACGCTCGGGCTGGGGACCATGCTGCTCGCGGGCTGGCGGGCCGTGCGCGAGTACGACCTCAAGCTGATCCTCGCCTTCGGCACCGTCAGCCAGCTCGGGCTCATCACCCTGATGGTCGGCACCGGCGGCGGTGACCTCATGCTGGCCGGGCTCGCCATGCTGTGTGCCCACGCGATGTTCAAGGCCGCCCTGTTCATGGTCGTCGGCGTCATCGACCACGCCACCGGCACCAGGGACATCCGGCGGTTGGCGTGGCTCGGCGACCGGCAGCGGCCGCTTCTGGTCATCGCCGTCGGCGCCACCGCCAGCATGGCGGCCCTGCCCCCGTTCCTCGGCTTCGTCGCCAAGGAGGCCGATCTGACCACTCTGGCCGAGGCCCCGTCCCTCGGCGCCGCAGCGCCCTACGTGCTGGCCGGAGTGGCCTTCGGTTCGGTGTTCACCACGATCTACAGCCTGCGTTTCATCCACGGCGCCTTCGCGCGCAAGGGTCGACCCGAACCGAGCCAGCGGGTCGCCGAAATGCACCGTCCACCAACGACTTTCCTCATCGCACCGGCGATCCTGGCGGCAGCGGGCTTGGTGTTCGGCGTCTGGCCCACCGGTCTCGACCACGTGCTCGACGAGTACGCCGAGACCGTGCCCGGCGGCGCCGACTACCACCTCGCACTGTGGCACGGCGTGAATCTTCCTCTGCTGCTGTCGATCCTGGTGCTCGCCGCCGGTTCGCTCGCGTTCCTCGGACGCCACCGGCTCCGCCGCGCTCGCCTCGGATACCTGCCGCTCGGCAACGCCGACCGCATCTACGACGCGGTGATCCGGGGCACCGACGTCTTCGCGGTCCGCCTCACGGCCCTGACCCAGCGCGGCTCGATCCCCGCGACGCAGGCAGTCATCCTCTCGACGCTGGTGCTGCTGCCGACCGTCATGCTCCTGCTCGGTGCCCGTGACCGCCCGGAGCTGAAGCTGTGGGACTCACCCCTGCAAGCGGTGGTCGGCCTCATCATCCTGGCCGCGGCGATCAGCGCGACGGTGTTGCGCAACCGGCTCGCCGCGGTGCTGCTCGTCGGCGTCACCGGATACGGCTGCGGCGCGATCTTCGTCTTCCACGGCGCCCCCGATCTCGCCCTCACCCAGTTCCTGGTCGAGACGTTGACGTTGGTGATCTTCGTCCTCGTCCTGCGGACGCTGCCCGCCGAGGCGGATCAGGCCAACATCAACCGACACCGGTTGCCGCGCTTGGCGTTGTCCTTGGCGGTCGGCGTCAGCGTCACCACGCTCGCGGCGTTCGCGATGGCCGCCAGGACCACCACGCCCATCGCCAAACTGCTTCCCGATGCCGCCTACTACCGCGGGCACGGCTCGAACACGGTCAACGTGCTGCTGGTCGACATCCGCGCCTGGGACACCATGGGTGAGATCTCGGTGCTCCTGGTGGCGGCGACCGGTGTCGCGTCAATGGTGTTCCGCAACAGGCGCTTCGGCTCGGCGCCCCGGGTCCCGCGCAACACCGACGCCGCCGGTCAACCCGACATCGGCCGCATCCCCGTGCTCCCGACCAGCCCGGCGGTCGGCGACATCACGTGGCTGCGCGGGAGCGAGCTCGGCGATCCGAGGTACCGGTCGTTGGTCCTCGAGGTGGCCACCCGAATCATCTTCCCGCTCATCATGGTGCTGTCGTTCTACTTCTTCTTCGCGGGTCACAACACGCCAGGTGGCGGCTTCGCGGGGGGACTCACCGCCGGGCTGGCACTGGTCCTGCGCTACCTGGCAGGCGGTCGCTACGAACTCGGCGAGGCGCTACCGGTCGACGCGGGCAAGGTGCTCGGCGCCGGCCTTGCCCTGTCGGCGGGGACCGCGGTGACGTCGCTGCTGCTGGGCGCACCGGTGCTGTCGTCGGCCGTCGTTCAACTCGACGTTCCCGTCCTCGGCCACATCAAGTTGGTGACCGCGCTGTTCTTCGACCTCGGGGTGTATCTGATCGTCGTGGGCCTGGTGCTCGACGTGCTGCGCAGCCTCGGTGCGCGCGTCGACGTCGAGATGGCCGAGGTACGCCGATGACGACCTTCGTGGTTCCCCTCATCCTCATCGGCGGCCTCACCACCGCGGGGGTTTACCTGCTGCTCGAGCGCAACCTCACCCGAATGTTGTTGGGGCTCTTGCTGGTCGGCAACGCCGTCAACCTCCTGATCCTGGGCGCCGGCGGCCCGTCGGGCAATCCACCCATCCGCGGGCGGACCACCGACGGCCGGACGGTCACCGCCGATCCGTTGGCGCAGGGCATGATCCTGACCGCGATCGTCATCTCGATGGGCATCGCGGC
>JAOPUT010000339.1 GCA_025963385.1 Mycobacterium sp.
GCCGCGCTGGTCGGCTACGGCGCCGCCGCGGTGAACCCGTACCTGGCCATGGAGACCGTGGAGGACCTGGTACGGGACGGTGCGCTCCCCGGTGTGACGTACAAGGAGGCCCAGAAGCACCTCATCAAGGCGCTCGGCAAGGGCGTCCTGAAGGTCATGTCGAAGATGGGTATCTCGACGCTGGCGTCGTACACCGGCGCCCAGCTGTTCCAGGTCATCGGCCTGTCGCAGGAACTCGTCGACGAGTACTTCTACGGCATCGCGTCGCCCCTGGGCGGTATCGACCTCGACCAGATCGCCGCCGATGTGTCCGTGCGACACGGAATCGCCTACCTGGACAACAAGTTCGAGCGCGCGCACCGCGAGCTCGAGACCGGTGGCGAGTACCAGTGGCGTCGCGAAGGCGAGTACCACCTGTTCAACCCGGACACCGTCTTCAAGCTGCAGCATTCGACCCGCACCGGGCAGTACTCGGTCTTCAAGGAGTACACCAAGCTGGTCGACGACCAGAGCGAGCGATTCGCGTCACTGCGCGGCCTGCTCAAGTTCCGCACCGGTGACGAGGCCTTGCGCCCACCTGTCCCCCTCGAGGAGGTCGAGCCCGCCTCCGAGATCGTGAAGCGATTCTCCACGGGCGCCATGAGTTACGGCTCGATCTCGGCCGAAGCCCACGAGACCCTCGCCATCGCGATGAACCGCCTTGGCGGCCGGTCCAACTCGGGCGAGGGCGGCGAGTCCGTCGACCGCTTCGACCCGGACGCGAACGGTGACTGGCGCCGCAGCGCGATCAAGCAGGTCGCGTCGGGCCGTTTCGGTGTCACCAGCCACTACCTGACCAACTGCACCGACATCCAGATCAAGATGGCCCAGGGCGCGAAACCCGGTGAGGGCGGCCAGCTTCCGGGGCACAAGGTGTATCCGTGGGTGGCGGAGGTGCGGCACTCCACGCCGGGCGTCGGCCTCATCTCACCGCCGCCGCACCACGACATCTACTCGATCGAGGACTTGGCGCAGCTGATCCACGATCTGAAGAACGCCAACCCCAGCGCTCGCGTGCACGTGAAGCTGGTGTCGGAGAACGGCGTCGGGACGGTCGCGGCCGGTGTGTCGAAGGCCCACGCCGACGTCGTGCTGATCTCCGGCCACGACGGCGGCACCGGAGCCACCCCGCTGACCTCGCAGAAGCACGCGGGTGCCCCGTGGGAGCTCGGTCTGGCAGAGACCCAGCAGACGTTGCTCCTCAACGGACTTCGCGACCGCATCGTCGTGCAGGTGGACGGTCAGCTGAAGACCGGCCGCGACGTCGTCGTCGCCGCTCTGCTCGGCGGCGAGGAGTTCGGCTTCGCGACGGCTCCGCTGGTGGTCGCCGGCTGCATCATGATGCGCGTGTGTCACCTCGACACCTGCCCCGTCGGCGTCGCCACCCAGAACCCGCTGTTGCGGGAGCGGTTCAACGGCAAGCCCGAGTTCGTCGAGAACTTCTTCATGTTCATCGCCGAGGAGGTGCGGGAGCTGATGGCGCAGTTGGGCTTCCGCACGGTCAACGAGATGGTCGGACAGGTCGGCGCACTCGACACGGCGCGGGCGGCCGAGCACTGGAAGGCCCACAAGCTGGATCTCTCGCCGGTGCTGTACGAGCCCGATTCGGCGTTCATGAACCAGGACCTGTACTGCAGTTCACGCCAGGACCACGGCCTCGACAAGGCGCTCGACCAGCAGCTGATCGCACAGTGCCGCGAGGCCATTGACGACGCTTCCCCCGTTCGATTCTCGACGACAATCGCCAACGTCAATCGCACGGTCGGCACCATGCTTGGTCACGAGCTGACCAAGGCGCATGGGGGACAAGGTCTTCCGGATGGCACCATCGACATCACGTTCAACGGGTCGGCGGGCAACAGCTTCGGCGCCTTCGTTCCCAAGGGCATCACGCTGCGCGTGTACGGCGATGCCAACGACTACGTCGGCAAGGGACTGTCCGGCGGGCGCATCGTGGTGCGGCCGTCGGAGACCGCGCCGAGTGACTTCGTGGCCGAGGACAACATCATCGCGGGCAATGTGATCCTGTTCGGCGCGACCAGCGGGCAGGCGTTCCTGCGCGGTCAGGTCGGCGAGCGGTTCGCGGTGCGCAACTCGGGCGCCCACGCGGTGGTCGAGGGCGTCGGCGACCACGGCTGCGAGTACATGACCGGTGGCAAGGTGGCGATCCTCGGACCCACCGGCCGCAACTTCGCCGCAGGCATGTCCGGTGGCATCGCCTACGTCTACGACCAGCACGGACGACTCGGCGACAACCTCAACGCCGAGATGGTGGACATGGAGCGACTGGACTCCGACGACGTCGAGTGGCTGCAGAGCATGCTCGTCGCTCACGTCGACGCCACCGATTCGGCCGTCGGGCAACGCATTCTCAGCGACTGGGAGTCTCAACTGAAGCACTTCGTGAAGGTGATGCCCCGCGATTACCGGTCGGTTCTGGCCGCCATCGCGGAGGCTGAGCGCAACGGCGAGGACGTCAACACCGCGATCATGGCGGCGGCTCGTGGCTGATCCGCGCGGCTTCCTCAAGCACACCCACCGCGAGACCCCGCAGCGCAGGCCCGTCCCGCTGCGCCTGCGCGACTGGAAAGAGGTCTACGAGGACTTCTCCCACGACGTGCTTCGGGACCAGGCGGCGCGGTGCATGGACTGCGGTATCCCGTTCTGCCACAACGGTTGCCCGCTGGGGAACCTGATTCCCGAGTGGAACGACCTCGTCTACCGGGACCGCTGGCGCGACTCGATCGAGCGCTTGCACGCGACGAACAACTTCCCGGAGTTCACCGGAAGGCTGTGCCCCGCGCCGTGCGAGGCGTCCTGCGTGCTCGGCATCAACCAGGATCCCGTGACCATCAAGCAGGTCGAGGTCGAGATCATCGACAACGCCTTCGCCGAGGGCTGGGTCGTTCCGATGCTGCCCGACAGGATGACCGGTAAGAAGGTCGCGGTCGTAGGGTCGGGTCCCGCGGGTCTGGCCGCGGCGCAGCAGCTGACACGGGCCGGTCACCAGGTGACGGTGTTCGAGCGCGCCGACCGCATCGGCGGCCTGCTCCGTTACGGCATTCCCGAGTTCAAGATGGAGAAGCGCCACATCGACCGTCGCCTCGCGCAGATGGAGGCCGAGGGCACGCAGTTCCGGACCGGGGTCAACGTCGGCGTCGACATCACGGTTGCGCAGCTGAGGCTGAACTACGACGCCGTGGTGCTCAGCGGCGGCGCGACCGATTGGCGCGACCTGCCGGTCCCCGGCCGCGAACTCGACGGCATCCACCAGGCGATGGAATACCTGCCCTGGGCGAACCGCGTACAGAACGGCGATCCCGTGGTCGGCGACGACGGCGAGCCGCCGATCACGGCCAAGGGCAAGAAGGTCGTCATCATTGGCGGTGGCGACACCGGCGCCGACTGCCTCGGCACGGCGCACCGGCAGGGCGCGGCCAGCGTGCACCAGTTCGAGATCATGCCCCGACCGCCCGAGGAGCGCGCCGACTCGACGCCGTGGCCCACCTACCCGCTGATGTACCGAGTGGCGTCGGCTCACGAAGAGGGCGGCGAGCGGGTCTTCTCGGTCAACACCGAGCAGTTCGTCGGCGAGAACGGCCACGTCACGGGGCTCAAGGTGCACGAGGTCGAGATGCGCGACGGCAAGTTCGAGAAGGTCGAGGGCAGCGACTTCGACCTCGATGCCGATCTGGTGCTGCTCGCCATGGGCTTCGTCGGCCCCGAGAAGGCCGGCCTGCTCACGGACCTCAGCGTCGAGCTGACCGACCGCGGCAACGTGGCCCGCAACAACGACTTCCAGACCTCGGTGCCTGGCATCTTCGTCGCCGGTGACATGGGTCGGGGACAGTCGCTCATCGTGTGGGCGATTGCGGAGGGCCGGGCCGCGGCCGCGGGCGTCGACCGCTATCTCATGGGTCAGACGGCGCTTCCGGCGCCGATCAAGCCCACCGCTGCACCCCAGCGGTAGGCCTCGCCGAGAACCTCAAAAACCACACGAGTCACACCAGAAACATCCGATCATTTCGCGGCGCGTCGGCTTGGTGTTAGCCAGATCACAGGTGTCTAATGATTCTCGGGGTTCGTGCGCTAGTGTGGGCCCACGGTGAAGCCATACGCCAACCGCAGGAGTGAACACCGTGCACATCAATCCGATCGCCCGCTCCAGGATGGGCCGAATCGCCTGGTCACTGCTTCGGCATCCCGTCAGGAGCCGTGATTTTCCGGCCAAGCACGAGCGCCTGGTGACGGCCGACGAACTCGTTCGCTACGGCGTCTAAGCCCCCACTTCCAGGTCGGAATCATCCGACCCGGAAGTTTGCTTAGCCGCTATATCTACCTGGCCGTCAGTAATTCTGTCTGCCACGCCTCACGCAGCACTGGCGATCGCGGGTTTCACGTGTTGCTCTTCTCGAGTACTGCCTCGGTGAGCGCCTCGCCGCGCTTCTCGTCGCTGTAGACCATGAGCGTCGAGCCGACCAGGGCCAGCACGATGCCTGCCGCGCCGTAGGGGCTCGGCAGCGTCTGGTAGGCGATCAGTGACACGACGATGGTGAGCGCGGGAGCAAGGGCGTTGGTGGTGGGGGCCACGATGCTGGCCTTGCCGCGGCTGAGCGCCATCACCAGGAACAGCGCGCCGACCGCGTTGAGCAGCTGGGTCCCGGCGGTCAATGCCGGTGCCTGCCATGGGAAGTCGGTGGGGATGCCGCCGAGGGAGATGAGTGCGACGGGGATCAGCAGAAGCCCGCTGATGGCCATCCAGCCGAACGTGGTGGCATCGTTGACGCCGATGGTCGCCGTCTTGCGCATGAAGTACGCCTGCACGCCCCATGCCACGCAGACCAGGATGGCCAGCGGCAGCCACGGCCCCGTCGACCCGTCCGAGTCACCGCTGGTGATGCTGAACAGCACGATCGCAGCGAGGGCGGCAACCAGCCCGACGACCGCGAGGCCCGAGACACGTTCGCGCAGAAGGATCATCGCCATCACCACCGTGATCGCAGGCGAGATCGAGACGATCGGGAAGATCAGGTAGGCGGGTCCCATGGTCAGCGCCTGGAAGAGCACCAGCTGGCCGCCTGCGCCGGTGAGCCCGATGAGCAGGCCGTAGACGGTGGCGCGGGGACGCCTGTCGAAACGCTGGCCGCGCAGCGCGAACACCGCGGGGATGATCATGGTCAGCGCCCAGATGCTGTAGATCATCTCGTCGGGGTAGCCGTACTTCGTCGACGGCAGCGCGGAGAACGCGCCCCACACGCCCCAGAACAGAATCAGGAGCGTGGCGTAGAAGATCCAGCTGCGGGTGTGCCTGGCGGACGGGTTTGTCATGGTGTCTTCACCTCTTCGGAAGTCGTTTGGGCAGTGGCGAGTTGGTGCACGGATTCGGCGCTCAGTGGCTGACCGCTGAGCTTGGCGGCGTAGAGCGCGGCCCCGACGGCAGGGTCGAGCAGTGGGCGCCGCACCTCGTAGTCGGCCTGCTGCGCACGCAGGGCGTCGAGGAACAGGGCCAGGAAGCCCGCGTCGGAGAACATGCCGCCGGAGTACGAGACCGGCACCGTCTCCTGCTCAGTGAAACCGACGAGCGTACGGGTGGTTTCGATGAGCGAGACGAGCTCGTCGGCCGCGGTGGACAGGATCCTCGCCGACGTCGGGTCGCCCTGACGCGCCGACTCGCAGACCGTCGTGGCGAGCGCGGCGATGGAGCTTCGGTTGCCGCCCCAGGTGTCGATCACCAGGCTGACGACGTCGAGGTCTCCGCCGAGCTGCAACCGCTCCCTGAGCAGGTCGTAGAGAACGGTGCGGGCCATCCGGCCGTCGCTCATCCGGCTGAACGCGTTGAGACCCTGCGCCGCAACCCAATACGCCGAGCCTTCGTCGCCGAACAGCTCACCCCAGCCGCCGACGCGGTGTCCCGTACCCTGGCGCTCTCCGTAGGTCATCGAGCCGGTGCCGCTGATGACGTTGATGCCGTCCTCGCCGGCCAGCGACCCGGCCCACCCGCAGACCATGTCGTTGTTGCAGCCGTAACGGTCGTGGCCGAGGATGCGTCGGGGGACGGCGTCGAGCTTGGCGATGTCGCCGCTTGCCTCGCCGTATCCGGGTATCCCGAAGAAAGCCGAGTCGATGTCAGACGGCTCGATGTTCGCCTGACCGCAGACGTCGACGATGCCCTGTCCCAGTACGCGTTCGACCACGTCGAAGCCGTCGTTGAAGTAGTACGACGTCGGCGCCGTGGCGCGGGCCAGCACGGTACCGGTCGCGTCGATCAGTGCGAACGCGGTCTTGGAGCCTCCGCCGTCAACTCCGAGATAGGTGGGCATGATCGGTCACCCTTCCGTCGGCATCGGATAGATCGTGACGCCCTTGACGACGCGGCTGACCTCGCCGGACGGAAACGGATTGTCCGGTGTCTTGGCGTATTCCAGCGACGTGAACAGCGCAACGTACTGAGCGAACACTAGGTAGGGCAGCGCCACCAGTGCGTCGTCGAGTCCGTCGAGGCCCGGTAGCACGATGGCGGGTCCCAGCTCGGCGGGGATCGGCTGCGCACTGAGCACCGTGACGGCGTCCTGGCCGAGCTGGGCGCGGATCTCGGCGATGATGTCGAGGTCGTAGCGACGGGTGTGGGGATCGGTCGACACGTAGACGACGACGAGCGTGTCCGCGTCGAGGACGGACTTTGGTCCGTGCCGGAAGCCAAGGGGGGAGTCGAAGTACGTCACCACCTCGCCCGCGGTGAGCTCCAGCAGTTTGAGGGCCGACTCGCGGGCGAGCCCCTCCAGCGGTCCGCTGCCGAGGTAGACGAATCGCTGCTTCTTGGTCTGCGCCAGTGCGCGGACGTCGGCCTGGCCGTTCACCACGTACTGGGCGGCACGTGCCAGCACGTCACCGTCGGCCGGTTCGGCGGGACCCAGCATCAGCAGGCACGACAGCAGCATCGAGGTCAGGCTCGACGTCATCGCGAAGCCGACGTCGTTGGTGCGTTCGGGCATGTAGACGACGAGCGAGTTCGCGCGGCCTGCGTGAGCCCGTCCGAGCTCGCCGTCACGGTCGCAGGTGAGAATCAGATGCGAGACGTCGTCGATGAATTCGTCGGCCAGCACCGTCGTCGCCAGGCTCTCGGGACTGTTCCCCGACCGGCCGAACGACACCATCAGTGTCGGGGTGTGGCGCTCGAGGTGGTCGAGGGGGTTGGCGACGATGTCGGTCGTGGCGACGGCCTCGACGCGCCGCCCGAGATGCCTGCGGAGCGCGGGCGCCGCGATCTCGCCCGCGAACGCCGAGCTCCCCGCCCCCGTCAGAATGACGCGCAGGTCCGCCCGCGACGTGACCTCGCCGAGGAACGCGGCGGCCTTCGGGTCGATGCCCGAGGCGACCTCGCGCCAAGCATCGGGCTGCTGGCCGATCTCGAGAATGGTTGCCCCACCGTCTTCTTGGGACGGGACGTGGGACATGGATGATTTAGTCATCGGCCTCTCCGGTAGTGCTGCACGCGTGAGCGTAGGGACGTAGGGCGTCGCGCACCCGGTCGATGACCAGCTCCTGTGCGACGGGGGACAGCTCTCCTGCACGGACCCGCTCGTACTGGATCGGCAGGAACTGGCTGATCAACGGCAACGGGATACCCGTCCGATCCAGGTTGGCCAACAGCGCCTTTCGCGCCGCCTCGACCTCGGTGTCGGCCCAGTAGTAGCGGAGCCGGTCGCTGAAGCTGTACCGGCGGCCGGTGCGTTGACTTCGCGAGTCGCCGTCGTAGTACCCCTCCCACTGGCCAGGCTCGGCCAGCATCCTGCGTTCGACGACCTCGATCAGGTTCGACCGCGACGTCCGCGGAACGAGCTCCGTCTCGATCATCGCCAGGGCGAACAGCGCCTCCCGCATGGCGAACGTCAGCGCGGGACCGACCTTGAGGATGGCCCAGTGATCCTCCACCAGCTCCCGAAGTCGTTCTGGCCGTTGATAGTCAGTGGAATGGGCCTCGAAGACCAGGTTCTCCTCGCCGTCCAGCACGCGGCGTAGGTCGGCGGTGGCACCGCGCACGTAGTCGATCACCTTGAGGTGGTCGAACTCGACGCCGGGCTGGACGACCAGGGCGACGACCCGTGGCCAGGCGTGCGCCAACCCGAGCTCGGCGAAGGCGGCCAGGTGGGCGTCGATGGTTCTGCGGGCGCGCTCGGGCGGGGTCGGAGTGAGCTGGCCCAGCGTCTCGTGCGCCCCGCCGGGCACGGGCACCTCGGTGCCGATGACGTACACCGGGCCGGGGATTCCGACGCGTCGGGCGGTGTCCTCGGCGACCTTCATCAGGCGCGCGGAACGGCTCGCCACGACCTCGTCGGACAGCACGGGTGCGTCGTCTGCACACGACATGCTGCAGTCCAAGTGGATCTTCGTGTAGCCGGCCTCCACGTAAGCGGCGACCAGTACCTCGGCCTTGTCCATTGCGGCACTGGATGTTTCGCGCTGCCAGCGGTTGGGGCCGAGGTGATCGCCGCCGAGGATCACGCGGTCGCGGGGAAAACCGGCGCCATCGGCGACGCCGAGTACCAGATCGCGGAAGTCGGCGGGCCGCAGACCGGTGTAGCCACCGAACTGGTCGACCTGGTTCGACGTGGCCTCGATGAGGACGTGACTGCCGTCGGCCGCGGCCTGTGCGATGGCGGCCTCCACCACGGTGGGGTGCGCCGAGCACACCGAGTAGATGCCAACCGGCGCTCCGGCCTTGTGGCGGGCGATCACCTCGGCCAGCCGGTTGACCCGGTGCAGCGTGGGCGTGGTCTGGTTCACCGGACGACCCGCGATCGTGGGTGTGACGGGGGGAACATTCATCGATCATGAGAAGCTCGCTCAAAGCGCGCAATGCAAACCGCAGAAGCGATCAGTAAAACTGATCGCGACCTTCACCGTCCCGAGGAGTCCAGCAATGTCGATCAAGCGCACCGATCGGATGCGCGAAGTCCTGTCCCTGCTGCGCGAACGGGGCGAGGTCACGTCCCAGGCGCTGTGCGCCGAACTGCGCGTTTCGGCGGCGACCCTGCGCCGTGACCTCGGCGAGCTCGAGGAGCAGGGTCTCCTGGCACGCACCCACGGCGGTGCCAGGGCGCTCGATCCGAGCGGCAGCGAGATCCCGGTGCGCCTGCGCGATCATCGGATGGTCGCCATCAAGCGACGGATCGCGCAGCGCGCGGCGGCGCTGGTGCCCGCGGGACCGCAGGCCGTCGCGCTGACGGGCGGCGTCACCACCGGCGAGGTCGCCAGATCGCTGAAGGGCCGCCCGAACATGACGATCGTGACGAACTCGCTCACGATCGCGGCCGACTGTGCCGTCGACGCGCACATGAAGGTCATCGCGACGGGCGGTTTGGTGAGAGCGAATTCCCTTGAGGCCGTTGGCCCGATGTCCGAACACGCCTTTCAGGTCATCACCGTCGGCACCGCGGTTCTCGGTGCCGACGGGATGTCCGCGGAGATCGGGGCAACCACCTTCGACGAGGCGGAAGCGCGCACGGCCATCGCGATGGCGGCGAACGCGCAACGCGTCGTCGTCGCCGTCGACGGATCCAAGATCGGCAAGGTCACCCTCGCAAAGATGGTGTCGCTCAGCGAGATCGACCACCTGGTGACCGACTCGACTGCCGATTCACAACAGCTGGAAAGGATTTCGGCAGCAGGCGTCAAGGTCCACGTCGTCGAGGTCGACGAGGTCTAGACCAGCCCCGAGTCCCTGATGGCCTCGCCCAACGGTTCCAGCACCGCGGGGTCGTACGGCGGCGGCAGGTAGATGATCGCGAGATCGAGACCTTCCTTGCCGAGCGCCGCGGCCTCGCCGACCACCTTGGCGTAGTCGCGGTCCTCGCCGAGCCGGACGTGGGCGGACAGCGTGATCTCTTGGGGGTCGCGGCCGATGTCGGCGCAGCGGGCGTGCAGGACGTCGCGCTTGTGGGCGAACTCCTCGGGGGTGCCACCGACGAAGTTCCAGTGGTCGGCGTACTTCGCGGTCAGCGGCAGGGTCCGCTTCTCGCCGCTGCCACCGATGCAGATGGGCGGGTGTGGCTGCTGGGGACCCTTCGGCTCGTTGCGCGCGTCCTTGAGCTGGTAGTACTTGCCGTCGAAGGTGGTGGTGTCCTTGGTCAGCAGGCTGGTCAGCACCTCGCAGGCCTCCTCGAAGCGGTCGAACCGCTCCTTGATGGTGCCGAGCTCGATGCCGTAGGCGCCGGACTCCTCCTCGTTCCAGCCTGCGCCGATGCCGAGTTCGAGCCTGCCGTGGGAGATGACGTCGAGCGCCGCGGCCATGTTGGCCAGCACGGCGGGGTGCCGGTAGTGGATGCCGGTGACGAGCACGCCGACGCGCAGCCGCTTGGTGGCCTGCGCGAGCGCGGTCAGGGTGATCCAACCCTCGAGGCAGGGGCCCGTCGAGTCGGAGAAGATCGGGTAGAAGTGGTCGAACGTCCAGCCGGACTCGAAGACGTCGATGTCGTCGGCGGTCTGCCAGATCGGCAGCATCTCGTCCCAGGTGGTGTTCTGCGGTGAGGTCTTGAAGGCGAATCGCACTCGACCAAGCGTAGACCCGGTCGCTGAGTTCCGCCGATGAGTTTCGGTGGCGCGGGCGGTCGGTACGAACATGACCGACATGACATCCCTGATTTCGAAATCCTGCGCGCGGACCACCGACGTCCTCGCTGCCGTCGAGGATGACCAGCTCGGCGGCTCCACCCCGTGCGAGAGGTTGGCGCTCAGCGAACTCGTCGCGCACCTGGGCGGCCTCGGCGTCGCCTTCGCGGCGGCCGCCCGCAAGGACCTCGGCGAACTCACCGGCGTGCCCCCCGGCGACAGCGGCTACCGGTTGGACCCGGACTGGCGCACCCGGTACCCGGGCAACCTTGCCGGCCTCGCCGAGGCATGGCGCGATCCCACCGCCTGGGAGGGCATGACGCAGGTCGGCGGCGTCGACCTGCCCGCCGAGGTGTGCGGCATGGTCGGGCTGACCGAGGTGGTGATCCACGGCTGGGACGTCGCCGTGGCCACCGGCCGGGACTACGGGGTCGACGACGACGTCGCCGAGGCGCTGCTGGCCCACATGACCGCCTTCACGGCGGGCGGACCCGTCGAGGGCCTCTTCGGCGCCCCCGTCGACGTCGGTTCCCGCGCTTCGGCATTCGACCGTGTGCTCGCCCTCAGCGGCCGCGATCCTGGCTGGCGGCACTAGGGGGCACACTGGACCCCATGGACCCGGTGGCAGCGCTGCGCCAGATCGCGTACTACAAGGACCGCGCCCGCGAGGATTCGCGGCGGGTGATGGCCTACCGCAATGCCGCGGACACCGTCGAGCGGCTCGACGACGCGCAGCGCGAGAAGCACGGCAAGGCCAACAGTTGGCAGTCCCTCCCCGGTGTAGGGCCGAAGACGGCGAAGGTGATCGCGCAGGCGTGGGCCGGCCGGGAGCCAGACACTCTGATCGAATTACGGTCAGCCGCAAAGGATCTCGGCGGGGGCGAGATTCGGGCGGCGCTCAAGGGTGACCTGCATCTGCACTCCAACTGGTCGGACGGGTCGGCGCCGATCTCCGAGATGATGGCCACCGCGAAGTCGCTGGGCCACGAATACTGCGCGCTGACCGACCACTCGCCACGGCTGACGGTCGCCCACGGCCTGTCCCCCGAGCGCCTGCGCGAGCAACTCGACGTGATCGACGAACTCCGGGAGACGTTCGCGCCCATGCGGATTCTCACCGGCATCGAGGTCGACATCCTCGACGACGGAAGCCTGGACCAGGAGGACGACCTGCTCGAGCGGCTCGACATCGTGGTCGCCAGCGTGCATTCGAAACTGGCGATGGACGCCCCGGCGATGACGCGCCGCATGGTCCGGGCCGTGTCGGATGGTCAGGCCGACGTGCTCGGCCACTGCACCGGCAGACTCGTCGAAGGCGGCAGGGGCACCAGGGCGGAGTCGAGGTTCGACGCCGAGAAGGTGTTCACCGCCTGCCGGGATCACGGCACCGCCGTGGAGATCAACTCGAGACCGGAGCGACGGGACCCGCCCACGCGCCTACTCGCGATGGCACTCGAGATCGGCTGCGACTTCTCGATCGACACCGATGCCCACGCGCCAGGGCAGCTGGACTTCCTCGGCTACGGCGCGCAGCGCGCACTGGACAACGGCGTCCCCCTCGAGCGGATCGTGAACACGTGGTCGGTGGACGAACTGCTGCAGTGGACGGGTTCTCGCCCCTAGTCCGGAAGCATCGGCATCTCCAGCCCGGGGTCGCGGCCGACGAGGACACCCCGCATCACCGACGCGTTGCCGAAACGCTGCCGCACCTCGTCGACCGCAGAGTCGAGGGCCAGTAGGTCGCCCGCCGAGTCGAACGGCAGCTCCAACTGCTGGGCGCCCTCGCGATCGATGTTGGACACCGCGAAACCGACAAGGGTCAGACCGCGTTCGGCGATCAGGGGCGCCGCGGCCGCCACCAGCGCCCGTGCCGCGGAGAGTATGACGTCGGTCGACGCGGTGGCCCTCGGCAGCGTGTGGGAGCGGGTCACCCGGCTGAAGTCGTCGAAGCGCAGGCGGAGCACGACGGTGCGACCGGTGCGGTCGGACCTGCGCATCCGGCGCGTGATGCGATCCACCAGGTTCACCACTACCGCATCGATCTCGCTGTGCGACATGGTGTTTCCCGATCGACCCAGCGCACGCTGAGCTCCCACCGACCGACGGCGCACACCCGTGACCACCCGGCGCCGGTCGATGTTGTGCGACAGCGCAAACAGCTGATGGCCCATCCCGCCGCCCACGATCGACCCGAGCATCGATTCACTCAGCTCGGCGACGTCGGCAACCGTGTGGATACCGTGGGCGTGCAGCTTCTCGGCCGTCTTGGCGCCGACACCCCAGAGTCGGCGGATGGGCAGCGGATGAAGGAACTCCAACTCACGGTCGGGTGGCACCAGGAGGAGCCCGTCGGGCTTGCCCTCCTGGCTGGCGACCTTGGCGAGGAACTTGGTGCGAGCGATGCCCACCGTGATCGGGAGCCCGACGCGGCTACGGACCTGCTCCCGCAACTGGGCCGCGATCTGCACCGGGGTGCCCGAGACGCGACCCAGCCCGCTCACGTCGAGGAACGCCTCGTCGACCGACAACGGCTCGACGAGCGGAGTGGTGTCGCGAAACACCTCGAACACCGCGGCGCTGGCCTCCGAATAAGCCGCCATCCGGGGCGGGACCACGATCGCGTGCGGACACAGGTGGCGCGCCTGGCGCCCGCCCATCGCGGTCCGCACGCCGAACGCCTTGGCCTCGTAGCTGGCCGCCAGCACCACTCCGCCACCGACGATCACGGGCCGCCCCCGCAGCCACGGATCGTCGCGCTGCTCGACGGAGGCGTAGAAGGAATCGAGGTCGGCGTGGAGGATGGAGGCCGACGCAGGAGGCCGACAGACGGCTCCGGTGGCCGACGCAGGAGGCCGACAGTCGGCTCCGGAGGCTTCCCCTTCCATCGACACGAACATATGTTCGCATCCCGGTCCGACGAGCACCCGCCATTTCGCGACACATCAACGTCGGCGACGACACGCCGCGGCGGACCGCCGACGTTTATGTCTCGTGGAGGGAGGGAGGGGGAGCGCTACTGGCTTTCGCCGTAGATGCTGGTCAGCCAGATGTGCGTGAGGGTGTCGACGATGCGCTCCTGGGCGACGGCGCCCTCCTCGGCGACCAGCGTCGCGGTCATCGTCCGCTCGTTCATGAGGTTCAGGGACGTGGCGAGGTCGCGTGCCGGAAGCGTGGTGGGGGCGGCGCCGCGGGCGCGCTCGGACTCGATCAGCGCGGACGTCTGGTCGATCCACTTGTGCATGAATGCGGACCACACGGCGCGCAGGTCGGGGCTGGTGGCCAGCGCCTCGGTGCCCGCCCGCGCCACGACGCTATGCGAGCCGAAGGCCGTGAAGAACGTGCTGATGCCCTCGCGGAATGCGCGCCGCGGGTCGGTGGGCAGGGTCTCCATCGCGCCGTGGAACCCGGTGTCCGCCTGCTGGATGAGCGGGTCGATCAGCGACAGCAGCACCGCGTCCTTGGACGGGAAGTAGAAGTAGAAGGTCGGGCGGGACAGGCCCGCGCCCTTGGCCAGGTCGTCGACGGAGATGTCGGCGAACTTCTTGTCCTCCAGCAGGCGCTCGGCGGTCGCGAGGATGGCCGCTTCACGGTCGTCGCCCGACGGTCGCGTCGAGCGGCGTCCCCGTCCCGATCGGGCCGTGCTGGTCGTGGTCACGACGGTTACTTTACTGCATGTCGAAATTATCAACACACTGTTGACCTATTCAACACCGTGTTGATAACGTGTCGCCATGACCGAACACCTCGACGTTCTGATCGTCGGCGCCGGGATCTCCGGCATCAGCGCGGCCTGGCACCTGCAGGACCGCTCGCCGTCGAAGACCTACGCCATCCTCGAGCGCCGCGAGAACATGGGCGGCACGTGGGACCTGTTCAAGTACCCGGGCATCCGCTCCGACTCCGACATGTTCACCCTCGGCTTCCGGTTCAAGCCGTGGACGTCGGCAAAGTCCATCGCCGACGGCCCGTCGATCCTGGCGTACATCAAGGAAGCAGCCGCCGAGAACGGCATCGATGAGAAGATCCGCTACCGCCACCAGGTGACCGCCGCGGAGTGGTCCGACGCGGACAACCGCTGGACCGTCACCGTCGCCGTCGGTTCCGAAACCGGCGTTGAAGAGAAGACGCTCACCTGCTCGTTCCTCTTCGCCACCACCGGTTACTACAACTACGACCAGGGCTACTCACCCACCTTCCCGGGCTCCGAGGACTTCACGGGCACCATCGTGCATCCGCAGCACTGGCCGGAAGACCTCGACTACCAGGGCAAGAAGATCGTCGTCATCGGCAGCGGCGCCACGGCGATCACACTGATTCCGTCTCTGGTCAAGGGTGGCTCGGGCCACGTGACGATGCTTCAGCGCTCCCCGTCCTACATCGGCTCACTGCCGGACGTGGATCCCATTGCGGCACAGGCCAACAAGTACCTACCCGCCGGGGCCGCCCACTTCGTCAACCGTTGGAAGGCGATTCTCTTCGCCACGGCGCAGTACCAGTTCGCCCGCAAGTTCCCCAAGTACATGCGCAAGACGCTGCTCACCATGGCCGAGCGCAGGCTGCCCGAGGGATACGACGTCGAGAAGCACTTCGGCCCGCGCTACAACCCGTGGGACGAGCGACTCTGCTTGGCTCCCAACGGTGATCTGTTCAAGACGATCCGCAAAGGCGATGCCGATGTCGTCACCGACACCATCGACACGTTCGTCCCCGAGGGCATCAGGCTCAACTCGGGCGAGGTGCTCGAGGCCGACATCATCGTCACCGCAACGGGTCTCAACCTGCGGCTGTTCGGCGGCGCGGACATCCGTCGCAACGGCGAGCCCGTCGACCTGACCGAGACGATGTCCTACAAGGGCATGATGCTCTCCGGCATGCCGAACATGGCCTTCACCATCGGCTACACCAATGCGTCGTGGACGCTCAAGGCCGACTTGGTCTCGGAGTTCGTCTGTCGTGTCCTGAACTACATGGACGCCAACGGTTTCGACACCGTCGTGCCCGAGCACCCCGGCAGCTCCGTCGACGAGCGTCCGCTGATGGACTTCACCCCCGGCTACGTGCTGCGCGCACTGGACAGCCTGCCCAAGGCCGGCTCGAAGACGCCGTGGAAGCTCAAGCAGAACTACTTCCTCGACGTCAGGATGATCCGCCAGGGCAAGGTCGACGACGAAGCGCTGCACTTCACCAAACACCGTGCGCCGGTGGGCGTCTAGCCGCCCTTGCCCGCCACCACCACGATGCCGTCGTCATCGCAGTAGGCGATCTCGCCTGGCTCGAAGGTCACACCGCCGAAGGTCACCGCAACGTCGCGGTGGCCTTCGCCGGTCTTCGTGCCCTTGCGGGGGTTGGTGCCGAGCGCCTTGATCCCGATGTCCATCGTGCGCAGCGCCGCCGCATCGCGAACCGCGCCGTGCACGATCAGCCCCGCCCAGCCGTTGTCGACCGCGAGGCCGGCGATGACGTCGCCGACGAGCGCCGTGTGCAGCGAGCCCTCGCCGTCGACGACCAGGACGCCGCCGTCTCCCGGCGTCGACAGAATCGACTTCAGCAGGGCGTTGTCCTGGAAGCAGCGCACCGTCGTGATGGGCCCGGCGAACATCGTGTTGGCGCCGTAGTTCTGCAGTTGCAGATCGCAGCTGCGGACGTCGGGGTAGATGTCGTCGACGAGGTCGGCAGTGGCGCGAGGTTCGATGGTCACCCGACCATTATCCTCAGTCGTCGTCGGAGCTGCGCCGCACCAGCAACACCACCAGGATGGCCAGCACACCCGCCGCTACGGCGACGGCCATTGGCAGCCGGGACGGGTCGGGTCCCGGAAGGGGGATGGGGGTAGGGGCGCTGGCGATCGTCGACTTCGCTTGCGCCGCAGCCTCCTTCGCGGGAGACGTCTCCGGACGATCTCCGTTGGTGGCGGCCGCGGGCCCAGGCGCCGCTGCGACAGGCGGAGGCGGTGCGGCCTTCTTGGCAGGCGCCTTCTTGGCAGGTGCGGCCTTCTTCGCGGGGGCCTTCTTCGCCGGGGCCTTCTTGGCAGGCGCCTTCTTCACGGCCTTGGCGGGTGCCTTCTTGGCTGGCGGAGGCGGCAGCGGTGCGGGGTCGGCACCCTCGCCCGGGCGGTCCTGCTCGTCGGCCATGGTGGCTGCTCCTTTGCAATCGGCAGTGGTCCCATCATGCCAGTTCGTGCTTTTCCGCTATCCCGTGACCGCCAACGCGGCCGCCAGCGTCAGGGCCACCGCCATGATCGCGAGCTCCACCCGGGATCGCGTCCGCGACACGGTGACGGGGGCTCGGTGGGATCGGGCGGCGGGCAGCCAGTGCGCCCGGTTCCTGGCCGCCAACGCCACCAGCACGCCCGTCACCACGACCTTCGCCGCCAGCACGCGTCCGTACCCGGTGGCGTAGAGGTCGGTGGGGGAGTTCAGCGTGACCACCGCACCCGCCACGCCGAACACCAGCAGCGCCGCGACGCACCCGAGGGACACCTGAGAGAACCGCGGCAGGACCCTGGCCCACTGGCCACGGTGGGTCACGGTCAGCACCAGCGCCGCGAGCGAACCGCACCAGAGGGCGGCGGCCAGCGCATGCAGTGCGACCGCCACACCGCCCAGCGGGCTGTCGGAGAGGTGCCCGACGAGGCTGCGGCCCGCCACCCCGATGGCCGCTGCGCCGACGGCGACGACACCGGCCGCCGATCCCGGCTCAGCGCCGCGCGGTGCCGCCAGCGCCACGACGCCGACCACCGCTGCCGCTGCCAGGCACACCAGCCCGGCCCGCCCTGCCGCGGTGTCGACGGCGAACACCGCGGTGGTGCGCACGCCCACCAGGACCACAGAGGTGCCTGCCGCCTCCGCGGCGCCTGCGAACAGCCGGACGAGCTCGGCGCTGGCCCACACCGCCGCCACCGCGATCAACGGGCGTGCCGCGCGGTCGGCGAGCTCGCGGCGGTGGCGCGCCACGTCGAATGCCGGCACGACGACGAGGCCGAGCGCCGCCACGGCCGCGCCGTCGGAGATCGCGCGAATCAGGCTGATGGGCAACGAGTTCTGCGGGTAGGCCAGACTCCACGCGGCCAGCGCGGCGATCCCGACGCATGCAGCGCCGAGGATCGCCGCGCGAAGCCGGTTCACCCGCGCCGCCGCACCGCCACCAACGCGCCACCGCCGACGATGACCACGGCGAGCGCCACGAACGGCCACACCGGTACCCCGTCGGACGCGTCCGAGGACTGCGCCACCTTGGGGCCGGGAGTGCCGGTCCCCGCCGCGGTCAGATCGAACGACCACGCACCGCTGACCACGTGGCCGTCGGCCGAGGTGACGCGGTAGTTGACGGTGTAGCGGCCCGCCGGACCCAACGGGCGCAACGCAACGCTGGCGACCGCACCCTCGATCTCCGCATCTCCCTCCGACCACAGGTTGCCGTCGGGGCCGACGACCGTCATGGCCGCGAAGTTCGTCTGGAGCTGCTCGTTGAACGTGGCGCTGGCGCGGGCAGGCCCCACACCGACGGAACTGTCCGGTGCGGGGTCGGCCGCCACGCGAATCGCGTGCGCGGAGGCGATTCCGGCGCCTGCGAGCGCGAGAAGCGAGAGGACCACGCCGGCCAACGCCGCGGCGGCCAACCTGCGGATCATGTCCGTCGGCGTCCCACGAACGCCGCGACGGCGCCCACCGCTGCCAGAACCAGTGCGCTGCCCGCCAACCAGCGTGCCGTGTTGTCGGGGCCCGCGGTTGCGGCGGGGGGCTCCGCGGCGGCAGTCGCCTTCGGCACAGCTTGCGCAGGTGCGTCGTGCTGCGCGGGAGCGCCCGTCAAGTCCAGTACCGGAGCCGGGTACTCCGGCTCGTCACCGTTGGCAAGAGGTGGCTGATCCCACTTGACGACGGTGCCGTCGGAGTACGTCTGGGTGGCGGGGAGCGTGACCGACGGCTGGTTGGGCAAGGTCACCGAGACGTTGAACAGTCCGAACTGGTCGGGGCCGATTCCGGTCGTGGGCGCCGCGGTCCAGGTGACGGAGCGGACGGTGCCCGCGGCGGCGTCGCGGTCCAACTTCGCCGTCCAGCCCGGCATGACTTCGGTGCTCGCCGACGCGACGTTGGGCAGCGCGACGGTGAATTCTGTTGTCAGAGCGCCTTTCTCGGATTCGTTCGGCACTCTGAAGGTCAGCACCGAGGTGCTGCCCGGCGACGCACCGTCCGCGTCGACGTGGACGTGCGCCCACGCCGCGCCCGCTCCTGAGAGCAGGGCGATGGACATGGCCGCACCTGCGGTGGCAGTCGTGATGAGGGCGCGTGAGTACGCCCGGTGAATTGATCTCATATGGGGTCGTTGCCTTCTGGGTCGTCTGGTCTTGGGTCAGTGGGCGAGACCGACCGGAGGACCACGGTGTGACAACGACGCAGACAGCAGACGTACGGACTGAAGCGGCTGATCGGCGCTGCGGACGGCGCTCGTCGACGCCGTCGCGACGGGCAGGTGGGCGGTGCGCGCGGCGGCGAGAAGGACACGTGACACGGCAGCGCAGAGCCTGCCGCCCACCGCGATCAGCACGGCGCCGATCGCGACGGCGGCAGCGTGGGTGGCGATCATCAGGCCCGTCGGTGCGGCGGTGGAGTGGTGGGAATGTCCTGCGGCGCCGAGCAGGGCATGGCCCAACAGCTGGCCGACCGCGAGCACCACGATCAGGACCTTGACGTCCGCGGCGTCCCGAAGCGTGGCGACGAGCGCGGCGAGGGTGAGCGACAACAGCGCGAGCAGGGCCGCCGTCGAACCCGAAGGCAGCCCTCCGCCTGCGGTGCCGTGCGCCGCGACGGCCAGTGCCGCGGTCAGCGCCCCCGCCGCCGCCCCGCGCAGGCGCGCTGCGGGAGCGATCGGATTCGGGGGTGTGGCCTTGATCAGAGCACTCCCAGGCGCGCCACCAGGTCGGCGTCGACACCATCGAGTTGGTCGCTGATCGCGGCGTGCGCGGCGCGTCTGCGCGGAGTCGGCATGTTCTCGGCGGCCGTCACGGCTGCCGACAGGTCGCGCAAGCGTTCGGTGACCGCGGCCACGAACTGCTTGGTCTCGGCGTCCTTGGGCTTCTTCGCCGCCACCTGCGCCAGGGTCTGTTCCGCACCGACGATCCGCGCCGACAGCGCGCCGCCGGTCCCGGAGAACTGGCCGATCTGACTGAGTGGGACGCCCAGCCGGTCCGCCCTGCGCTCGTCGACGTAGCCGCGGGCTGCGACGGCGGCGCGATAGACGATCGGCACCACCACGGGTGCCAACATCCGCGAGATCGTCAACGTACGGCGAATGCGGGAAGGAGAGAGCAGCTTTCCCTCACGCACCGCCTTGAGCTGAGTTTCAGCAACCTTGATGGCGGCCCTGTCGCTATCCCGCTGCGCCTTCAGGCGCGCCTTGATCGCCTTCGACTGGCGTCTGCCGTCGGCCTTGATCCTGCGGGCTTCGTTCTTCGCGGAGAGTTTGGCCTCGAGTTTCGCCTTGGCCTTGATGGCCTTGGCCTCCGCACGCCGAGTTGCCCGGCTCTTACGCCGTGTGAACAGGCCCATCCCGGCTGCCTCCCGGTCATCTCGTCGTGATCTGGCGATCGTGGCTGCGCTGGTACGGCCAACCCTAGTGCCGGTCCCGTCGCGGTCCCGTTCCGACCCCGGTCAAAGGTGGCGGTTTCAGCGCTCCAGCAAACAGTAGAGCGCGATTGTGCAAGAATCATCAGGGATCGGCGATGCCGACCGTCGGTGCTGCAGGGGCACCCATTCGGCGTCGTGAGAGGTATGGGGACGTGGCCGTGCGAGTGCGCATCGCCGCGGCAGCTTGCGTAGTGATGTCTGGGCTGTTCGTGGCTGGTGCTGGTGCCGCGATGGCGTTTGCCGATCCCGATGCCGGTCAGGGCGGGGAAACCGGCGGTGCGCAGGCCGACCCGCCCGGCGGCGCCCCGACCGCACCGACGTCGGGGCCTGCGCCGGTCGAGGCGACGGGGGCCGAGCCCACGTCCGGGGCCACGCCCACCGTGACGGCGCCGAAGCCGACGTCCCAGCTTGGCGACGGCCGTCACGGGCAACCGTCCGACGAACTGGCGCCCGCGTCGAACGCCCAGCGGTCCAGCAAACAATCGAGGCCTGACCGCAGACCTCCGCGGCAAAGCGATCCGACAGGCACTGGCGAATCGACGTCGACCAAGACGGCGACCGAGTCGACCAGCCAGGACCCCGTCCCCACAGGTGAGGGGTCGACCGAGACCACCGATGAGAAGCCACCCCCTTGGACGCACGACCCGCCTTGGAAGCACGACCCTGGCGAGGGCGATCCCGACCAGCACGAGGGGTGGCCGTGGTGTTGGCCGAAGCCACCAGATCCGGGACAACCACCCCTGGGCGGCGGCGGCCCACCCAGCAGCGGCAACGGCGGTGGCGGCGGGGTCAGCATCGGCAAGCCGCCGATCGGCATCGGCATTCCGAAGCCTCCGCCGGAGATGCAGCTCCCCGCGCCGACCCTTCCGAGGGTGGTGCCGCCGGCACTGCCGGTCATCCCCGTGGACCCCGTGGTTGATACCATCACCGGATTGGCCACGGCGGCGGCCGAACTGCCATTCTCACCACTGACGCTGCCGGTCGTCGTGCCCCCGCTCGGTGCCGGCGGCGGTGGCGCGGGAGCAGCGGGTGTCGCGGGCGGTGCACCCCGGCCGGGAGTTCCGTCGGCGTCGCGGAACTCGGGCGCCCCGCAGAACGGGAATCAGCCGCCGAAGGCAGGCGAGCAGAACCCGTCCGCATTCGGCGCGAGCAACGGCATGATGCCCACGTCGTACCGTGCCGGGTACGGCGAGTACCTGCGCACGGCGGGCGTCGGACAGATGGCGGCCGTCGCGGTGCCGGGTGTCACGGGCATCCTGGCGCTCACCGGTGCTGGTGGCTTGGTCGGTTACCGGCAGGCCCGCGCTGGGCTCATCGTGAGGGCCAGCGGCACGGCACGCTTCATGGGTTGATGGGAATCGTCGGCTTCAGTGCGGAAGGACAGGGATAGTGGATTCATCGAGAGGGGGATTGCATGCCAGCCAGCCGTCGTGTCACCCGCGCCGTCAGTGAGGTCCTCGACCTCGCGCCCCGGCGCGGCGAAGTATCGCTCGCACGGCTCGTGGAGTCGGTGGCGGAGAACCGCGGTCGACCGATCGAGCTCAAGATGGCGGACCTGCCGCCGGGGGTGTGCGGCCAGTGGCGTCAGTACGCCGACCGTGACGTCTTCCTGATTCAGCAGGGCCTGCCCGCGGGGGACCGGACCCTGGCCCACGAGCTCGGCCACCTGGTGCTCGGACACGAAGGCATCTCCGTGCTCGAAGCGGCAAGGGACCTCACCGAATTCGCCAGTTCCGATCTCATCGGCTACATGCTCAACCAGCGGACGGGTTGCATGGGTCCGAGCGGTGAGGAACTCGAGCAGGAGGCCGAGGACTTCGCCGCGCTGCTCATCTATCGACTCGGCCGTCTGCCGTCCGATCGCGCGTCCATCGTTCAGGTGCGTCTTGGAGAGGCGTTTGGTTGATCATCTGGGTGATCGCCGGTCTCCTGGGGCTGGCAACTGGCCTGCGCATCGGCTGGGCACTCGTCAACAAGCAGTCTCTCGTCAGTGCGGCGATGATCCTGGCGCTCGGCAGCCTCGGTCTGGTGGCCGCGCTGAACTGGCAGCCCCTGACGCTGTTGATCGACACTCTGGTGCGGTGGCCCAACGTCTCCACGGTGCTGAGTCAGGTAGCGCTGATCACGTGCGCCGCGGGAAGCTGCGTGATGATCACGTCGGCGGCCTCCGAACGTAAACCGGCGGCGATCCGGCGCATCGCGATGATCCAGTACGGGGTTGCCACCCTGATCGCGGCGCTGACTCTGGTCGCGTTCTTCACCTCGCCGCAGCAGCCCGAGATGGCGCCGCAGGAGTATCTGCGCCGCAACCTCGGCTCGGGCGCGATGAACGTGTCGTGGCTGCTTCCGCTGCTGTACGTGATGCTCGCGCTGACGTTGGTGGTGTGGGCCGGGGTGCGGCACTCGAACCGTACGCGCCGCGGGCGGGCGCTCTTCGTGTTCACCACCGGCGTGGTGCTCATCGTGCTGGCCAGCGCATTCTTCCTGCTGAGAGCTGTCGGCACCACGGGGTTGATCGGGGTCGGTACCGCGGCGACGCTGCTGGGCTGCGCCATGCTCGTCGTGGCCAGCGGATCGTTGTTGCCAAGTGTGGAGGACTGGTTCGGTGCGCGGCGCGAGCTGCGGATCATCCAGCCGCTACTCGAGGAGCTGAGCCTCAGGCACCCCAACGTAGGGATCGGTGTGCGGCCGCGTGGGCCGCTGCTGTTCCGTGTCGCCGAGCAGATGTCGATGATCTCGGACGCGCTCTACCTGGAGGCCACCCGTGCACTCGGTGGCGACGACGTCGTGGCCTCGGCGGAGGAAACCGAGTGCGAGAAGTCGCCGAGCGTGGCGCCTGACGAGCAGGCCCTGCGTATCGCGGAGTGGATCCATGCCGGGTGCGGCACCGGACGGGACTCGGCAGATGCCAAGTTTCCTGGGCCGCATTGGCTACGCCAGCCACCGACGTATTCAGACCGCGAGTGGATCCTCGCGATCGCCGATCAGTATCGGACGCTGGAACACCAGGTCAGTGTTGCGGCGTCCTGACCCCGGTCGGCTCGAGGCCGACCGAGGCTAGTCGTCCAGGTGCTCTTGGCGGCGGAGCTCGTCAACCTTCTGGACGAGGTCCTGCTGAGCCTCGGGCGACAGGCCGACGGTGCGCGCCGCAATGCGGCGGATGCCCTCGTCACGCATGCTGGCCAGCCACGTCAGCTCTTTGTCGAGCTTCTCGTAGTACTCGTCATCAGTGAAGTACGCCGGCTTGATCCGGAAGAAATTGGCAAGGGCGGCCATCGTGGCGACCGAGGGGTTGGTGCGGTTGCCTGAACGCAGCTGCGACAGGTACGGCGCCGACATCGTTACACCCTCTGCCTTTAGTGCGGCGATGACTTCGGCCGACGTATGCGGGCCGCGTCCAGGGGGATAAACGGTGTCGAACAGGCGGTTCAGCCTGGCGGAAAAAGTCATGCTCATCGATCTGTCCTCCACTTAGCGTAACGAGCGGTCTTACTTGGCGGCGTATTTGCTGATCATCGTAGCGAGAGTTCTGCCGACAACCAAGTGCAAACCACCGAAAAGTCCGTCCCACCCCAAGTTACTACCCGAGTCTGCGCCGTCTAGCAGCGTTTTTCGCCAACGCAGACCTCGCCGAAGTGCATCGCCGCTAAGCGAATAATAACGCTCGAGTTGTTTTGCCCTGTTCACGAAGAGTCGCGCCGGGGTCGTAGCGGACCCTCTGATCGGCGTCCGGCAATCTGTCTGGGAGTCTGGGACGACGACATCAGTAATTTGCTCGGAATTTGAACGACCGACCTGGTCGGTCGCCGCCGGTGCCTCTTTCGCGCACGTCAATCACTTCGGCGGCCGACAGGAGTTTGCGCTGTCGTTCGTTCGACTGACAGTAGCCAGTGGTTGGTTAAGCAGGATCCTGCGACGAATCGCGTATGGCGCGCACGAAAGACCAGCGCCTCGGGCGTTTCGCGCCCCTGCGAGGCGACGGCCAGTCTAGGCGGCCAGCAGCATGGCCAGGACGGCCGTATCCGGATGCGTGATGGGGTCGACGCCCACCCGGCTGACCATCGACGTGATGGTCCCGTCGGACTCCGCCTCCACCCATGCCGCGCGGTGGTCGAGACCGAGATGTGGCAGACCGGGCAGCAGCACGCACCCCGATGCGGCGCCCGCGCACTCCGGGAGCGACGGCATCGTCTCCGACGGCGGGTGCAGCATCAACAGCGCGGGCGGCTGCCGCTGCGCGAAGTAACCCGGTGGAATCGCCGACTCGCCGACCACGGTGCCCTCGGCCATGACGAGGCCGACGGTCCCTGGCGCCGGTTCGTCGGGCAATTCCTCCCGGACGCCGAATATCGTCGTCGTCGAGAGCAGGCCGGGTAGCGAGGCCACCCGGACCGCGACGATCAGGAGCTGGGCCCACTCCTTGGTCGAGTCGGGCCATCGGCCCGAGACGACGAAGCCCTTGAGCGATCCACCCGAGTGGAAGGGGGCCACTTCGATGGCTCCATGGGATCCGGTATCCATCTTCGTCTCCGATCGGTGCGCACTGATGCCGCCCGACACGGCTGTGGGTCGATTCCGACAGGATGCGGTAGCCAGGGGCTGGCACGCAATAGGACACGAGTGCCAGTAATGCGACCGATACGCGGGAACGTCAGCCGTCGCGTCGCGCGGAGGCGGTCCACACCACGCGGTAGGAACCCGCGACGGGCACCCAGCCGAACTGCCGCGAGTCGACGACACCGGGTGCGTGCGGATTGTCGGAGCGCGCCTCGAAGGTGGAACCGCGCACGTCCCCGACGCGTTTGACGAGCCAGCGGGTCGGCAACGTCGGGTCCGGGAAAACCCGAACCTCGCCGCGGCGGGCCCGGGCCGTCCGCAATCCGAGCAGGCCGTCACCGGGATGCAGCGCAGGCCGCATCGAATCCTCCACGACCGAGAATCGCCGCATCGGCCAGCGATGTAGGGGATGGTTGCAGCCCACACCCAAAGGGTAGGTTAAGGCCATGCTGCATCGACTCTTCTCCAATGCCACTCCCGCCCACGCCCATTGCGACCTGTACTGCGGTGTCTACGATCCCGCGCAGGCCAAGATCGAGGCCCTTTCCTGCCTCAAGACGCTGAAGAAGTACCACGACTCCGACGACGACCACTTCAAGACCCGCGCCATCATCATCAAGGAGCAGCGCGCCGAAGAGGTCAAGCATCACCTCATGGTGCTGTGGGCAGACTTCTTCACCAAGGATCACTTCGAGCAGTTCCCCAATCTGCACCAGCTCTTCTGGGATGGGGTTCACGGCGCGGGTGACGTCAAGAAGTCCACCGACGTCGCGGTGGCCGAGAAGCTGCTGAAGACGATCGACGAGATCGCCGACATCTTCTGGCAGACCGACAAGGCCAAGGACATGGGCGTGTACCCGCCCGCCTGATCACTCTTCAACGACGAAGGCCGACCCGGCGCGCGAGCGCTGAGTCGGCCTTCCGTCGTTCGAGGCTCAGGTCAAGATGATGAGCGCGAGCACGCCGAGCAGGACGAGGGCGATCAACCCCGCCCGCAGGCATGCCATCAGGTGGCTGTGCGTGTAGACGTGCGCGGAGGTGTGCCATTCGGACGGCGGTACGGCTCTGGGCCCCAGCGGATGCGATGCCATCAACAGCTCCTGACCTGCGCGATCAACCTTTTGCCCCCGGTGAGATCTGTCACAACCTAATGTTGTGATCGCGATCATAGCGCTTGGCGGATCGGCGAGAAAACTCGGCTGCGTCCGGGGAGGTTGCTTAGCCAGGCGTCGTTTTTCGCTCACCTCCGCGAAACCTGTTGATCACCCGTCGTTGGGACACAGCGTTATCCCCAGTCAATTTCAGGTCTTCGACAGATTCACCGGCTCAGGGGCTTTCTCGCAGCTACGTGCCTGTGCATGAACCTGTGGAAACTGTGGATAGGCGACCGATTGCTGTGTCTGCCGTGCCAGCATGGAAAGCATGCAAGCGATGACGAACGAGGTGTCGACCAGTGAGTGACGACGAGGTCGGAGAGGCCCAGATCGCCGACGTTCCCGTGTCCTTCGACGATTCGGTGGTGCTGCTCGACGTCCGCGAGGACGACGAGTGGCAGCGCGGTCACGCCGAAGGAGCCCAGCACATCCCGATGGGTGACGTGCCCGCCCGCATCGGGGAGATCGACACCGATGCCACGCTCTACGTCGTGTGCCACGCCGGTGGTCGCTCGCAACGGGTGGCGCAGTACCTCGCCCGCAACGGCTACGAACCGATCAACGTCGCCGGAGGGATGCTGGCGTGGGCCGGAGCCGGACGCGCCGTCGTCACCGACGACGGCTCTGCAGGCACCGTCTGACGGACCGTAGGCTGATGGCGTGATCCAGGTCTGTTCACGGTGCAGCACGCGATGGAACGTGCGCGACCGTCAGCGTGTCTGGTGCCCGCGTTGCCAGGGCTCGCTGCTCGCACCTTCGGCCGAGCCGGACGCGTCATGGGCGACCAGGCCCACCGACGTCGCGCAGCCGGGCGCCGCGGGCCCGACGCAACGTCTACCCGCCGGCTACCGCTGGATCGCGGTGCGGCCGGGAGCGGCGCCGCCGCCTCGGCGCGTACGTCGCCCGCTGGGCCCGACGCCCAGGTACGCGAGCATCCCGCGATGGGGACTTCAGGACCACTTCGACGCGATCGCGCCCACGCCACAGGTCGAACCGCCCAGGGCGTCGACGCGGATGGTGCGCGCCACGCTGTTGACGACGATGTTCGCGCTCGCGTTCGCCGTGGTGGTCCACATCGCCAACTACGCGCTGCTGCTCTACAACCGCTCGAAGCTGCTCAACCCCATCATCGCGGGGGCGGCGACGTGGGCTGGCGTCGCTGCCAGCGTGCTGGTGTTCTTCACCTTGATCGCCACTACGGTCGTGCTCACCAACTGGCTGATCGCGCGGCGTCGGGCGGCTTATGCGCGCCACGAGATGCCCGACCCTCGACCTGCGTGGCAGCTGTGGCTGGGCTGCCTGCTGCCGCTGGTCAATCTGTTCTGGGCCCCGGTGTTCGTCATCGAACTGGCCAGGGTCGAAGGTCGCCTGGCCTGGCTGCGCACGCCCATCGTCGTGTGGTGGTGCGCCTGGTGGGTGAGCTTCCTGGTGTCGATGTTCTCGTTCGCGACCAGTTTCACGCGAGACGCCCAGGGCATCGCCAACAACACGGTCGTCATCACCATCGCCTACCTCACGGCACTGGCCGCGCTGCTGCTGACGGTGAAGATGTACCGCGGCTTCGAACATCAGGCCGTCGACCGACCCGTCAAGCGGTGGGTGATGGTGGAGGTCGAGGCACCCGAGGCTGCCGAGGCGCCCAAGGCGCTGCCGAAGGACGCCGAGACGGATTCCGCGCCTCGGGTTGAGTCCGATCGGGAAGAACCGGCAGCATAGGCCCATGACTTCGGCCGACGGAGCCCTCGGCGGCCACCCGTTCGTGGTGGCTCACCGTGGTGCATCGGCGCAACGGCCCGAACACACCATCGCCGCCTATGAACTCGCCCTCCGCGAGGGTGCGGACGGTGTCGAGTGCGACGTGCGACTGACGCGCGACGGCCACCTGGTGTGCGTCCACGACCGCCGGATCGACCGGACGTCGACCGGCACCGGACTGGTCAGCGAGATGACGCTCGCCGAGTTGCGCGAATTCGATTACGGCGCTTGGCATTCCAGCTCGCGGAAGGACGGCGGCTGCGGAGACACCGGCTTGCTCACCCTCGACGCCCTCATCTCGTTGGTCCTCGACTGGAATCGGCCAGTCAAGATCTTCATCGAGACCAAGCATCCGGTGCGCTACGGAGCCCTGGTGGAGAGCAAGGTGCTCGCCCTGCTGCACAGGTACGGCATCGCCTCACCCGCGTCGGCCGATCTGTCCCGCGCCGTCGTCATCTCGTTCTCGGCGGCCGCGGTCTGGCGGATCCGCCGGGCGGCGCCCATGCTCCCGACGGTGCTTCTCGGGGAGACGTCGCGATACCTGGGCGGCAGTGCCGCGACGACCGTCGGCGCCACCGCGGTGGGACCGTCGATCGCCACGCTGCGCGAGCACCCGGAACTCGTCGACCGGGCGGCCGCGCACGGCAGAGCGCTGTACTGCTGGACGGTGGACCACTACGAGGACGTCCGCTACTGCCGCGACGTCGGCGTGGCGTGGGTGGCCACCAACCACCCGGGCCGCACCAAGGACTGGCTGCAGAACGGGCTGACCGAGGCCGGTCGCGACCAGCCGCCGGACGGTTAGAGCCTGCCGCCTGCCGCCTTCGGCGCGGTCGGGTCGGCCGCCGGTGCGGCGAGCTCACGGGCGACGAAGTCCTCGAGGTGGAAGAGGTTGTCCCCAGCCCGCTCGGCGATGCGCACCAGCGTCGTGATGGTCGCGACCTCTTCGACCTGCTCCTTGAGGAACCACTGCATGAACTGCTCGCCCAGGTAGTCGCCCTCGTCGCGGGCCGCGCTCGCAAGACTGCTGATCTGCTCGGTTACGGTGCGCTCCTGGTCGAGCGCCAGACGCAGTGCCGCGAGCGGCGACTCGAAACCGTTGCGGACGCCGTCGATGCCAGGGATCTCGACCTCGATGTCGCGGTCGAGCAGGTACTGGACGAGCATCATTGCGTGATTGCGCTCTTCGACGGCCTGGGCGTAGAAGTGCTTGGCCAGCTGCGGGAGATCGACTCCGTCGAAGTGAACGGCGATGGCGACGTATTGCTGCGACGAAGTGAACTCGCTGCGGATCTGCTCCTGGAGCAGCTTGTGGAATTTGGTGTCCAACGTGAATGCGTCACTCATGAAGTGAAGAATAGTGCAGGTCAGAGCATCCTGTCAGCAAAGGTATGACTAATTAAGGCCAGGTTGCCCTTACTGCTGTGACACCGGCAACGCCGCAAACCTCGTGTCCTGCTGTGTTTGCTGCTGCGGCCGGCAAACAAAGGGTCGGCTAAATGTGGCCCGCGTCGAGCACGTCCTGCGGCACCGCGGTGTCGGTCGCCAGCGCGTGGAACAGCCGGTTGGCCGCGTCGGTGTCCCACACGACCACGGAGCCCGAGTCGCTGCCGGTGAAGTCGCCGATCGGCACCGTGGTGGTCGTGATCGTGCCGTGCAGCGCCCACGCGAGCCGCGCCAGATCCCACACGTGCGCCCCGTCGTCCACGGTCACCGCGCCCGACGCGGCGTGAGCCATTGGGTACCAGCGCAGCGGGTTCAGCAGCACGGCGGGACTCACGGCGCGGTGCATCAGCGTCGACATGAACTGCCGCTGGTTCGTCATCCGGTCGAGGTCGGCGCGCGGTGTCGCCCGCGAGCGCACGTAGCCCAGCGCGGTGCGGCCGTCGAGCTCCTGGCACCCGGCCGGTAGGTCGATGCCTGCCAGCGGGTCGGCGATCGGCTCCGAAGGGCACATCGTGACACCGCCGACGGCGTCGACCATCACGGCGAACCCGTCGAACCCGATCTCGCCGTAGTGGTCCAGCCGCAGGCCCGTCGCCTGCTCGACCGTCTGCGCCAAAAGCGGCGCGCCGCCGATGGCGAACGCGGCGTTGATCTTGTCCTCTCCGTGGCCCGGAATCGGGACGTAGGAATCCCGCGGAATCGAGACCATCGTGGCCGGGACGCTCGAGCCGAGGCCCGGCACGTGAACCAGCAGGATGGTGTCGGTGCGGCCGTCGCCGAGATCACCGCCCGTGGCGAGCTCGGCCTGCTGCTCGGGGGTGAGGTCCTGCCTGCTGTCCGACCCGACCAGCAGCCACGTGGTTCCGCTACCCGAGGGCGGCCGGTCGGGCAGCGCGGTCAGCGCGGGGATGCGGTGCAGCGACGTGTCGATCCACACCCCGGTGCCGACGATCGCCACCACGATGAGGAACAGCAGCGCGAGCAGGATGCGCCCCCAGTGCCTCTTGCGCCGGGGTCCACGTGACCTCGGCGGCGCGGCGGGCGCCTGCGGGGCGGGTGCCTGCGCCGGCGGGCGACGTGGTGGTGCGGGCCGGCTGGCGGGTGGTGGCGGCGGGCGGTACCGCGGCGGAGGCGGTGGTGGCGGGCGGTGCCGCGGCGGAGGCGGTGGTGGCGGCTGGTACTTCGGGTCGCGACGGATGACCTGTGACGGCTCGTGCGACGGCCTGGGGCGCCGCGGATCTGGCCCGGGGTAGGGCGGCCGGTTGTCGGTCACGGCAATGAATGTACGTGCAGCACACGACCGAATCGGCGTCGATCAGCCAAGCCAGCCGAGGTGCCCCGCGAGCAGCGCGTATCCCACGTACGCGACGGCATCGATGATGCCGTGCGCCACGATCAGCGGCCACAGCCGACCCGTGCGTTGCCACACGTACCCGAACACCAGACCCATGACCACGTTGCCGACACCCGCGCCGAAGCCCTGGTACAGGTGGTAGGCGCCGCGCAGGAGGGCCGATGCCACCAGCACGACGACGGGGGTCATGCCGAGTTGGCGTAGCCGCGTCATGAGGAACGCGACGACGATGACCTCTTCGGCCCAGCCGTTGGCGAAGGCCACCGCAAGGAGAAGCGGGACGCGCCACCAGGTGTCGCCGAGCTCGGACGGCACCACGTCCACGCCGATGCCAAGCGCTCGACCCGCGACGTACAGGCCAAGGCCGGGGAGCCCGATGAGAGCCGCGAGCCCAAGCCCGCCGAGCAGGTCGGGACGCCACCGGAAGCGCCCGAGCCCGATGCGTCGGGGCCCGAAACCGCTGCGCCACAACAGATATAAGCCGAGGAGCCCCCAGGCGACGAGCTGAAGGACCGACGCCAGGTTCAGCGCCAGGTTGATCAGGTCGATCGGGGAGAGCTTGCGGTTGAGTGCCACCTTTTGGCCGGAGAGGCCGAGGATGACCGCTTCGGTCAGGCTGACCAGGGCGGTGTACGCGGAGAGTCCGAACGTGACCGCGAGGACGACGGCGATCTCGAGCCGGATGGTCCGTTTGCGTGGGTCGGTCAGCAACTCTTCGGTCGGCCCTGTCACCGGAGCCACGGTAGCCGTCGGTGGGTGAAGGCGGGAATCAGATGCGGCGGGCGCGCAATCCGTTGAGGAATGGGCAGCCCATCAGGACGCGGATGGCCTGGCTCAGACCGGTGACGTCGTCGACCGGCTTGGCGAACGGCAGGCGCACGTCGTGGTCGCCGTCCTCCGCCTCGACGCGGAGCTGGACGCCGTAGCGGTCCAGCCCGAGCGGGCGGACACGGCCGTGCCGCAGCGGCGACGGGAGCCGGTTGGCCAGGCGGTCGACCACCTCGCGATGGTCCGACTCGAGGTGCTGCAGCCAGCAGGATTCCACTGCGCAGAAGGGATCGGGCTGGGCGTCGAGGAGGGTGCTGACGCCGACGGACTCGGCGCCGGTCGAGTCGGCCACCACCACGGAGTCGATCTCGAGCCGCACCAGCGAGTACGGGGTGTCGCCCGCGGCCGCCTGCCCGGTGCCGGTATTGACCCGCAGCAGAGCGGGATTCGGGTTCTTCTCGGCGACGAGGTCGAGCAGGTCCGACACGTCGGACGTCGCGACGGTGAACAGCCTGCCGCTGATCCATACCAGTGAGCGCACCGGCTCGCGCAGCGGCAGGGGTGCGTAGTCGGTCAACTCGAGTACGGCCTGGACGCCCGCAGCGCCCGACGAGAGCACCATGCCCGCGAGTAGACCGTCGGCGGGCACCGTGATGGCGACCGATCCGTCGTCGAGCAGGTGGTGCACGGGAGTGGGCGCGGGCTCGATGCCCTCGAGGGCCAGCATCGCGCCTCCGCCGCGCGCACATGCGCTGCGGATCCGCTCGGCCGTCGTGGGGCCCACCAGGGCCGTTCCTGCGGTCGCATCGCCGATCATCGCGCCTGCCTTCCGTCGAGTGAGGTATGCCTAACTTAGGCTGCCCTCACCAAGTCGTGCAAGGTCTACCGAAATGCCTTGGAGAGCGCTGCGGGCTGAGCCGATAGTGTTGAGCCGTGCCACGCGTCGCCTATCTGGGTCCTGAGGGGACCTTCACCGAAGCGGCGTTGTTGCAGATGGCGGCCGGTGGAGTGATCCCCGGCACCTCGGCGAGCGACGCGGACCTGACGCCGGTCGCGTGCGACAGCGCCGAGGCTGCCCTGGCCGCCGTCCGGTCAGGCGCCGCCGACTACGCCTGCGCGCCGATCGAGAACTCGATCGAGGGATCGGTCGTCCCGACGATGGACAGCCTCGCCGCGGGCACGCCACTGCAGATCTTCGCCGAGCACACCCTCGACGTCGCCTTCAGCATCGCCGTTCGCCCCGGCACCCAGGCCGCGAGCGTGGCGACCGTCGCGGCCTTCCCCGTCGCACTCGCGCAGGTGAAGCGCTGGCTCGCCGAAAACCTCCCAGGGGCACAGCCGGTGCCCACCACGTCCAACGCCGCCGCCGCCCACGACGTCGCCCTTGGACGCGCCGACGCGGGAGTCAGCACCGCACTCGCCGCCCAACGGCTGGGGCTCGCCACGCTGGCCGACGGCGTCGTCGACGAGCCGAACGCCAGAACCAGGTTCGTCCTCGCGGGTCTGCCGGGGCCGCCGCCTGCCCGCACCGGCACCGACCGCACCTCGGTCGTCCTGCGACTGGACAACGTGCCAGGCGCACTGGTCGCGGCGATGACCGAGTTCGCGATCCGTGACATCGACCTGACCCGGATCGAATCCCGACCGACCCGAGTCGAATTGGGCACCTATGTCTTCTTTCTGGACTGCGTCGGGCACATCGACGACGATCCGGTGGCCGAGGCACTTCGGGCGTTGCATCGACGTTGTGCAGATGTGCGATACCTGGGTTCCTGGTCCACCGGCTCCGCCGTCGGTGCGACACCGCCGGTGACAGACGAGGCGGCCGCATGGCTGGCCGGACTTCGAGAGGGGCGCGCCCGATGACCGGTCGACTGGTACTCGTCCGCCACGGGCAGTCGCACGGCAACGTCGAAAGGCGCCTCGACACCAGGCCTCCGGGAGCGGCGCTCACGGACCTCGGCCACGAGCAGGCGCACGCGTTCGGCCGCGCGTGGGAGCACCCCGTGGGCCTCGTCGCGCACTCCACGGCCCTGCGTGCCGTCGAGACGGCGGCGGGGATCGGCAAGGAGCTCGGGCTGGGTGCCGTCGAGCTGGGCGGCATCCACGAGGTGCAGGCGGGCGATCTGGAGAACCGCAACGACGACGACGCGCACGAGGAGTTCAACGGGATCTACCGGCTGTGGCAGGAGGGCAACCTCGAGGTCCCCATCCCGGGTGGCGAGACCGCTCAGCAGGTGCTGGACCGGTACCTGCCCGTCGTGCGGCAGCTGCGGTTGCGGTACCTCGACGACCACGACTGGGTGGGTGACGTGATCGTCGTGAGCCACGGCGCGGCGATCCGGTTGGTGAGCGCCGTGCTCGCGGGCGTGGACGCCGGTTTCGCGATCGAGCACCACCTCGCGAACACGGAGTGCGTGGTGCTCAGCCCGATCACCGACGACCGGTGGAGCTGCGTGCAGTGGGGAACGTTCACGCCGCCGTTCGAGCCCGTCGAACATCCCGTCGACGACTCGGTGCACAGCGCCGACCCGATGGGCTGAGACTGCTCAGGAGGCAGCGGAGTCGGCGATCCTCACCGCGCAGGAACACCCCACGGCTTCGCAGTCGATGCTGAACGCGTGCAGGCCGTCCGGGGTGGCGCAGTCATCGGTGCACTCGATGGTGGACGCCGCGTGGTGCACGACGGTGCCGTGGCAGTGGTCGAGGCCCTCGCGGCACTCGCGACACACAACGGTCATGGGTCAGTTGTAGCACTGCGCGGCAACGAATTCCGGTTGCCGCGCCCGTCCCGTCAGGCCCAACCGAGGTCGTGCAGCCGTTCGTCGTCGATTCCGAAGTGGTGGGCGATCTCGTGAATGACCGTCACGGTCACCTCCTCGACGACGTCGCTCTCCGTGTCGCAGATGTCGAGCAGCGCATGGCGGTAGATCGTGATGGTGTCGGGGAGCGAGCCGAAGTACGTCGAGTCGCGCTCGGTCAGCGCGACGCCCTCGTAGAGGCCAAGCAGGTCGGGTTCCTCGGGGTGACGGTCCTCGACGAGCACCACGACGTTGTCGATCGCCTTTGCCAGGGCGGGCGGGATCGCGTCCAACGCGTCGGATACCAGCTCGTCGAACCGTTGCGGGCTCATCCGAACGGGCATGGCGGCTACTGCTGGGGGAGCGGTGGGCCGGGCAGCACCGGACCCGCGGGCGCGGGTGGGGCTGGCGCCGCCGGGTCCTCGCCAGGGGGAGGTACGGGCGGACCGTCCTGCGGCACGCCGTCACCCTGCGGCGCGGGTGGCGGAGGAGGGCCGTTGAGGAACGTGTTGCCCTGTGCCGGGGGCGCGCTGCCCGACGTCGAGGGTGTCGCGCTCTGCGTCTGGGTCTGCGTCGGGCCTGCCTGCTGCTGGCCCGGCAGGTGGTTGTTTCCCTGCGGGGTCTGGCTGGTGCTCTCGTCACCTTGATCGCTGAGGTCGATCTGCGACGACACCTGCGACGACGTGTCCACCGACGGCAGCGGGATCGGCGGCAGATCCAGCCGTTCCGCCGGGATGTCGGGGACCGGGGCGGGCGGCTGACCGTTGATCAGCAGCGGCCCCTTGGCGCTGTTCAGCAGCGTCGACCAGCCGCCGTTGCCGAGGGTGGCCCCGATGCTGCACGACACCTGCTTGCTGCCCGCGGTCCAGCTCGGCAGGGAGATCGTGCTGTAGATCAGCGTCAGGGTGGTCTTGCGCAGCTCGATGGGCGCCAGGTAGGCGTCCGTCATCTGCGTGCAGGAGTCCTTCACGAACTGGTCCTGGTCGCCGTCCGGCGGTACCGGGCCGGGGAACTTCTCGGCGAGGTCGACCGCGCCGGTGACCTCCATGGCGTGCGGCTTGGCGCAGTCGGTGGGGATGTCGGTCGGCTGGTTGGTGGCCGGGTCGATGCCGAGGCACGTGCCCGCGGGCCAGACCTTCGACTGGTCGATGTCGGCGACCTTGCCCGCGAACGCCAGCTGGTGGTTGTCGGGTCCCGCGAGCTGGAGGCCGCACAGCATGCGCCGCTCGCTGGCCTGGCGCCACGCCTTGTCGCCGGACCACACCAGGCTGACACTGAACCGGCCATTGGGGTCGTACTTCGCGCCGAGGTACTGACGGGCCGCGGCCTGGCACTGCTCCTGGCTGATCTGCTTGATGCGGGCGTCGGACGGCGGGGCGGCGGCGGGGCCGTACTCGGTGCCGGGGAACGTGCTCGTGTCGATGGTTTCGGCGACCTCGAAGCGGTGCTCGTCCTTGCAGTCGACGATCTGCGCGGCATCCGGCACCTGTTCGGGCCAGTTGAGACAGGTCCCGCTAGTGGCGTGGTCGAAGGTGTCGTTGCCGCGCGTGCTGCCGCCGAGTCCGGTGCTACCCGCATTGAGCCCGATGGGTAGGACGCCGCTGCCACCGCCGGGGATCGCCGTGATCACACCGGCGATGAGGAGCCCACCCAGCGCCGTGAGCAGCAGTGCGCGCCGGGTCGACTCGGCTTGCAGGCTCTGCCACCACGCCGGTCGGCGCGACGGCTTCTCGGCGTCGCCTGCCGCCTGGGTCGTGCCCAGTTCGGTTCCTGTGGGTGCGTCCAACATCGGGTCCATTGTGACAGGCGCGCCAAGGTGTGTGACAAGTGATGCAGTTGTAACGTTATGTGGTTGTGCCCCGGCGCAGGTGTTTGCCGGGACCAAACGTAGGGTTTCCCTTGTGATCGACCTCAAGCTGCTGCGTGAAGATCCCGACCGGGTCCGCGCGTCGCAACGGGCCAGGGGCGAGGACCCCGCCCTCGTCGACGTGCTCCTGGATGCCGACTCGACGAGGCGTTCGGCGATCTCCGCGGCGGACAATCTGCGGGCCGAACAGAAGACTGCCAGCAAGGGCGTCGGCGCGGCGTCGGCCGACGAACGACCGGCCCTGCTCGCGCACGCCAAACGACTCGCCGAAGGCGTCAAGGCGGCCGAGGCCGAGCAGGCCGCCGCCGAGAGTGCGTTCACGGCGGCGCACATGGCGATCTCGAACGTCATCATCGACGGCGTCCCCGCCGGCGGCGAGGAGGACTTCACGGTCATCGACACCGTGGGTGAACCGCCCGCCATCGCCGACCCGAAGGACCATCTGGAACTCGGTGAGTCGCTCGGGCTGATCGACATGGAGCGCGGCGCCAAGGTGTCCGGCTCACGCTTCTACTTCCTCACCGGTTACGGGGCGCTGCTCCAACTCGGCGTCATGCAACTCGCCGTCAAGCTCGCCACCGAGAACGCCCACACGCTCGTCATCCCGCCGGTGCTGGTACGCCCGGAAGTCATGTCGGGCACCGGATTCCTCGGGGCCCACGCCGACGAGATCTACCGCCTCGAGGCCGACGACTTGTATCTCGTCGGCACGTCGGAGGTGCCACTGGCCGGGTACCACGCCGACGAGATCATCGACCTCTCGGAGGGGCCGCGCCGCTATGCCGGGTGGTCGTCGTGCTTCCGCCGCGAGGCAGGCAGCTACGGCAAGGACACCCGAGGCATCATCCGCGTGCACCAGTTCGACAAGGTGGAGGCCTTCGTCTACTGCAGGCCCGAGGACGCCGAGGCGGAGCACCAGCGGCTGCTGAGCCTCGAGCGTCAGATGCTGGCCCTCATCGAGGTGCCCTACCGGGTGATCGACACGGCCGCAGGCGATCTGGGGTCTTCCGCGGCCCGCAAGTTCGACTGTGAGGCGTGGATTCCGTCGCAGGGGACCTACCGCGAGCTGACGTCGACGTCGAACTGCAGCACGTTCCAGGCGCGGCGCCTTTCCACTCGCTACCGCGACGAGAACGGCAAGCCGCAGATCGCGGCGACGCTCAACGGCACGCTGGGAACGACGCGCTGGCTCGTCGCCATCCTGGAGAACCACCAGCAGCCGGACGGGAGTGTCCGGGTTCCGGATGCGCTGGTGCCCTATGTCGGAAGGTCGGTGCTGGAGCCATGAGCAAACTGAACATGATCGAACTCGACTACGACGAACTGCGCACGTGGTTCGGCTTCGGCGTGGCAGGCAACTTCGCCGGCCACCTCGAACAGGCCGGTGAGGCCGCCGACTTCGTCAACGTCACCAGTGAAGGAACCGCTCCCAAGGGGATATTCCCTTGGTACGCACCGGGAAACGACGGCTTCCTCGGGGACTTCCCGCTGTCGCACGACGCGATCCTGCTGCCCGAGAGCGACACTCCGCTCAACCTGCAGATCGAGCCGGAGGTCGGCCTGGCATGTGAGGTGAAGTGGCAGGGCGACACCGTGGTGTCGCTGCAGCCGTTCGCGCTCGGTGCGTTCAACGACTGCTCGATCCGGCGTCCCAACGCGGCGAAGATCAGCCACAAGAAGAACTGGGGCCCAGCGTCCAAGGGCGTTGCCGCACAGTTCTTCGAGATCAGCGACCTGACGCCGGACGGCCCGACGTCGACGCTGCGGCTGGTCTGCGACCTCCGTACCGCCGACGGCAACGAACACGCCTACGGCGTGGACAGCTCGCTGCTCGGTTACTCCTACTACGGCGAAGTGCTCCTCGACTGGATCACCGAGCGGCTCGCCAACCAGAAGGGCTCGGCCGAAACACCTCTGGAGGACGTCGAGGCGCTGATGGTCGCGTCCGGTCATCCGTCGCACCTGTTGGTCGGGATCGGCGCGACGCGCTACACCGACCTCGGCGAATCGACCTTCCTGCAGCCGGGTGACGAGGCGATCGTCCGGGTGTACGACACCGAGTCGGACGCGATCTCCGAACTGCGACAGCTCGTTTCGTCACGATGACCTGATCCGTCGCTCAGCTGGGGCTGTCAGTCCTGCGCGAGAAGGACTAGTCGCTCAGCAACTCGTCGAGAACGGCAAGGAACTCCTTGGCCCGCACAGGCGTGAAGGCGGGGCTCGGGCGGGTGCCCGGTACGTCGAGCGTCACCAGCGTCGACTTGATCGGCCGCCACACGTCGAGCGGAAGCCAGCGCCGCAGATCGGCGCTGCCCCAGATCCGGAAGCGGTTGAGTATCAGGCCGAGTGACTCCGTGCGATAACCGCGCACCGTGCGCAGTGGGATGACCTTCGACGTGCCGGACGGAAAGTGGTAGCGGCGCAACGTGATCGCCTGACGATCGAGTTGGATCAGCCCGTCGTCATACGTGCGCGCCTGCCCACTCACGCCTTGGCGCTCCGCAATTCGTGGCCCTTGGACGTCAGACAGCGGCCATTGGTCAGATTCCACGACCAGCCGTGCAGATTGCACGTCAGTGTGGTGCCGTCCACCACCCCGAACTTCGACAGGTCGGCCTTGAGGTGAGGGCAGCGGCGCTGAATCTCCCAGCCGTCCAGCGTGATCGACGCGGAGTCGTCGTGAGCCTCGGCGAACCAGCCGTCGGCGTAGGCGATGCGCTCGTCGGTGAGGCACTTGAAGAACGTGTACAGGTACTCGTTGTAACCGCCCACCCGCCACGCTCTGAAGCGGGTCGACAGGAAGATGGTGTTCACCCAGTCCGGCTCGTCGTCGCGCAGCACGGTGCGGACGAGTTCGGGTGCGATCTCGAAACCGTAGCGGAACTTTTCATCCGGAATCGGTTCGCGGACAGCACGTTTCGGGAAGTCCAGCACGACCGTCTCGGGGCCCATCCGGAGTTCGACGGGGTAACCGATGCCGTCGCAGATCTGATCGCTCTGCAACATGATCGGCTCGAACTTGCTCCGCAGCGGCTCCAGCAGTGACTCTCCGGCGGGGGGCGCCCAGCCCGCCTTCTCGGCCGCCAGCACCGGAGCCATCCGCTGCGCGTACTCCTCGATGTAGTCGGCCTTGCCGGTGGTGAAGATCGTCTCCGGGTCGGATACCGGGTGGGTCAGCGAATTCAGCTGCGAGCCAACGAAGTCCGCGGTGGAGCCGGGGATCATCAACAGGCCTCGGTCGTGGCCGTGGGTGCGCATCTGGTCGAGGAAGACGACCTGATCGGGAAAGATGTTGGCGGGGTCGCCGTGGTCGTCGTTGAGGTCCCTCAGCGCGGAATCGAGGAAGCAGGGCGGCCCTGCGGACGGCACCACCCAGGTGGCGTCGACCTGAGCGATGTACTGCCTGCTGCGATCCATCTGGCGCTGGCGCTTCTGCGTGCCGAACGCCTCCTTGGCGCGAGCGGGCATGTCGTAGACCATCGGGTACCAGATCGCACCCGAGTACTGCAGCATGTGCACGTCCACGTGCCCGAACTCGTCGTGCAGCACGTCCAAGTCGACGGGGCGCGCGTCGTTCATGTTGAAGGCGGTGGTCACGCCATCCGATACGACGAGGCCGGAGTCGCCGATGGGGCCGTCGGCCGGCGCGCGCAGGGCGATGATCATCACGTCGAGATCGCCCTTGGGGCCGGTCACCCGATGCTTCACCGAATCAGTGGTCTCGAAGAACCGGTGGAAGCCGAGCCCTTCCAGCGCACGCCGCAGGTCCGGCACCGGGTAGTCGGGCAGCAGCACGACGGCGTCCTTGTTGACGTGGGCGGCCAGGTGCGCCGGGTCGAAGTGGTCCCTGTGGAGGTGGCTGACGTACAGGTAGTCGCAGTCGCCGAGACGATCCCAGTCCAGTTGGCTGTTGTCGGGAAACGGGAACCACGACGCGAAATAGGCCGGGTTGACCCAGGGGTCGCAGAGAATGCTCCCTGCCGTGGTGTCGATCCGGAATCCTGCATGCCCTACGCTTGTGACCTGCACTTATAGCCTTCCCCGCGATGGACGCGTCCCGTCGATCCTAGTCCCAGGCGCGGCTGTAGTACGCCAGGCGCTGGGTGTCGGGGGTCACGCCGTACGCCTCGAACGGCGTCTCCTGCCCGGCGTACCCGCCGCCGAGCTGTTTGCCCACACCGCGGTCACGTCGCGTCATCGGGAACGGTCACCGGACCCGTCGGGAATGACACGGCTCACACCGGGCATCACAGCGGCACTAGGCTGGCGGTCGTGGAGCCGGTATACGGGACTGTCATCAACCTCGCTCGCTGCATTTGGCGGATGCAGGGGCTGAAGTTCACGGTCACCGGCCTGGAGAACCTGCCCGTCACGGGCGGCGCGGTGGTGGCGATCAACCACACCAGCTACTTCGACTTCACCTTCGCCGGCCTGCCTGCCTTCCGGCAGGGCCACGGCCGCAAGGTGCGCTTCATGGCCAAGCGGGAGGTGTTCGACTCCAAGGTCAGCGGCCCGATCATGCGTGCCCTGCGGCACATTCCCGTCGACCGTGACGACGGCGCCGCCTCGTTCGCCGAGGCCTGCCAGCGGCTGAAGGAGGGCGAGCTCGTCGGCGTCTATCCGGAGGCGACCATCAGCAGGAGCTTCGAGATCAAGGAGTTCAAGTCCGGCGCGGCACGCATGGCGATTGCCGCCGACGTGCCGATCATCCCGCACGTCATCTGGGGCGCCCAGCGGATCTGGACCAAGGGGCATCCCAGGAACATGCGACGGCCCAAGGTGCCGATCTCGATCGCCATCGGCGAACCGATACTTCCTACGCTGCCCGCTGCCGAGCTGACCGCCCTGCTCCACTCGCGCATGCAGCATCTCCTCGAACAGGTCCAGGTCGCCTACGGCGAGCACCCGGCCGGTGAGTACTGGGTGCCGCACCGGATGGGCGGAGGCGCGCCGACGCTCGCCGAGGCCAACCGGATGGACGCCGAGGAGGCTGCCGAGAAGGCAGCCCGGCGGCTCCAGCGAGACGAGTCCGCGGGGTAGTACATGGAACCGGTCTTCCGAACTCTGGAGATCGCGGCGGCGACCGCGGTGCGGGCCACCGGTACCCGGATCAGCTACCAGGGTCTGCAGAACATCCCCGAGGTCGGCGGCGCGGTGATCGCCATCAACCACACCGGCTACATCGACTTCCTGCCCGCCGCGCTGGCCGCCAAGAACCGCGGCAGGCGCCTGCGTTTCATGATCAAGGCCGAGATGCAGGGAGTGAAGATCGTCAACTTCCTGATCAAGCACACGAAGACCATTCCGGTGGATCGTCGTGCCGGCGCAGGCGCCTACGCGCTGGCCGTCCAGCGGCTGCGCGAGGGCGAGCTGGTCGGCGTCTACCCGGAGGCCACCATCAGCCGAAGCTTCGAGCTGAAGGACTTCAAGACGGGTGCGACGCGGATGGCATTGGAGGCCGGGGTGCCGATCGTTCCCGTCATCGTGTGGGGTGCTCATCGGATCTGGACCAAGGACCATCCGAGGAACATGGGCCGCAAGAGGGTCCCGATCACCGTCGCCGTCGGCACCGCGCTGCCGCCGACCGGCACGGCGGACGAACTGATGGGCGAGCTCCGCACGGAGATGACCGCGCTACTGCACGAGGTGCAGCAGTCCTACGATCACCCGCAGGGCGCCTACTGGGTGCCCCGTCGGCTCGGCGGTAGCGCCCCGACCATGGAGGAGGCGAGGGTGCGTGAAGACGCCGAACTCGCCGAACGAGCCCGCAAGGAGTCGGAGAACCACTAGTGCTGCCCACTCTGATAGCCACTGACGTCGACGGCACGCTGCTCGACGAGCACGAGCTCGTCACGCCGCGCACCAAGGCAGCGGTCCTGGCCGCGGTCGATGCAGGCACGCAGTTCGTCCTCGCCACGGGCCGGCCTCCGCGCTGGATCCCGCCGGTCGTGGACGCGCTCGGCTTCGCGCCCATGGCGGTGTGCGCCAACGGTGCCGTGCTGTACGACTCGGCGACCGATCGCATCCTGTCGGCGCAGACGCTGTCCGCCGAGGTGCTCGCGCAGCTCGCCGAGGTGGCGACCCGCGTCATCCCCGGCGCAGGTCTTGCGGTCGAACGCGTCGGGCGCAGCGCGCACGATGCAGCGACGCCGCAGTTCCTGAGCTCGCCCGGTTACGAGCACGCCTGGCTCAATCCCGACAACACCGAGGTGTCGATCGACGACGTGCTGAACGCGCCAGCGGTCAAGCTGCTGATCCGCAAGGCGGGTGCGCGCAGTGCCGACATGGCGGCGGCGCTGGCCCCGCACATCGGCATCGAGGGCGACCTCACCTACTCGACCGACAACGGCCTGATCGAGGTGGTGCCGCTCGGCGTCAGCAAGGCGACCGGCATCGACCAGGTGGCCAGGCCGCTCGGCATCGCTGCCGAGGACGTGGTCGCCTTCGGCGACATGCCGAACGACATTCCGATGCTGCTGTGGGCCGGACTCGGCGTGGCGATGGGCAATGCCCATCCCGAGGCGAAGGCCGCGGCCGACGAGGTCACCACATCCAACTCCGACGACGGACTGGCGCGCGTGCTCGAGCGGTGGTGGCTCTAGCTTCCCGTCAGCTTCTGTTGTCGATGGGTGTGAAGCGTTCGAGCTGAACGGGGGAATCGCCCTTGTCGAGCGGAATCTCGAGTTCGACCCCGTCGATCACGCGGGTGACGGTGCCGTTCTCGCGGTCGAAGTTCAGGGTGCCGTGCTGGAAGTTCTGCACGATCCACTGCGGCTCCTGGATCTCGCCGCTGGTCGGGAGGCCCAGTGCGCCGCGCTCGAAACCCAGCTTGCCCCACGCCTCGTAGATGGATCCGGTGACGGGTTCCGCGCCGCTGTCGGGGGACCAGTAGAGCGCACCCTTGTCGAACGTGACGTAGCGCGACGCGCCGTCGCCCGGCGTCTCCGGTGTCTGGGGCGCCCCCAGCGGGCTCGCCTCGCCGCCCATCGACGCCCACTTGGTGAAGATCGCGCCGCCGCGCAGCGTATCGGCCAGATCCCGAGGCCCGATCGGGGTATTGAAGTGGGCGGCGGTGTCACGCAGCAGGGGCATGGCGGCGTACGCGGCGTTGCCCGGGCAGTCGGTGTTGCCGACGTCGCGGTGCGTGAAGATCGTCGGCAGCGTGATGGGCGCGCCCTTCGGGAACTTCGTGAACGAGCCGCCTGCCGAGGTGAGGACGACGCTGCCCATCGGGTCGACGCGATCGAGGCCGAGGCGCCAGCCGAGCAGCCGGCCGGTGGTGCGCAGCTGGATCGGGGTCGGGGGCACGTCGTCGAAGTTGCCGAGCATCGCGACGCCCCACGTGTCGACGTTGAAGCCGCCGGTGTGGGCGCCCTCGACGGGCCGGTCGATGCCGCCTGCGCGGCCTTCGAAGACCTGGCCGTACTTGTCGACGAGCGCGTTGTAGGCGATGTCGCACCAGCCGAGCGTGCGGGTGTGGTACTCGAAGATCGAGCGGACGATGCCCGCCGAGTCCTCGGGGGTGTAGTCGTTGCTGCCTGCGGTGTGATGGACGATGCCGGCGCGAACTCCGCTGTCGTACACCGGTTTTCCGCACACCTGCGATTCGTCCGCGCCCCACTGCGCCCGTCCGATGATCGCGGGTGGGACGCCGGGCGGCGTGGCGGCCTCCGGTGGCAGCGACGAGATGTCCACCGGTGCCGCAGGGGGGCTGATCAGGACAGCCTTGAGGTCCTGGCTCAGCGGCTGCTCGACGTTTGCGGGCAGGTATCCGAGGTCCTTCTTCGGCGCTCCCGGCGGTGGTGCGACGACGGGGCCGACCATCGCGGGTCGCTTCACCGCGATCTGGACGTCGGTGGTGTGGCCGACGAAGACGGGCTCGGTGCCGCGGACTCCGGCTCCCTCGGGGCCGACGCCCTCGAGCGTCTCCGCCTCGTACCACGGCCCCCACGACCCGTCGGGCTTCTTCGCGCGGACGCGGGCCGACGTCCCGCTGAGGTCGTCGGCGGTGAGGGCGACCATCGCGAAGGGGGTGTCCTGGTGCAGGTCCCGGATGGTCTCGCCGCCGCCGACGCCGGTGAGAGGGCGTTCCACGATGAGCGGGGTGGTGGCCAGCGGGGTTCGCTCAGGTGTGTTGGACGAGCCGTAGACGCCCAGCGGCAGCAGCACGGCCGTCGCCGCGACGGCGGAGAACAGCAGCGACGGCAGTTGGCGACGACACGGCACGGCCCGATGTTACGTATGTGTCGGGTGTTACCAGTGTTTCGACACGGTTAGTTGCGGGTACCGCTCGCGCGCAACGGCACCGCAGAGCCCGTGGACGGCTTCTGCGGTGCCGTTTCGTCGCAGGAACTAGGCGGCGGGAGCCGCAGCCGCCGCGGCAGGAGCCGCAGCCGCCGCCGCAGGTATCGCCTGCTGCATGGCGCCCGTGATCATCGGCATGACCATGCCCTTGAGCAGGTCGATGGCCTGGCCGGCGCCGAGGGTCTGAGCAGCGCTGCTCAGGTCGCCGAGCAAGCCGCCGCTGCCACTGCTCGCCGCGGGTGCACCGAGGCCGAGACCGGGATCGCCGCCCAGGATCGGGTAGGTGCCCGCGGACGGGTCGAGTCCGACCGGATCGGCGATCGGGACCTCGCCCGCTCCCGGCAGGCCGAGGCCCAGGCCCGTATTGGCAGCGGGCGTGGTCAGCCCGGGCAACGTGCCGGTCGGGCTGGTCAGCGCCGGGTTCGTGAGCGCGGGGTTGGTCAGTCCGGCGTCACCGAGACCCGGCGTGGTGAGACCGGGCGTGGTCAGACCCGGTGTCGTCGCCCCCGGTGTGGTCAGTCCGGGAGTCGTCAGGCCGGGCGTGGTCAGGCCGGGCGTGGTCAACCCGGGCGTGGTCAGCCCGGGCGTGGTCAACCCAGGCGTGGTCAACCCGGGCGTCGTGAGCCCGGGGCTGGTGAGACCCGGCGACGTCAGGCCGGGTGACGTCAGCCCCGGGGTGGTCAGCGGACTCGTCAGGGTGGACGCCGCGGGGGTGCCGGATCCCGTCAGCAGGCCCGTCGGAAGCGGAGGAAGGTTGACACCGAACTGCGAAAGTCCCTGCGACAGGGCTCCGAGCAACTCGTTGGGCAGGTCCGTCACGAGGGCGGCCTGGACGAACTCGCGATGCTGGGGAGCGGCGTCATTGGTGGTGGACAGGTCGGACAGCGCGACAACTGCGACTGGACTTGCGACGGCCAGGGCGGCGACTGCGCTCATGGCTGTCGAGAGCTTGCGTCGACGACGGTTAGGCACGGAAGTCTCCTAGTGATTCTGTGACTTGGGTGATGCTGTGACTACGGGTTCGATGGTACGGCTGAGACTGGTGATGCCAGAGTGGCTCCGGATGTTGATGCGGAATCGTGAGCGAATCGCGACCTCCCGACTCCGGGCGACCAGCCGAGCGCGCATTCGGGCCACGACTCGTCCGTCGGATACCCTTGCTGCCGATGATGTCCCCTGATCCCCAGGTCGCTGCGCTCCGGCCCGCCGGGCCCGCTTACGACCTCTTAGTCGTCGGCTCCGGATTCTTCGGCCTGACGATCGCCGAACGCGTGGCCACTCAGCTGAACAAGCGCGTTCTGGTGCTCGACCGCAGGCCCCACATCGGCGGTAACGCCTACTCCGAACCGGAACCGCAGACCGGCATCGAGGTCCACAAGTACGGCGCCCACCTCTTCCACACGTCCAACCAGCGGGTGTGGGACTACGTCAGGCAGTTCACCGAGTTCACGGGGTATCAGCACCGCGTCTTCGCCATGCATGCCGGCCAGTCCTACCAGTTCCCGATGGGACTCGGCCTGGTGTCGCAATTCTTCGGCAGGTACTTCAGTCCCGACGAGGCCCGCGCGCTGATCGCCGAGCAGGCCGCCGAGTTCGACGCCAAGGATGCGCAGAACTTCGAGGAGAAGGCCATCAGCCTGATCGGGCGCCCGCTCTACGAGGCGTTCGTGAAGCACTACACGGCCAAGCAGTGGGAGACCGATCCGACGAACCTGCCCGCCAGCAACATCACTCGGCTGCCGGTGCGCTACACCTTCGACAACCGCTACTTCAACGACACCTACGAGGGCCTGCCCGTCGACGGCTACACCGCGTGGCTGCAGAACATGGCCGCCGACGACCGCATCGAGGTGCGCCTCGACACCGACTGGTTCGACGTGCGCGACGATCTGGTGGCGGCCAGCCCCGATGCCCCGGTGGTCTACACCGGTCCGCTCGACCGCTACTTCGACTACTCGGGGGGCCGGCTCGGCTGGCGCACGCTCGACTTCGAGACCGAGGTACTGAGCGACTGCGGGGATTTTCAAGGCACACCCGTGATGAACTACAACGACGCCGACGTGCCGTACACCCGGATCCACGAGTTCCGGCACTTCCACCCCGAGCGCGCCTACCCGACCGACAAGACCGTGATCATGCGCGAGTACGGGCGATTCGCCAAGGACGACGACGAGCCCTACTACCCCATCAACACGCCCGAGGACCGGGCGATGGTCGCGGCATACCGTGACCTGGCCCGCGTCGAGACCGCATCGGCCAAGGTGCTGTTCGGCGGGCGGCTGGGCACCTACCAGTACCTCGACATGCACATGGCGATCGCCAGTGCTCTCAACATGTACGACAACACGCTGGCGCCGCACCTGCGCGACGGTGCGCCGCTCGCCGACGACGGCACAGAAAGCAGCTGAGCATGAGTGACATTCCGTCGGGCGCGCTCGACACCGGACAGTCGAAGGCCGTCAGCCTGCTGTCCCGCATCATCCTGCCCCGACCCGGTGAGCCGCTGGACGTCCGCAAGCTCTACATCGAGGAGTCGAGCACCAACGCGCGCCGGGCGCACGCCCCGACCCGCACCACGTTGGAGATCGGCGCCGAGTCCGAGGTGTCGTTCGCGACCTACTTCAACGCCTTCCCCGCCAGCTACTGGCGCCGGTGGTCGATCCTGGATTCGGTGGTGCTGCGCGTCGAGCTGACCGGCAGCGCCCGCGTCGACGTCTACCGGTCCAAGGCCACTGGTGCGCGAATCACGGTGGGCGGCAGCGCAATCAAGAGCGCAGACGCCGAATCGCGCGCCTTCGCCGAGTTCGAGATCGGCCTCGACGCGTTCGAGGACGGTGGCTGGATCTGGTTCGACATCACCACCGACGCGAACGTCACCGTGCACAGCGCGGGCTGGTATGCGCCGCAACCCGCGCCGAGCCGGGCCAGTGTCGCCGTCGGCATCCCGACGTTCAACCGCCCCGCGGACTGTGTCAGCGCCCTGGCCGCGCTGACATCGGATCCGTTGGTGGACGAGGTGATCGACGCCGTCATCATCTCCGATCAGGGCACCAAGAAGGCCGTCGACCACCCCGGCTTCCAGGCCGCCGCGGAGCCGCTCGGCGACCGGCTCTCGATCCACAACCAGCCGAACCTCGGTGGCTCCGGCGGATACAGCCGCGTGATGTACGAAGCGCTGAAGAACACCGACTGCGAACAGATCCTGTTCATGGACGACGACATCCGCATCGAGCCCGACTCGATCCTGCGGGCGCTGTCGCTCAACCGCTTTGCCAAGACGCCCACCCTGATCGGCGGGCAGATGCTCAACCTGCAGGAGCCGAGCCACCTGCACGTGATGGGCGAAGTGGTCGACCGCGACAACTTCATGTGGACCAACGCACCGTTCACCGAGTACGACCACAACTTCGCCAAATATCCGCTCAGCGACGAGGACAACCCGCGCAGCAGGCAACTGCACCGCCGCATCGACGCCGAGTTCAACGGCTGGTGGATGTGCATGATCCCGCGCAGCGTCGCCGAGGAGTTGGGTCAGCCGCTGCCGCTGTTCATCAAGTGGGACGACTGCGAGTACGGGCTCCGCGCCGCCGAGCACGGATACGGCACGGTGACCATGCCCGGCACCGCGATCTGGCACATGGCGTGGAGCGACAAGGACGACGCCATCGACTGGCAGGCCTACTTCCATCTGCGCAACCGCCTGGTGGTGGCGGCCATGCACTGGGACGGCAAGCTCAACGGACTATTGGGCAGTTCACTGAAGGCGACGTTCAAACACCTTCTCTGCCTTGAGTATTCGACCGTCGCGATTCAGAATCGGGCGATTGCCGACTTCCTCGCCGGGCCCGAGCACATCTTCTCGATCCTCGAGAGCGCACTGCCCGACGTGCGCAAGATGCGCCAGGAGTTCCCCGACGCCGTCGTGCTGCCGGGCGCCACCTCGCTGCCCTCCCCGTCGGGCAGGCGCAAGGTGCACAAGCCACCGGTCGCATTGGCCGCCATCGGCCTTCGGCTCGGGCGGGGTGTCCTGCACCAGCTCCGCAAGGAGGACCCCGCGCACCACGAGCGACCGCAGCTCAACGTCGCGACGCAGGACGCCCGCTGGTTCCTGCTCTGCAAGGTCGACGGCGTCACCGTGACCACGGCCGACGGCCGCGGCGTCGTATACCGGCAGCGGGACCGCGCCAAGATGTTCGCGCTCCTGAGAACCTCACTGCGGCAACATCTTGCGCTGCTGCGGAAGTTCAAGAAGATGCGCCGTGTATACCGGGACGCGTTGCCCGTCCTGACCAGCAAGCAGAAGTGGGAGACCGTCCTGCTGCCCACCGCGAACACCCCTGCAGAAGTCCGCCGGTGACCGACACCCTGCGGGGCGAGGACGCGGCGCTGGTCGCCGTCCAGTCGACCCTCGCCGGGCGCCCTGGCGTCCTTCCCGGCGCGCGTGCGCTGTCGCACTTCGGTGAGCACAGTGCCGGTTGGGTCGGGGTGTCGCTGCTCGGTGCGCTTCTGCAGCCGAAGCGGCGGCGGATCTGGCTGACCGCGGGCATCGGCGCGTTCGTCGCGCACGCCGCCGCCGTCGTCATCAAGCGCGTGGTGAAGCGGGAGCGGCCGCACCACCCGTCGATCGCCGTCAACGTCGCGACGCCGAGTCGGCTGAGCTTTCCCTCGGCCCACGCGACGTCGACCACTGCCGCGGCGATCCTGCTCGGCCGCGCCACCGGACTGCCGCTACCGGTGCTACTGGTGCCGCCGATGGCGTTGTCGCGCTTGGTACTCGGAGTGCACTACCCGAGCGACGTGCTCACGGGAGTGGCGGTCGGCGCGGTCGTGGCGAAGGGAATCGAGGCCGCTGAGGTGCGAGCCGACCGACGGAAGACAGGTGGGCCCGCATGATCGAGGAAGCGCCGCCCATCGGTGGTCCGCCGAAGAATCTCTTCACGGGAGTGATCAAGGCCCTCCGGCCGCGGCAATGGGTCAAGAACCTGCTGGTGCTGGCGGCTCCGCTGTTCGCCTTCGGCGGGGACGTCAAGTACGACTACCGCGAGGTGCTGATCAAGGTCGGCATCGCCTTCGTGATGTTCAGCCTCGCAGCGTCGTCGATCTATCTGGTCAACGACGCACGAGACGTCGAGGCGGACCGCGAGCATCCGACGAAGCGGTTCCGCCCCATCGCCGCGGGCGTGGTGCCGCAGCAGCTGGCCTACACGCTCGCCGTGGTGCTCGCGGTGGTCTCGCTGACGGTCTCCTGGTTCGTCACCCCGAACCTCGCCGTGGTGATCGCGGTCTACATCTGCATCCAGCTGGCGTACTGCTTCGGCCTCAAACATCAAGCCGTGCTGGACATCTGCATCGTGTCATCGGCGTATCTGATCAGGGCGATCGCCGGCGGCGCGGCCGCGGACATCCCGTTGTCGCAGTGGTTCCTGTTGGTGATGGCGTTCGGCTCGCTGTTCATGGTGGCGGGAAAGCGTTACGCCGAGCTCCAGCTCGCCGAACGCACCGGCGCCAAGATCCGCAAGTCGCTAGAGAGCTACACCAGCACCTACCTGCGATTCGTCTGGACGTTGTCGGCGACCGCGGTGGTGGTGTGTTACGGACTGTGGGCGTTCGAGCGGGACCGCATCACGGACGGATCCTGGTTCGCCATCTCGATGATCCCGTTCACCATCGCGATCCTGCGGTACGCGGTGGACGTCGATGGCGGGATGGCGGGCGAACCCGAGGACATTGCGATGCGTGACCACGTCCTGCAGTTTCTGGCCATCGCCTTGATCGGATCCCTTGGTGCCGCAGCGTTCTTCAGCTGACGCTCCCAGCCCAGCCATCGCGCGCCGACTGGCGCGCTGGCCGGCATTCCGTTTCGACGCCACCGTGCGGATCAGCCTCTGGGTGAGCGTGGTGGTGATCGGGGCGCTGTTCTCCTGGGGTGCCTGGCAACGCCGGTGGATCGCCGACGACGGTCTGATCGTGCTGCGCACCGTGCGAAACCTGCTGGCGGGCAACGGCCCCGTCTTCAACGCGGGCGAGCGCGTGGAGGCCAACACCTCCACCGTATGGACGTATCTGGTCACGCTCGGCGCGTGGATCGGTGGTCCCGTCCGGCTCGAGTACGTGGCGTTGGCGCTGGCGTTGGCGCTGAGCGTCGCGGGTGTCGTGTTCGTGATGCTCGGCACCGGCCGCCTGTACGCGCCGGGACTGCGGGGCAGGCAGGCGCTGCTGCTTCCTGCGGGCGCGCTGGTCTACATCGCCATTCCCCCGGCGCGCGACTTCGCCACGTCCGGTCTCGAAAACGGTTTGGTCCTGGCCTATCTCGGCCTGCTCTGGTGGATGATGGTGTGTTGGTCGCAAGCGCCCCGCATCAATCCGCCCACGCCGAACGAGCCCCCTGGCAACGCGACGGGCAGCACCTTCGCCGCGGCCCTGGCGTTCCTCGCCGGTGTCAGCGTGCTGGTGCGGCCCGAGCTCGCGCTGATCGGCGGACTCGCGCTGGTGATGATGCTCGCCGCAGCCAACGGCTGGCGCCGGCGGCTGCTGATCGTCGTCGCGGGCGGCCTGCTGCCCGTTGTCTACCAGATCTTCCGGATGGGGTACTACGGGCTCCTGGTCCCCGGCACGGCGATCGCCAAGGACGCCTCGGGCTCGAAGTGGTCCCAGGGATTCGTCTACCTCACCAACTTCAACCACCCCTATCTGCTGTGGGTGCCACTGGTGCTCCTGGCGGGCCTCGGCCTGCTGCTGCTCGGGGTGCGAAGTCTGCTGTGGCGCAAGCGCGGGCCGGTCACCCGAAGTCGCGGACGTTGGGCGGGAATCATCCAAAGCCCGACTGCCGTCGTGGTATTCATGGTCGTCAGCGGTCTGGTGCAGGCGGTCTACTGGATCCGTCAGGGCGGCGACTTCATGCATGGCCGCGTGCTGCTGACGCCGTTGTTCTGTCTACTCGCACCGATCTCCGTCATTCCGGTGGTGCTCCCGTCCGGGATGCGTGCGGTCCGAGGTCCCGGCTATCTGCTGGCGGGCGCGACGGCGGTGTTTTGGCTGGCGGTCGTCGGCTGGTCGGCGTGGGCCGCGAACTCTCCGGGCCTCGGCGCGGACGCGACCCGCGTGACGTACTCGGGCATCGTCGACGAGCGGCGCTTCTACTCCCAGGCCACGGGCCACGCGCACCCGCTCACCGCCGCGGACTACCTCGACTATCCGAGAATGCGTGCCGTGATCGCGGCCATCGAAAACACCCCGGACGGCGCGCTCCTGCTTCCATCGGGCAACTACGACCAGTGGGACGTCGTGCCTGCGCTCCCGCCGCCACTTCCGACGCCGCCGGTCGGCGCCGCCCCGGCGTTCGCGAGCCAGCGCAGCGGACCCCACACGGTGTTCTTCACCAACCTCGGCATGCTCGGCATGAACGTCGGGCTCGACGTCCGGGTGATCGACCAGATCGGCCTCGCCAATCCGCTGGCCGCGCACACCGCGCGGCTGGAGGACGCCCGCATCGGTCACGACAAGAACCTGTTCCCCGACTGGGCCGTGGCCGAGGGACCGTTCCTCCCGATGCGGCCATACATCCCGACCTACCTCGACGAGGACTGGATCGCGCAGGCCAAGGCCGCGCTGACGTGCCCGGACACCGACGCCATGCTGACCTCGATCCGCGGCCCGCTCGGACTGAAGCGATTCGCCTCGAACGTGCTGCACGCCTGGGACTTCACCAGCTATCGGATCGACCGCGTGCCCCTCTACGAGCTGTCTCGATGCGGTATCACACCGCCGCCGCCAAAGGTGCCGCCGTACACCGGCATGCCCGCGACGGGGCCGTGACCGATCCCACAGGGATTTGTCCGCCGACGGGTTTCTCTGATTTGGTAACGGTTGGGCCACGTTGACGCGATAGACAGTCGAGTGATTCAACGCTTGCCACGAGCTGTGCCACGGAAACCGCCGTTGACCGGCGCCGGACATACGAAACTGGATGGTAAGAGCGACCGATGTCGTTGATGTCGCGCCTCGGCGCAGGGAGAAGCGGGCTTCGCCGCGCGGGCGTGATGCTCGCTGCGGCGACGACGCTGCCTGCGTTGGCGTTGTTCGGTGACGTCACCGGCGGGACGCCGACGGCGTCCGCCTTCTCCCGCGAGGGTCTACCCGTCGAATACCTCGACGTCTATTCCACCGCGATGGGTCGCAACATTCGCGTGCAGTTCCAGCCTGGTAACGCCAGCGCACCCGCGGCGCCGGTGAACCTGGCCGCCGAAGGGGCGCCCGCCGCTCCCGCGAGCCCGCGCGTGCCCGGCGGTGCGCCCGCGCCCCAGCCCGCGCCGAGCAAGGCCGTCTACCTCCTCGACGGCCTGCGCGCCCAGGACGACTTCAACGGCTGGGACATCAACACCCCCGCCTTCGAGTGGTTCTATCAGTCGGGGGTGTCGGTGGTCATGCCGGTCGGCGGCCAGTCCAGCTTCTACACCGACTGGTATTCGCCATCGAGCTTCAACGACCAGACCTATACCTATAAATGGGAGACGTTCCTGACCAAGGAGCTCCCCGCCTACCTGTCGTCGGAAAAGCAGGTCTCACCGACCGGCAACGGCATCGTCGGGCTGTCGATGGCAGGTGGTGCAGGTCTGATCCTGTCGGCCTACCACCCCACCCAGTTCAAGTACGCGGCGTCGCTCTCGGGGTTCCTCAACCCGTCGACCCTCTTCATGAAGCAGGCGATCCGGGTGGCAATGCTCGATGCGGGCAGTTACAACGTCGACGACATGTGGGGTCCGCCATGGGACCAGGCATGGAAGCGCAACGATCCCGTCGTCCAGGTCGACCGCATCGTCGCCAACGGAACGCGGTTGTGGATTTACTGCGCACCGGGTGGAGGCCCGCTCGACGAGAACGTCGACCCCGGTCAGTCGTTCAACGCAAACAGCTTGGAATCGCTCGCCATCAACGGCAACAAGCGGTTCCAGGACAGGTACGCCAAGGCTGGTGGCAGCAATGCCACGTTCGTCTTCCCAACGGAGGGAAACCATTCGTGGGCGTACTGGGGTCAGCAGCTGCAGGCCCTCAAGCCCGACCTGATTGCCACGCTCAACGGCTGACGCCTGCGGACGTGCGGAGCAAAGGAGCTTCAACCAGCAAGGACACCTGCGGGAGAGAGATATCGCTTCCGTATGTGGTTGACTACAGCGGCACGCAGCGCGTCTGTCGTGCGGCATTCGAACAGATGGGATCTATACAAGCATGAGTTTCGTAGGAAAGATGGCGCGCCGCGCAGCGGTCGCGGCCCTGGCAGCGGGAACGCTGGCGGGACTGGTTGGCGTCGTCGGAGGCTCGGCGACAGCAGGGGCGTTCTCCAAGCCGGGTCTCCCGGTCGAGTACCTGATGGTTCCGTCCGCATCGATGGGCCGTGACATCAAGATCCAGTTCCAGAGCGGCGGCGAAAACGCACCGGCGCTCTACCTGCTCGACGGTCTGCGCGCGCAGGATGACTTCAACGGCTGGGACATCAACACCCCCGCCTTCGAGTGGTACAACGGCTCGGGAATCTCGGTCGTGATGCCGGTCGGTGGCCAGTCGAGCTTCTACTCCAACTGGTACAAGCCCGCATGTGGCAAGACCGGTTGCCAGACGTACAACTGGGAGACGTTCCTGACCCAGGAACTCCCCGCGTACCTGTCCGCCAACAAGGGCGTGAAGTCCACGGGCGGCGCCGCGGTGGGCCTTTCGATGGCAGGCGGCTCGGCGCTCGTCCTCGCAGCGCACCACCCCGACCAGTTCATCTACGCGAGCTCGATGTCCGGCTTCCTCAACCCGTCCGAGGGTTGGTGGCCCGGTCTGATCAACATCTCGATGGGTGACGCCGGCGGCTACAAGGCCAACGACATGTGGGGACCGGCGGAGACCGACCCGGCGTGGAAGTACAACGACGCCATGGTGCAGATCCCGACCCTGGTCGCCAACGGCACCCGCATCTGGGTGTACTGCGGTAACGGCAAGCCCAGTGAGCTCGGCGGCAACAACCTGCCCGCCAAGTTCCTCGAGGGTCTGACCATCCGCACCAACCGGACGTTCCAGGAGAACTACCTTGCTGCCGGCGGCAACAACGGTGTGTTCAACTTCCCGGACGCAGGCACGCACGACTGGCCCTACTGGGGTCAGCAGCTGCAGCAGATGAAGCCCGACTTGCAGCGGGTGCTCGGCGCGGTTCCTGCCGCGCAGTAGCAAATGCTCGAAGAGACGGCGGCGATCCCCTCGGGGGGTCGCCGCCGTCTTTCGATGAGCGCGTACGCGAAGAGCAGACGCCTCGTTAACGGCGCCGCCCGTCATCGTGATGTGATTCACTACAACGCGTTGCACAACAGATTGGTGAGATGGGTATGAGGCTGCTCTCGACGCTGTTCCGGACGATGTGCGCCCTGACATTGGCCGTCGGCCTGTGGCTGGCCACCCCCCACACCGCCCACGCCGCGGGCGTCGAGTACCTGATGGTTCCGTCGGCGGCGATGGGCCGCGACATCCCGGTCGCGTTCCAGGCAGGCGGCCCGCACGCCGTGTTCCTGCTCGACGCCTTCAACGCCGCGCCTGACGTCAGCAACTGGGTCACGGCCGGAAATGCGATGAACACCCTCGCGGGCAGCGGCATCTCCGTCGCGGCACCCGCAGGCGGCGCGTGGAGCATGTACACCGACTGGGAAGCCGACGGCAGCAAGCAGTGGGACACGTTCTTGTCCCAGGAGCTGCCCGACTGGCTCGCCGCCAACAAGGGGCTGGCCCCCGCCGGTCACGGCGTCGTTGGTGCCGCGCAGGGCGGGTACGGCGCCATGGCGCTGGCGGCGTTCCACCCGGACCGCTTCCGCTTCGCGGGCTCGCTGTCCGGTTTCCTGACGCCCTCCCAGACCGCGTTCAACGGCGCGATCACCGCGGGGCTGGCCAGCTTCGGCGGCGTCAACACGCAAGCCATGTGGGGTGCGGCGCAACTGGGCCGCTGGAAGTGGCACGACCCCGATGTGCACATCGATCTGTTGAACGCCAACAACACTCGGCTGTGGGTGTACAGCCCGGCCGCCCTGCAGTGCAGCGACCCCGCGGCGATGATTGGTTACTGCGACGTCGCGGCGGGCAGCAACCGCACCTTCTATCAGCACTACCGCAGCGTCGGTGGGCACAACGGTCACTTCGACTTCCCGACGTCGGGCCAGCACGACTGGGGCAGCTGGGCTCCGCAGCTCGCCGCGATGTCCGGCGATCTGGCCGCCGCCATCAGGTAGACGCGCGCACACGCCGTTTCAGCAAACGGTTTCCGGGGTCTTGCGATCCCAGCCGGTACGTTGGAGACGTGCAACTCGGCGGACCTCGGACGGCAAGTGTCGCGATGGCCTGTGCGGCCTTGGTGGCTAGTGGTTGCGGCATGGGCCACGACGTCATGGCAACCATCGGGATGCCGCCATCGGAGACCACCGCGAGGGGCACCGCGCAGACCTTCGCCGAACCGCCGGTCGCGGAGCCCGGCGAGGAACCCGAGATGGTGGTCACGCCGGGGCAGCAATCCTTCCTCGACGCACTGACCGAGGCGGGGGTGAAGCCGTCGACTGAGCTGTCCGCGTTGAGCATCGGCTCCTACGTGTGCCAGGCTCGGGCGGCCAAACAGAGCGATCAGGCGGTGTGGGACTTCGTCTTGCCGATGGTGCGCGGTGACGTCAGGGATTCATACCCGGAGTCGGCTCCGCCACCAGCGGGTCAGGTGAACTCCACGACCGCCGACTACATTCGCATCGCGACCGACACACTCTGCTAGCAGGAGACCACCCCACTTCATGGCCAACACTCGCCGCCGCAAGCGTCATCGACTTCTCGCCCTGGTGGCGGCGGGGTCGGTGGCGGTGCTCGTCGGTCTCGTCGTCGTCGGACTCTGGATCCTCATGCGGTCCCCGGAGTCCCCACCGAGTGCCACCCCGCCGACGGCGCAGCCGCCGACCGGGATCACGACGCCCGGCCAGAAGCCGCGCCCAGAATTCCAGGACGCCAGTTGCGCCGACGTGATGGTGCTCTCGATCCCCGGCACCTGGGAGTCGTCACACAAACTCGATCCGGTCAACCCGACGCAGTTCCCGATCGCGCTGCTGCTCAACGTGACCAACCCGCTGCGCCAGGCGTTCGGTGACGACCGGGTCGCCGAGTACACGGTTCCGTACACCGCCCAGTTCCACAATCCGTTCGCGGCGGACAACCAGATCTCCTACAACGACAGCCGCGCCGAGGGGACGAAGGCCGCGATCAAGGCGCTGACCGACATGAACAACCGTTGCCCGCTGACGAGTTACGTCATCGTCGGGTTCTCCCAGGGTGCCGTCATCGGTGGCGACATCGCCAGCGACATCGGCAACGGCCGCGGTCCCATCGACGCCGATCTGGTACTTGGTGTGACGTTGATCGCCGACGGCCGCAGGCAGGACGGCGTCGGCCAGGACATCGGCCCCAACCCGCAGGGCCAGGGCGCCGAGATCACCTTGCAGGAGGTGCCGACGCTGTCCGCTCTCGGTCTGACGATGACGGGTCCGCGGCCCGGCGGGTTCGGCACGCTGAACGATCGGACGAACCAGATCTGCGGGACCGGAGACCTGATCTGTTCGGCGCCGGAGGGCGCGTTCTCGATCGTGAACCTGCCGAAGACGTTGGAAACGCTCAGCGGAGGCGCGGGCCAACCGGTGCACGCCATGTACAACACCCCGGAGTTCTGGGCGCTAGACGGGAAGACGGCGACCCAGTGGACCGAAGCGTGGGCGCAGGGTCTCATCGACAACGCTCCGCATCCCAAGCACGGCTGAGCGATCGGATTTGGCCTGTGCAGCGAGGTCACCTAACATTAAGAGAAAAGTAAGAGCGCCTGCCCGCATGACACGCCCCATACGAGACACAACCGGGGTGTCGGCGCAGCTGGTCCAAAACTGAACGAACGCTTCCCGGTACGATCTTGAGGTTTGGCCTCGCCGGGGTGCCACCGCGGTTCGCGGCGGGGGCGGCTTCGATAGAGGAGTGATATGGGATTCCACAACCCGTTCCTGAAGAACGGCCTGATTCGGTTTCCCGACAACGGCAACCTGGTCCGTCACGTCGAGAAATGGGCGAAGGTGCGAGGCGACGCCCTCGCATACCAGTTCATCGACTTCTCCACCGAGCGCGACGGCGTGGCGCGGAATCTCAACTGGCGCGACTTCAGCGCCCGCAACAAGGCCGTCGGCGCCCGCCTGCAGCAGGTCACCCAGCCCGGTGACCGCGTCGCGATCCTCTGCCCCCAGAACCTGGACTACCTCGTCGGGTTCTTCGGCGCCCTCTACGCGGGCCGGGTCGCCGTCCCGCTGTTCGATCCCTCGGAGCCCGGACACGTCGGCCGTCTGCACGCCGTCCTCGACGACTGCCAGCCCACCGCCATCCTGACGACCACCGACTCCGCCGAAGGCGTTCGCAAGTTCTTCCGCACCAGGCCCGCCAACCAGCGGCCCCGCGTCATCGCCGTGGACGCGGTGCCCGACGAGGTCGGCGCCACCTGGGTGCAGGAGGAGGTCACCAACGACACCGTGGCCTACCTGCAGTACACCTCCGGCTCGACCCGCGTACCGACCGGCGTGCAGATCACCCACCTGAACCTGGCCACCAACATCGTCCAGGTCATCGAGGGCATCGGCGGCGACGAGGGCGACCGCGGCGTCACCTGGCTGCCCTTCTTCCACGACATGGGTCTCATCACCGCGATGATCTCGCCGGTCGTCGGGCACTACATCACGTTCATGACGCCTGCGGCGTTCGTGCGCAGGCCCGGCCGCTGGATCCGCGAGATGGCCCGCAAGGACGACGACACCGGCGGCGTCATCTCCGTCGCGCCGAACTTCGCGTTCGACCACGCCGCCGCCCGTGGCGTCCCCCGCGAGGGCGAGCCGCCGATGGACCTGTCCAACGTGAAGGCGGTCCTCAACGGCAGCGAGCCCATCTCCGCGGCCACCGTGCGCCGCTTCAACGAGGCGTTCGGGCCGTTCGGCTTCTCGCCCAAGGCCATCAAGCCGTCCTACGGTCTGGCCGAGGCCACGCTGTTCGTGTCCACGACCTTGCCGGACCACGAGCCGAAGATCGTCCACGTCGACCGCGATGAGCTCAACGCCCACCGCTTCGTCGAGGTGCCCGCCGACGCGCCGTCTGCCGTCGCCCAGGCATCAGCCGGCAAGGTCGGCGTCGCCGAGTGGGCCGTCATCGTGGACGCCGATGCGGCGACCGAGCTGCCCGACGGCCAGATCGGCGAGATCTGGATCAGCGGCCAGAACATGGGTACCGGCTACTGGGGCAAGCCCGAGGCCACCGTCGCCACGTTCCAGAACATCCTGAAGTCGCGGACCAGTCCCTCGCACGCCGAGGGCGCCACGGACGACGCGACGTGGGTCAGCACCGGTGACTACGGCGCGTTCTACGACGGTGACCTCTACATCACCGGCCGCGTCAAGGACCTCGTGATCATCGACGGCCGCAACCACTACCCGCAGGATCTCGAGTACTCGGCGCAGGAGGCCAGCAAGGCGCTGCGCACCGGGTTCGTCGCCGCATTCTCGGTGCCCGCCAACCAACTGCCCGACGAGGTGTTCGAGAACAGCCACGCGGGCCTGAAGCGGGATGCCGACGACACCTCGGAGCAGCTCGTCATCGTCGCCGAACGCGCCCCTGGCGCGAACAAGATGAACCTCGATCCGGTGGCCGACGACATCCGCGCGGCGATCGCCGTGCGGCACGGTGTCACGGTCCGTGACCTGCTGCTGACCCCGGCAGGCGCCATCCCGCGTACGTCGAGCGGCAAGATCGGTCGCCGCGCCTGCCGCTCGGCGTACCTCGACGGCAGTCTGCGCGAAGGAAAGATCGCGAACGACTTCCCCGACCAGACGGACTGACCGTCCGCACCAGGCCGCTCGGCGGTGAAAGTGAATAGTGAACATGACTGACACCGGAAATGATTCGCTGCCTTCGGCAGCTGGAGACAATTCGCCGCCTCCGGCAGCGGAAGACAATTCGCCGCCTCCGGCAGCGGAAGACAATTCGCCGCAGCCCACCCCTGCCACCCCCGAGCAGCGACCGGCCCGCACCGACAAGTCGGTCGCCGAGCTGCGGGAGTACCTGCGCAACTGGATCGCGAACGCCACGGGGCAGCCTGCCGACGCGATCGACGAGTCCGCGCCGATGGTGGAGCTCGGCCTGTCCTCGCGCGACGCGGTCGCCATGGCCAGCGACATCGAGGATCTCACCGGTGTCACGCTGACGGCCACCGTCGCCTTCCGCCATCCGACCATCGAGTCGTTGGCGCAGGTGATCGTCGAGGGCGAGCCCGAGGAGAACGAGACCGAAGGCGACGACGAGGATTGGTCGCGTACCCGCGAGGTCGACGACATCGCGATCGTGGGCATCGGAACCCGGTTCCCCGGCGACCTGAACACCCCCGCCGAGATGTGGACGGCGCTGCTCGAAGGCCGCGACGCGATCACCGACCTGCCGGAGGGCCGCTGGGAGGAGTTCCTCGGTGAGCCGAGGATCGCCGAGCGGGTCGCCA
>JAOPUT010000342.1 GCA_025963385.1 Mycobacterium sp.
AACCTCTCCAGCGTCCAGGGCAGCAACAACACAAACGTGGCCAACAACTACGCCACGGGCGCCAACTTGGCCACCATCCTCGGCAGCTCCAACACCTCTGTCGGCGAGAACTTCGGCAGTGGCTTCAATTACGTCGTCGTCTTGGGCGACGGCAGCACGAACTCGGGCAACAACCTGGGCAGCGGGATCAACTTCGCGATCGTGCCCGCCGGTTCGACCAATGTCGGCAACTGCGCGGCCACCGCGAGTGTGTGCTTCACGATCGGATCGTTCTCGGTGTCGTTCTGAGCCGAACGGTGGCACCGCGTGGCGGCTCGCTGAGAGTTGACGGGATGGCTTTTCTCACTCGCCGGGCGCTGGTTGCAGTCGCTGTGACGCTGCTCGCCGCAGGATGCAGTGGCGACGCCAAGGGCGGCGGGGTCGACCTTTCCGCACTCGACGTTGGTGCCTACTCGACGGCGTCGCGCACCGTCACGGATCAGCCCTCGCAGCCCGAAGGCACTCTGCTGGAGGGCATCCGGATGGCTGAGGCGGTGCCCGACACCTCCCAGTGGGATTCGCCGCTGCTGTACCGCTGGCAGGCCGACCCGATTCCGGATACGGCCAGTCTCATTCCCGCGATCGGTGACGCTGGAAAACAGGTGCTGGACCAGTACGGCTGGCTGGCCGGCTACTACGCCAGCTACGCCGACCAGCCTCAATTGCCTGACGGGTCGTCGCCACCCGCCTTCGTCGGGATGTCTGTCCTGTTGCTGCGGTTTCCCGACGATGCCGCGGCCGGCGCGGCCGCCACCGATCTGGGGGCCAGCAGCTGGAAGGACCTCACCAAAACCGTCGAGGTCCCACTACCCGCACACCCCCAGGTGATCGGCCGGTACACCCCCGGTGACCCGATCCTGATCGCCGATTCCGCCATCGGGCCGTTCGTCGTACACATGATGCTGCAGACGCCGGCAGGCGGGGTGGAGACCCACGTCGACATCCTCGACCATGTCCTTGATGCTGAAACGCCGCTGCTGGGCAGCTTCAAGCCGACCCCCGCCGCCCAGATCCCGACTCTGCCGCGGGACCCCGAGGGCCTGCTGGCCCGGATGGTCTCCACCAACCCGGCTGGCCAGCCGCCATCGGCGACATTCGCGGTGTACGGACCGGTCGGTGCCCTGCGCGATCAGCCCCCGTCGGTGCGCAAGGACAAGCTCTACCAGAAATGGGGTGTCGACCGCCTGGCCGTCTCTGCAGACCAGCATCTGTATCGGCTGCGCGATCACGAGGCCGCCGTCGCGATGATGGCGGAGTTCACCGCCGATTCCTCGTCCCGTGAACACGCGATCGAGGCCGATTCCAACGTTCCCGACGAACGCTGTTTCCAGGCGAACGACCCTGCGCCGAACACCCCCGGGTTCGCCTGCCGCGTCGTCGTCGACAACTTCTACACCCTGGTCCGCGCCGACACCGCCACCAGTGCCAAAGAAAAGGCCGCCGCCCAATACGCCCTGCTGGCCACCGGCAAGTGAAGCGGTTGAGCGTCGATGGCCACCGATGTCGACGTGTCTGTCCGGCCGCGTGAGGAGTGGTCGCGCCTGTACAAGCAGAACCAGCTGGCCAAGGCCTGACCCGTGCGCCATGTCCTCGCAGGCGCACTCTCCACCCTGAGATCGGGCCTGAGGAGGGGAAGCGGTCCACGTCGTTCATGCCTAATGCTCGTAGGCATGAGTAGCACCGACAACGCGCGGCGGGACCGTCTCGATGAGCGCTCGTTTCGTCTGGGCGCCGGGTTCAAGGAACAGGAACGCGAGCAGGTCCTCGACGAGCTGTCCGCGCTGGGTCAGCACCTCGCCAGGTGGGACCCGAGCGACGTCGAAGTCGACGTGTCCGTGCGCGAGCGCGGCGGTAAAGAGCAGCGCGTAACGCTCCGCGCGTTACTGCCGGGCTGCCCGCCGCTCGTGGCGACTGGACACGACCCGGACCTCATGCGGGCTCTCGCCGAAGCCAAGAGGGACCTGATCACTCAGATCGATCGGCACAGGACGGAGCTTGAACCCAAGAGCAACCGTCGGCTGCGGCGCGACACCATCCGCCACCCGGGGTCGAGCGCGGGTGCGGGGTCATGAGCAAGCACAGCCGGGCGGCGACGCTGACGCCGGACGAGATCGCCCTTCTCGAGGCCGAGCTGGAAAAACTGAAGCGGCAGCGCGAGCGCCTGGCGGCCGACCTCGACAGCATCCGGGATACGGTCGGCGACCTCATCGGCGCCGATGAGGCGGACCAGGTTGGCCTCGCCGACGAGCTCACCGACATCGACGACCGGATCGCCGAACTCAACTGGCACCTGCACGGTGGGCCACCCGAGTCCGAGGTGCCGGGCGCGCTGCCGGACGGCACCGAGGTGACGGTGCGCTACCCGGATAAGGAGCTCGTTCACCTGCGGGTGGTCGCGGTCGTCGGAGACGTGCCGGTCGTAGACGAGGACGCGTTGGCGCCGGACAGCCCGATGGGGCTCGCGCTGGCAGGGCACCAGCCAGGGGACGTCGTAACATTCGAGACGCCGCAGGGACCACAGCAGGTCGAACTTGTGGCGATCCGGTATCCCGACTAAAAAGCCTCGACGCGTATACGCCGGGGCCTACTCAGTGAACCGCCGAACGCCCGTTCGCCGGCCTCTGCGCTGGTCCTGGTGGAGCGGGCGACGGGAATCGAACCCGCGTAGCTAGTTTGGAAGACTAGGGCTCTACCATTGAGCTACGCCCGCGTTAGCACTGCACGGGAGACTGTACCGGCGCCGACGTAGTCAAATCCAATTGATGTCGTTGCGAGGGCAGCCCGTAGTATTCCGACGGCAGTGAAGCACGGGGTGTAGCGCAGCTTGGTAGCGCATCCGCTTTGGGAGCGGAAGGCCGCAGGTTCAAATCCTGTCACCCCGACCGGATAGACGACACCCGTCGA
>JAOPUT010000348.1 GCA_025963385.1 Mycobacterium sp.
TGATCGCGAAATTGGCCATCGACCGCGCGATCGCCCGCGTCGAAGGCATGCCCGTCGGGGAACGAGACGTCGTCCTGGACCCCAGCCTGATGGTGCGAGCGACGACCGCCGCCGCGCGCACGGACTAGGCCCGAAAACCCACCGTTGACAGTTCGGGGCCCGTCCTTCTATCGTCAACTAGAGCGCTCTAGTACCGCGCATCGCACCTCCGAGTGAAGGTGATCCATCACATGACCAGTGAACTACTGGCCCGTTACGACCTGACCGGCCCCGAAGGTCAGCAGGCCGTCGCCGAGGGCTTGTCCGGTGGAGCGTGGTTCCGCACCGCCATCCCGCGCAAGCGCATGAAGGAACTCATGAAGCGTTCCGACGAGCACGCCACCAAGGACACCGCCATGTGGCTGGGATCGATGGCCGTCACGGGCGCAGCGGGCGCGCTCGCCTGGTCGAAGGGCAAGAAGTGGGCCGCGGTCCCCGCGCTGGCGGCGTACGGCGTGCTGTATGGATCGGCCTCGGACTCGCGCTGGCACGAGACCGGCCACGGCACGTTCTTCGCCACCCCGCGCAAGAACGACGTCGTCTACCAGATCGCGTCCTTCATGCAGATGCGGGACCCGACGGTGTGGAGGTGGAGCCACACCCGCCACCACACCGACACCCTCATCGTGGGCCGGGACCCGGAGATCGCCGCCATGCGACCGGCGCGACTGGGGCGGATCTTTGCGAACCTTCTCGGTTTGGTCGACGTACCAAGAGCATTCAAGGACCTGGTGACGAGGTCGACCGGTCGACTCAGCGCGGAAGAGAAGACCTACGTTCCCGAATCGGAGCGGCCGAAGGTCGCTCGCACGGCGCGGATCTCGCTCGGCATCTACGGGGCCACCGCGGCCACCTGCCTTGCGACGCGGTCCATCGTTCCCGCATTGCTGATCGGGCTGCCCCGCATGTACGGCGCCACCATGTTCAACCTCTACGGACTCACCCAGCACGCGGGTCTCGGCGAGAACGTGCTCGACCACCGCCTCAACACCCGCACCATCAAGATGAACCGGTTGAACCGATTCCTCTACTCCAACATGAACTATCACGTCGAGCACCACATGTTCCCGATGGTTCCGTCGCACCGCCTCGCCGAACTCCACGAGGAAGTCAAGAAGGACTGCGCCGAGCCCTACCCATCGATGTGGGCGGCGTACAAGGAGATCGTCCCAGCGGTGCTCAAGCAGCTCAAGGACCAGAGCTACTACGTGCGTCGCGAACTACCCGAGGGCGCGGCCCCGTACAACGAGCCCGTTCACACCGCTGCCGACGCCCCGGCCGCGGCTGTCTGACACCACGACCACATGAGGATCACCATGACCACCTGGGTTCCGGCCTGCCACGCCGACGACATCGAAGCCGAGGACATCATCCCGTTCGAGCACGACGGCGACGAGTTCGCCATCTACCGTTCCGACGACGACGAGTTCTTCGCCACCGACGGGTTCTGCACCCATGAGCGGGAACGCCTGTGCGACGGGCTCGTGATGGGCACGACCATCGAATGCCCGAAGCACAACGGACGTTTCGATTACACCTCCGGACAGGCCAAGGGCGCACCGGTGATTCAGAACCTACGTACCTACCCGGTCAAGGTCGACGACTCGGGCACCGTGCTCATCGGGATCGACTGACATGTCGGCGATGGTGATCGTCGGCGCGGGGGAGTGCGGCGCCAGGGCTGCCGCCACTCTGCGCGAGGTCGGCTGGAACGGACCCATCGAGCTGCTCGGCGCTGAACGGCATCTGCCCTACGAGCGGCCACCGCTGTCCAAGGCCTCCCTGCTCAGCGAACAGGACCCCGACCCCGTCACGGTGCACGACGAAGCCGCACTCGCCGCACTCGGCATCACCCATCGGCGTGGAGTCGAGGTCGTCGGCATCGACCGAAGCAAGCGCGAAGTGGTGCTCGCCGCCGGCGAGCGCATCGCCTACGAGAAGGTGCTGCTGGCCACAGGTGCCTCCCCGCGACCGCTGCCGCTGGCAGCCGGCTTCTCCCGGGTGCACACCCTGCGCACGCACGACGACGCCCTGCGCCTACGCGCGAGCCTGCGTTCGGCGCAGCGAGTCACCGTCATCGGCGGCGGGTTCATCGGCCTCGAACTGGCCGCTGCGGCAGTGTCTCTCGGCTGCACCGTGACCGTGCTGGAAGTCGCCGACCGGCTGCTGGGCCGCGCCGTGCCCGCCGAGGTCGCCGCACTCATCGGCGCCAGACATGCAGACGCCGGTGCCACTTTCCGTTGCGGAGTGACGCTGAGCGCTGTCACCGAATCCGCCACTGCGGCCACCGTCGAACTCGGCGACGGTTCGATCGTCGACTGCGACGTGCTGGTCGTGGGTATCGGCGCCGTACCCGAAACCGCCCTCGCCGAGAAGGCGGGCCTCGACATCGACAACGGCATCAAGGTCGACGGGCACCTTGCCACCTCCGATCCGCACGTCTTCGCCGCCGGCGACTGCTGCTCGTTTCCGCACCCGCTCTACGACGGCCACCGAATTCGTTTGGAGTCCTGGCGCAATGCTCAGGATCAGGCCGTCGTCGCTGCCCGAAACATGCTCGGCGACAATCGCATCTACGACACCGTCCCGTGGTTCTGGTCCGATCAATACGACCTGAGTCTGCAGGTTGCCGGCCTGCCCTCCATGGCAGCGGCGGAGGTCGTGCGATCACGCCAGGACGGAGTCGACATCCGCTACGGGATCGACGACGCAGGTCGCCTCGTCTCGGTCGCCGCCGTCGGCCCCGGCAATGCCGTCGCCAAGGACGTCCGGCTCGCCGAGATGGCCATCGGGAAGCGGGTCGTCGCCGATCCGGTCGCGCTGGCCGATCCGACCGTCAACTTCAAGCAATTCCTCCGCTAA
>JAOPUT010000005.1 GCA_025963385.1 Mycobacterium sp.
TTGGAGTTGTTGAATCTCTGCCGCTGCCGAACTCCGTAGGCCGCCTCGCGCACGACCCGATCGTCTTCAAGGCCCGATCCCAACGCACCACCCAGAGTTGCGACGGCCGCCACCAGCCACGCCAACCGCGGATAGTCGGCCAACCCGACGGGGTGGCCGAGGGTTTGCTCGAGCATCTGCGGCGGCAGCGTCCAGAGAGCGGTCAGGATGAGAAGCACGAACGATGTGGCGTGCAGCACCACAACGCCGATCGTCAGTGTGATGACCGTCGAGGTGTTGTAGAGCGCGGCGCGGTCACGTTCCGACGGGGAATCGGGATGCTCCCACAACCTGTGATTCACCATCAACCAAACAACCATCGCTGCAGTCGCGAGGACGGTTGTCACACTCAGTCGCCACGGACGGTTGGCATACACCATCCCCGACAGCAGGCGCAGTCGCGCGAACGCCTGCGGTGCGGCATAGCGCACGTGGCCTTGGTGTTCGGTCCGCGCCAGTTTCGTGAAGTCCTTGCGGTGCTCCTAAGCGTGCTCCAGCTCGGACACGATCGACTCGACGACGGCCTGTACCCGTCGGCCGACGAAGAGCCCACCAATACTAGCTATCGAGATGAGGCCGAAGTTGTGCTCGATGCTGATGTCGGCGATCACCGGACGGGTGCCGTCTCTGCGCGGAAGATCGGTCAAATACACCACCAATTCCTCGTCGTGACTGGCTGGCTCCACCCATTCGATCACGGTGGCGATCTCGGCTTGTTCGTCCAAGAGGTAGGGCTGCACCTCTATCGACACCCCTCACGGCGGCAGCTAAAACGAAGAATGGTTGGCACCACGGGTCGGGGGCCGCAGCGCGGGTGTGTAGCGAGAGTCGAGGTGCTTGCAGACGATGCTGGCGAGGCCGAATTCCCTTGAGGCCGTAGAGATCACGCTGGGATATCGCGGCAGTTCAGCGGCAACGGACTTCGATGGGCTGGGCTGCGCGGGTGCCTATTGCGACATCTGTATGGGGGGCGTGTCGCTCCTGGACGACGTCTGTACGGTGCTCCCCGCGCTCCGGGCCCGCGTGGCGCAGGTGGCGTAGGTGGTCGATGCGAACGCTCCACATGCCGAGAGCCTTGATCGCTGGCTGAAAGTCATTGTGGTACAGGGTGTCCACCACGCTCGGGTACACCGTGGCGCGAACTTCAGCCTCGCTCGCCGTGGGCACGTAGCGTTGCCGACGGAGTTTCGCCGAACAGCTGACGATACTGAGTGCCAAACCGGCCGAGGTGCAGGAATCCCCAACGGCTGGCGACCATTGTCACCGTTGCCGAGTCCGGAGAGCTTGCGGCAAGATCTGCCTGCACTCGGTGCAACCGAAGCCGCCGCAAGTACATCATCGGCGAGGGGTGGCCGGACCGCTCAAACGCCCGCTGCAAGGCTCGCGCGCTAACCCCGGTTTGTCGCGCTAGTTCGGCAGTGCTCCAGGGTGTTTCCGGATGTGCATGCATCAGATCGATCGCCCGCTTCGCCACGGCTGCGCTGGCCGGACCTTCGCTTTCGGTCAAAGCATCGGTGTAATTGTGGGGTTGTATCTGCAGCAAGCCTTGTATCAGCAGAAGCTGCAGGTTCCCCACGGCGAGCTGGTGGTTCAGAAGCCCCCCAGGTTGCCAGGCTTGGCGTGCCAAGAGCTGTAGTAGGTGATACCAATCGTTCGCGGCACTGGAGCTCAGATCGAGCTGGCGGTCAAATGCAATTCGTTTGCGCACGGGGCGGTTCAGCATGGCTTCCAGTTGCCGTCGCATCTGCTGTTCAGAGACCTTGACACACAGCTGATGGCAGTCGGCGGACCAATCAAGCACGCATGGGGTCCCGGGGGTGAATATCGCGACTGACCCGGTCTTCGTCGCAACGGACCCGCCATCCCGCCACCGACTCGCCGCGCTGCCGGAAAGGGGTGCATCGAAGTAGTAGGCCGTCACGTCGTCAGCGCGGATGGCGATGTCGACGCCGAAGCCGACGTGGCCGACTGTCATCAAGGGCAATTGCAGGGCTCTCATCTGCATGTCCAACAATTCGGCGGCGCTTGGAGTCAACTCGGCGGCCACATACACGCGGCCCACCGCGTTTTCCGCCTCATCGACGTCCGTCGTCCGGACCTCGGAGGCCACGTCAAACGCTAACTCGGTCATCTGTTGCTCCCGGTTTATCCAGCGATCGGTGTGCGTCGGCTCTAGCTCACGCCATGCTATTCGCTGGTCATACCACACATATCGCCACGACGCGCCCGTGCGTATGCCCCAGGTTGACGGGATGCGGACAAGTTCCGGGCGCTGAGCGGATATCGCACCGCGCCAGCAGTCCGCTTGGCTACAGCGAAGGTATTGACGCGCATGCGGCGACTTGGAGGACCAATCACGCTCTGGGATGACAACCGGCTCGTTCCTTCCGCACCGAACTGCAACACCTGCGGTGACGACGGCAGCCCTCGACCTGAGAGTTGCGGTCGACGCGGATACAGCTGTGTTGTCGAGTGATGGTGTGGTGGTTTCCGAAGGCGAGGTCACAGCAAACGGAGAGGTCAACCATTTGCGTCCCTGGTCACCGCGGCTGCGGCGATGCTCAAGAACCGGCGATCGGGATGCGGTCTATGGCGCGTTTGAACAAGACTCGAGAGGAAGCATTGAGAACGGCAGTCGTCTACCGAACGCATGCCAAGGCGTTGAAGGCAGAGCTTGAGCAGGCCAACTACGGCGATCCCGATGAAGTCCAGTTCGAGATGTGCGAATTCACAGACGGCAGGGTGGCACAGCGCTGGCGAGTGGGGGCGCGGAGCTGCACATGGTGGGACTCGTTAGACGATCTCTACGCCATCCATATTTACCCCCATCCCGACTACGGCACTCGCATCGAATGGTCAAATGGCTGCGTCGAGGAACTGTAGCTAACGCCGATGTCGTGCAGGCACACGGGTCGGCCGCGGCTTACCGCAGCGCATCGCCTGCCAAGCGTCGACATTGTTCACTGCGTTGGCGAACCGGCGGATCTCATCCCGACCGACTCGTAGTAGTCGGGTCGAGGTAGTCTGCCGACGATGTCCGGGGACAGAGCCACGATTGTCACCTGTCTTGGAAATCCATCTAACAACCGGGCCCGTGCGTTTCCTTGGTTGACGCAACGTGAGCACCGCGAGCAGGGGGCCGGCGCAGATTCGCGCCGGCCCCTTGCTCAATGGATTTGCGGATCAGGCGGATTGTCTGCGACCCTGCCCGAGGCAGCGTCGCGAACGTGGTCGACCACTGCGGCGGCCATCCCCACAGTCTTCAGTACCGCAGGGTTCGGCGGAGTATCCGGGTGTGGACGAGTGGGTGCGATTTTCTTTGCCGCCTCGAGCTTTTCACCCATCGACAGCAACTCTTCCTCGGTGACCGCCGCTTGCAGCAACGGCCACACCACCTCCTGCTCGAAGGCGATGTGCTCGCGCCCAGCCCTGACGAATTGCTGTAACGCTTCCTGGTAATCGGGTTCGCCAGGTTCACCGTCCTCAAGACGCTGCAGAAGCTGCTTTCCAGCCTGCTCCTGCTCAACTGCCTTGTCGGCCAAGGCATCACCGTCTTCGAGCGCATCGCGCACGACGGGCCAGAAGATCTGTTCTTCGATCGCCTCGTGCTGAGACTCCGCGATGACGAGGTTCGTCACCATCGTGCTCAAACCGCTACTCGTGGCACCCGTCCCAGCCGGTGCGCCATCGAGTACCTCAAGCATGCCCAACACGCTCTTATGGTCTTGGCGCAAAAACGTCAAAGCGTCCATATCCATCCTTTCGACTCGAGCACGGTCATGTTGTCGCGGTGTGCTGCTCGTGGGTGAACGGCTTCTCACCATCGACCGCCGGTACACCACCGGGATTGGTTTCCACACCGGTATTGGTGCGCAAATCGGTTCCCAGCCACTGCTGTTCGGGCTTCTCGACGTAGTCCCATTCCATACCCTCCGGCCACGGCCCCTGCCCCTGGTTCCACGGGCCGCGGACCGACTGACCATCGCCGTTGCTCATGTTGAACGCGACGTTCTGGAAGCGAGGATCGCCCGGCAGCTGTCCGGGTGGGAAGTTGACCGGAAGCTCGTTGAGCGCGGCGGTGAACTGTTGGTAATGGGCGACCTCACGGGTCATCAGAAAGGTCAACGTGTCCTGTACGCCTGGGTCGTCGGTGAGCTGCTTCAAGTACTCATAGACGACTTTCGCCCGAGACTCAGCCGCGAGATTGCTGCGAAGGTCCACGGATGGGTCGCCATTGGCGTCGACAAACGCGCCGGTCCAGTTGTTTCCGGCGGAATCCTTGACGTCCGGACCGCCACCGCTCAGCACGAGGAACATCGGGTTCACCGCAACCTGGTGGATCGCTTGTTCGCGACCGTCCCGGCTGGCCACAGCGGGCATCCAGTCGCACCTCTGATTGGCGATCTTGAGGTCGTCGTTGAGACCGTCGAGCAGCATGGTGATCATCGAGCCGACCATTTCAAGATGACTGAGTTCCTCGGTGGCGATATCCATGAAGAGGTCGTACATCTTGGGATTTTTGTCTCGCAGCACGAAGGCCTGAGTGAAGTACTGAAGCGCGGCGGTAAGTTCGCCGTTGGCACCACCGAACTGCTCCATGAGAACGGTAGCGAAACGCGGGTCCGGTTCGGTTACCCTGACCTCGAATTGAAGATCTTTGTTGTGTGTGAACACGACGCCTCCCGACTGATTTGTTGCGGAACCGCGATCCGCTGGGCTGTGGGTCGCAGTCTGTGCGACGTACCCGTAGCAGGCTGGCGCAAACCGCGCGTCCCCGATCAGAAATCATGCGTCGCAGCATGTTCTTCGCACACGTGTTGACTCACGGGCGGTGTGAGCGCATCGTCCCGAGTACGCAGCGACAGGGACCGGGGCATGAACCACGGGCGCATTCGTCAGAGTTGGACTGATTTGCCGCGATGTAGTTCGATGATGCGGTTGTCTAGCTCGCGTCGTCTCATCTCAGCTCTGAAGTCGCTTAACGGCGAGGCGAAGACGCCGTAGTCGTCGAGGTGCACCGGAATCACCTTGGGGAGTCCGAGAACCTCGACCAGGCAAGCCCCCTGAACGCTGTCCATGGTGACGGTGAGCCGGAAGGGCAGTCGTGCACCCGCGGGTAGTCGCGTTCCGCCGAGGTGGAGCAGACCTATCTCGATGGCCTCGAAGCGCAGCGGGATCTCACGAAGTTCGTCGATCAGCAGAGTGTCGCCTCAGATGTACAGACCCCGCGGATGCGGACTATCAGCTGTGCTGAACTCGAGCATCGAACCCATCACTGGGGGCAATAGCCGACTGGTCCATCCCGGCGCGTGCCGTCCCGGCAATGCGGTGACCGTCAGAGTTGTCGTTTCCTTGGTGATGCTGTGGGTGTTCCATGTGCCCAGTCCTAGCGCCGCGCCGAATCCGCGGCGCCTTAACCTTTTTGCGGCATGCGGGGTTGTCACTACCGGGAGTGTGTGGTCGAGGTCGCGTTGAGCGACGCGGTCCCAGTGGTCGCCGTGCATGTGCAATAACACGATTCCATCGACTGGAGGAAGCTGTGCGATGCTCAATGCCGGACTGCGCAGTCGTTTGGAAACCAGACCGTATACGAGGTAGGCGCGCTCGCCTTGATGGAGAGAGTTCGGGTCGCTGAGCACTGTAATGCCTCCGGAAGAGATCAAGGCGGTGGCATTGCCCACGAAGGTCACCTCAAAGTCACTGCGAACTCCCGTCGGACTAATCCCCTGCCGGGTTATTACCCGGATGGGGGCACTTGAAGCTGCCCCGGAATATTTCGCATGAGAGGCGGGTTTGGGAGACCACTTCCGGGTATGTAGGGCGTAGTTCTCGAGTTCCTAGGTGCTAGAGCGAAAACCGGATTGCCGTTGAGCGCGAGTGGGGCGGAGTCGGCCACGCGTGTGGCGGACCCTCGGCGTCGTGCCAGCGGAAGGTAGGAGTGCGTTGGTATGCGGGTCGCATCAGTACCGGAGTCTCACGTCTACGTGCGTCACCTGTCGCATCCGACAGGTGACGATACCGTGGTCCGTCTCCAAGATCCGGTACCTGCCGACGGGCGCACGGTCCCGGGCGGGTGGTGGCCGCCACTGATGTTGGAACCGTCTTGGATTGAACTGCATCACAACGAGTTCGACGTATTTCACGTCCATTTCGGCTTCGACGCTATCAGCCCAGACGTTCTCGTCGATGTGGTGAAGGCGCTTGCCAGTTACGAAAAGCCGATCGTCTACACCGTGCACGACCTTCGCAATCCCCACCATCGTGATCCCACCGCCCACTCCGAGTTGCAGGATATTCTGATCCCCGCCGCCCAAGCGTTGATCACACTGACCACGGGTGCGGCCCAAGTGATCGAGCGTCGTTGGGGGCGCGAATCCTGGGTCGTCCCACATCCGCATGTCGTGGACAGCGCCCGCATCGAGGCGCCACGGGGACCTTCGGAACGGTTCGTGGTTGCGGTCCACGTCAAGAGCCTGCGCTCCAACATGGATCCGTTCCCTGTGCTGGACACTCTGGCGTCCACCGTCACCCACTTGCGGGGCGCCGTCTTGCAGATCAACGTCCACGACGAGATCTTCGACGTCGACAACCATTGGTACGCACCGCGAGCCGGCGCGGCTCTGATGGCCTTCCACCGCTTCGAGCACGTCGACGTGTGCGTGCACCCCTATTTCTCGGAAGATGAACTGTGGCACTACCTCTCAGGGGTCAACGTGTCGGTGCTGCCCTACCGGTTTGGCACGCACTCAGGCTGGTTGGAGGCCTGCTTCGACCTGGGCACCGCTGTGATCGCGCCCAGCTGCGGCTTCTACGACCAGCAACATCCATGCGGTGTCTTCTCCTTCACTGACGACACCTTCGACGCCACTTCACTTGACGTCGCCGTACGCGCCGAACATGCACGCTGGCTCTCCGGCACCCCGCCGCCCCGCGCCGACTGGCACGCTCGTCGAACCGAGCGGGTCCTTCTGGCACAGGCTCATCGCGACATCTACGAACAAGTGCTGAGGTGACCACCCGGAATGCGAATCGCGTTGATCGCCTCCAATCAGTTCCCGATCCGGCAGCCTTTCGCCGGCGGCCTCGAAGCCCATGTCTGGCACCTCGCCCGTGCTCTCGCTCGGGCTGGGCACCAAGTGTCACTGTTCGCGGCACCTGACTCGGACCCAAGCCTCGGTGGCGTGGCCATGCAGGTGCACACGCTCGAGTTCAGTGCGGCAGCATTGGCCGACTCATCGATGCCGAGTGCGAAGTTCATGGCTGATCACCATGCGTACCTGACGCTGATGTTGCGGCTGGCTGGCCACGAAGGCCAGAAGTACGACGTGATACACAACCACAGCTTGCATCACCTGCCGGTGGCAATGGCGCCCATGTTGACAACACCGATGCTGTGCACCCTGCACACCCCACCGACCCCGTGGCTGGAATCAGCCCTGAGCGCCACCGCTGGCAGCGGGGCGTCCTTCGCAGCTGTCAGCACCTACACCGCCCGTTCGTGGCAGCACCTCGTGCCCGACATCATGGTCGTCCCCAACGGTGTCGATGCCCAGCGGTGGCGCCTAGGTCCAGGCGGAAACGATCTCGTCTGGTTCGGCAGGATCACCCCGGAAAAAGCACCACACTTGGCAATCGCTGCGGCGCGGTGCGCCGATCGCAAGCTGGTCATTGCTGGACCGATCTCCGACCCTCATTACTTCGTTCACGATGTACAGCCCCTACTGGGCCCCGACGTCCGTTACGCCGGGCACCTCGACAGCGACGAGCTCGGCCACCTCGTCGGCAGATCCGCCGCCGCGTTGGTCACCCCGCAGTGGGATGAGCCGTACGGGCTGGTAGTCGCCGAGGCGATGATGTGCGGCACGCCCGTGGTGGCCTTCGCACGTGGCGGAATCCCCGAGATCGTCGACAACCGCAGTGGCCGGCTCGTGCCGGCCGGAGACGTCACCGCGATGAGCGCGGCGATCCCCGAGGCGGTAGCGCTGTCACGAGTCGCCGTGCATATGCAAGCAACGCAACACTGTTCGGCCGCGTCAATGGTGACCGACTATGTCGACATTTACCAGGCCATGATCAAGCAGCCAGGACGGATCGACACCGATGATCGCCTATTACATTCACCACCATGGCACCGGACATCTCAGCCGTGCTCAGAGCATTTGCACGCACCTGGATCGTCCGGTCGCAGCACTTACATCGCTGAAACTGCATGACGTACGCCCCTTCGAAGACGTTGTCACACTCCCCCCCGACGATACTGAAGAGTCAGCCCCCAATCCGGGAGCGCACGGCACCTTCCACTGGGCTCCGCACCATGGCACCGGGTTGCGACAGCGGATGGCGTTGATTGCCCGATGGGTTGCCGACGTGGCACCCGCCGCCGCTGTCGTCGACGTCTCGGTGGAAGTTGCGACCCTGCTACGCCTACTTGGAGTGCCGGTGATCGTCGTCGCGATGCCCGGTGAGCGGATCGACACCCCGCACCAAATGGTCTACCAACTTGCCGACCACATTCTTGCGGCGTGGCCGCGTGAACTCTACGAACCGCACTGGCTGCGCCCGCATGCGCACAAAGCGACTTACGTCGGCGGAATCAGCCGATTCGACGGGCGGCCCGCCGATCTCTCCGAGCGAGTCGAAGCCGCGACAGTGCTGGTGCTAAATGGCACCGGCGGCTCGCGGCTGACGCTGGAAACGGTCACGGCTTGCGCACAGCGATACCCTGAATATCGTTGGCGCACATTGGGTGTAGCGGGCGGGCCATGGGTCAGCGATCCGTGGCCAGCGATCTGTGCCGCTGACGTGATCATCGCTCATGCAGGTCAGAACTGCGTCGCTGACATCGCCGCCGCCGGGAAGCCCGCCATTATCATCGCGCAGGCACGCCCGTTCGACGAACAGGTCGTCACTGCACATACCCTCTCGCGTGCCGGAATGGCCATTGTCCTCGATGACTGGCCAGATCTCGCCGCATGGCCCGAAATCATCGCGGCAGCCAGGGAACTCGGCGGTGGCCAGTGGACTGGCTGGCGGACGGCGGGCGCTGCCGACCGCGCTGCACAGGCTGTGGCAGATGTCGCCGAGGACCCCGCGCTTGTTGGTCACGCATGAAGACTGCCGTAGTCACTGTCGTGCACGGCCGTGCCGCCCATTTGCGCAACCAACTCGCAGGGCTGCAGCGCAGCGGCCGGACGCCCGACCTGCATGTCATCGTCGCGGTTGAGGACCGTACGGTGCCAGGAATCATCGCCGAATGCCGAGCCAAAGCCACTGTGGTGCACTGTCGGGCGCCGGGCGCTCGGCTTCCCATTGGGCACGCCCGCAATATCGGCGTCCGCACCGCACTCGACGAGGGCGCTGAACTCCTAGTTTTTCTCGATGTGGACTGCATCCCGAGCGCCCACCTCGTCGGCCGCTATCACGAAGTCGCCGGCCAACGCGAGCATCGCGATGGGATGCTCTGCGGACCAGTTACCTACCTCCCGCCGTGTGGTCCCGACGGTTACGACATCGCCAATCTCGACCGCAACCGCGATCCGCACCCAGCGCGGCCCGCTCCTCCCGACGGCGTGGTCATCCTCAGCACTAACTACGAACTGTTCTGGTCCCTCTCGTTCGCCGTGACCGCGCCGACGTGGCGACACATCGGCGGATTCTGGGCCGAATACCGTGGATACGGTGCGGAGGATACCGACTTTGGGCAGCGTGCCGCCGCCCTCGGTGTTCCGCTGCAATGGGTCGGCGGCGCGCATGCATTTCATCAGTACCACCCGGTGTCCGATCCGCCCGTGGAACATCTCGCTGACATCGTGCGCAATGCCACGCTTTTCTATCAGCGGTGGGGGTGGTGGCCGATGACCGGTTGGCTAGATCAGTTCGAGGAGCTCGCGCTGATCTACCGCGACCAACAGGGCCGCCCGCATCTGACGACTGCCTGACATGTGTCTAGTCCCATGGATGGGGCCAAAGGACTTACGAGAGGCGAGATTTCGGCGCACTTCGCCGAGAGCTGCGATGGGCTGACGGGGCTGCCCGAGGTGGTCGGCAACGTGTGGCCGCTAGCGATCGTGCAGACTTACATATTCACCTGTTGCGCAACACATTTCGTCTCACGTTCCGCAATAAACTGGGACGAGATCAAGCGCGATTTGAAGCCGATCTACACCGCCGTCAACGTTACCGCGGCCTGTGGCGTTCGACGCGCTGACCGAGAAATGGGGGCAGCGCTACCCGGCGATCATCCGATTGTGGGACAACGTCTGGAACGAGTTCATCCCCTTCCTGGACTACGGCGTGGAGATCCGGCGGGTGACCTGCTCGACGATGCGATCGAGTCGCTCAATGCCCGCTGAAGCTATGATTCGACGGCAAGGGCCGTTAGGGACTCGAGAATGCATTCGCGTTGCTCGGGTTGGGATACCACGAGTCGTGCGGTCTCGGTCAAGTGCTCGACGTGACTGCGCGCGTGACGGCGCATCAGACTGAACGCGTCCTCGACGGGGACGTTGAGGCGCTGAGTGACGTAACCGGTGGCCTGGTCGACGACCACGCGGTCGGTCAGTGCCGCCCGAAGCGGCATCGCAACGGAGTCGGGGGTCGGCGAATGTTCGTGCAGGAGAGCCACCGATGCCACATGTGCAAGCGTGCGAGCCACCAGAAGGTCGGCTTCGCTCAGCGCCCCGACGCGCGCACCGAAAAGTCCGAGCGCTCCTAAGACGATGCCGGCGGCGCGCAGGGGAACAGCGTGCACGGACACATACCCCGCATCGGTGGCGGCGGCGACAAATCGAGGCCACCGGGTTTGTTCGATCCGGAGATCGGGCGCCAAAACTGGTTGGCCGGTGGCGAAGCAATCTAAACACGGCCCCTCGTCAGCTTGGAGCTGAAACAACTCGAGCTCACGCGACTTCTTCGATGTGGCGGCCATCAGGTGAAGATCCTGGCGCGGACCCGCCAACAACAGCCCGGCAGCACCAACGTCGAGAAGCCGGGCGCATTGCTCGGTCAGGTCGGTGAGCAATTCGACGACATCGAAGCCATCCAGCAGACTGTCGACCAGCGTCACGACGGCTTCCAAGACACGCGATTCCCGTGATACATCCATCAGTGCCAACTCTCGC
>JAOPUT010000019.1 GCA_025963385.1 Mycobacterium sp.
CGCTCTTCCGATCTTCACCTGCTGGGTTGAGGACGCCAAGCAGCAGTCCACCCGGGAGCGGCGGATCCGCCGAACCCAAGAAGAGCTGGAAGAGGGGCAGCGCAGGCCCTGCTGCTGGCCGGGCTGCAAACACCGCGAACGGACCGGCTCGTGAAAGTGGCCTTGCGGCTCAAGCGGTTTCGGCAGCCACCCTGGCTCGCTCCCGCACCGAGGCGACCACTCCGCCGTCGTTGAGAATGTCCGTACCGGTGAGGTACCCGGCTTTGTCGCTGGCGCAGAAGGCGAATAGCGCCGCCATCTCTTCGGGCAGGCCCCACCTCGGCACCGCGGCATCGGTGACCATCGCACCCGCCCCGGCCTGTTCCTCCAGCCTGCCCATCTCGGTGTCGACGGACCCCGGCGAGACGGAGACGATGCGCAAACCCCTGCCGTTGAACCGTTCGGCCTGCGCACTGCTGTACCACTTGACGAAGCTCTTGCTCACCGCGTAGGCCATTCCGGGGCGCGCGTCCTCCGGTGCGATGCTGCACACGGCGGCCATCTCGGCCGTGAAACGGTCCTCGTCGTGCAGCGCGAGCGGGAATCGTGCTGTGGGAAGCAGAGTTTCGGGCAGCATGTGGGCGGCCATCGATGCCACGTTGACGATCGCGGCGCCCTTGGAGGCCGCCTCGTAGAAGGCCTCGTTGACGTGCAGGGTGCCGATCGCATTGGTCCGCATGACGTAGTCCGCATCGCCCATGCTGGGGCTGACGCCCGCGGTGTGGACCACCGAGGCCACGCCGCCCAGGCTGGACGCGGTCTCGAACAGTCGGGTGACGGCGTGCCGATCGGTGACGTCGGCGTTGACGACCGTCGCCGTCACTCCGAGGTCCTTCAACGTGGCGGCCGCGACGTCGAGGCGGTCCTGCCTGACGTCGCACAGGACGACATCGCGGTCCAGGCCGACGACCGCGGCGGTGGCCAGTCCCATGCCGCCCGCACCGCCCGTGATCAGCGTCACTCCACTCATCCATGGACCGTACAACGCCGCCTTCGCACATAGGTTAGATGGGCTAACGTCGGCTATGGTGATCGCGTGGACAACCCGGCCGCGCGGAGTTCCGGTTTGCGCGCGCGCAAGGCGCAGCGCACCCGCGGCGAGATGATCGACGCCGCGGTCGACCTCTGCCTGAAGATCGGTTACGAGAACACCACCGTCGAGCTGATCGCCGCCGCCGCCGACGTGTCACCGCGGACCTTCAGCCGCTACTTCGCCTCCAAGGACGCGGTGTTCCTGGCCGTTCTCGACAGCGTCTCCGACGACATCGTCGCCGAGGTGAGCGCACAACCCGACGATCTCGGCCCGCTGGAGGCGCTCCGGGCGGCGCACGTGGCCGTCTTCACCCGCATCGCGGACAGGCCCTACGGCAAGCCGTCGGCAGAGCAGGTCGCGTTGATGCTGAGGGTCGTCAACTGCTCGGATGCCCTGCGCAAGAAGGCCACCGAGTTCCGCAATCCCCGGGTCATGGAGATCCTCGCCGGCCGGGCGGGCGTACCCGTCGACGATCCGCGCCTCGAGTTCGCCGCCGCGCTGTTCACCGTCACGCTGGTGACCGCCTGCGCGCGCCTGGTCGCCAACACCGAGCCCTCTCTGCTGGGTCCGCGCGTGATGGTCCAGTCGATCGAGGAGGGGTTCGCCCAACTCGCCGAACTCGCCGCCGAGCTCGAACCAGCCCAACCCACGCGGGTCGGCTAGCTCCCGCCTACCCCAGCGCGAGGCGCGTCGGCGGCTGCAGCGATGATCAGCTAGGCACCGCGGGGGTTGCGGTGCCCGCCACGGGGTAGGAGATGGCCATGCGGAACGCCTTCCACGAAGAGCTCGATTCGCTGATCGCGACGTTGAGCCGGATGTGCGGGCTCGCCGGCCTGGCGATGGAGCGCGCCACCCAATCGCTGCTCCAGGCCGACCTGGTCCTCGCCGAGCAGGTCATCACCGACCACGAACAGCTGACCCGCATGCAGACCCAGGCCGAGGAAGCCTCCCTGATCCTGCTGGCCCTGCAGGCGCCGGTCGCCGGGGATCTCCGCGTCGTCGTGACCTCGATGCAGAACGTCGCCGACGCCGAGCGCATGGGTGGCCTGGCCCTGCACGTCGCCAAGATCGCGCGCCGTCGACATCCCGACCACGCGCTGCCCGAGGAGGTGAACGGGTACTTCGCCGAGATGGGCCGCATCGCCGTCGATCTCGGCAACACCGCCAAGGACGTCGTGCTGTCCCGCGACCCCGAGCAGGCGGCGCAGATCGGCCGCGACGACGACGCCATGGACCAACTCCACCGCCACCTGTTCACCCTCATGATGGACAAGGACTGGACCCACGGCGTGTCCGCGGCCGTGGACGTCACGCTGCTGGGCCGCTTCTACGAGCGCTTCGCCGACCACGCCGCAGAGATCGGTCGTCGTATCGTCTTCCAGGTCACCGGGGAGACCCCCGACGCGTAGAGGAGCACCATGCCCGTCAGGCCGACCGTGACCATCCTGGACGACTACCAGGGCGTGGCCCTGTCGATGACCGACTGGTCGCCGGTGAGTGAGGCCTACACCCTCGACGTCATCGGTGAGCACATCGCCGACCGTGACGCGCTGGTGGCACGACTTCGCGACAGCGCAGTGATCGTGGCGATGCGCGAACGCACGCCCTTTCCTGCGGAGGTGCTGAAATCCCTTCCGGCACTGCGTCTTCTGATCACCACCGGCATGGTCAACGCCTCGATCGATCTGGCCGCGGCAGCCGCCGCGGGCGTCACCGTCTGCGGCACGGGTGGCGCCGGAAACGCGATGCCCGAACTCACCATCGGCATGATCATCGCCCTCACCAGGAACTTCGCCAAGGAGGACGCCGCCGTCCGCGCCGGGGGCTGGCAGCACACCATCGGCCCGGGGCTGTCCGGCTCGACCCTCGGCGTCGTCGGACTCGGGCGGCTCGGCACACCGGTGGCTGCGCTCGCGCAGGCCTTCGGCATGAAGGTGATCGCGTGGTCGCCGCACCTGAGTGCCGAGCGCGCCGCGGAACACGGTGTCCGCGCCGTCACCAAGGCCGAACTGTTCAGTCAGTCCGACGTCATCACCGTGCACGTCCCCCTGGCCGACGGCACCCGCGGCATGGTCGGCGCAGACGATCTCGCGCTGATGAAACCCACCGCCTATCTGGTGAACACCTCACGCGGGCCGATCGTCGACCAGGCCGCCCTCGTCGAGGCGCTACGCCAGAATCGCATCGCGGGCGCGGGACTGGACGTCTACGACACCGAACCCCTGCCGCTCGACGATCCGCTGCGGTCGTTGCCCAACACCCTGCTGCTGCCCCACATCGGCTACGTCACCACCGACGCCTACCGCGTGTTCTACCGCGACGCCGTCGAGGACATCGTCGCCTTCGACGCGGGCGCTCCGGTCCGAGTGCTCTCGTAGAGTTTGCCAGCGGGTTGCCCGGACCCTCGCGCAGTGGTCGCGATCACAGCTCGGCGCACCTCCCACCGCGGTGACCGAGTGGTCGTCCGCTGTGATATCCATCGCCCTCACGCTGTATGACTTGGCGTCTCAGGCCGTCCGCTGTCACCATGAGAGAGGTGTTGACGAGTTACCCCGAACCAAGGCTCCGGTCGAGCCGATGAGCTTTCAATCGTTTGCTATGCAGTGCCGCTGGTACCTCCGCGCACTGGACCGTAACCCGCTCATCCGCATCAGCGACCGACTCGAGGCACTCACGTTCGTCGTCCTGTTCGCGGTGACGCTCCTCGCGATCCCCTTCGCGACACAGTTCGGACACCACACCTACGATCACACCGTCCTCCTCGCCAACGAGGAGGCGCAGAGCCGTCACTCCGTGCAGGCGGTGGTGGTCCGGGGAAGCACCGGGCTGCCGACGGACTTCGACAACCCCGCGAACGTGACGGTCCAGTGGCGCGACGGTGCCCAGCAGCGCACCGAGCAGATCGTCAGCCCCGGCAGCGTGCAGACCGGTGCCGATGTGACCGTCTGGCTCGACGAGAAGGGCAAGGTCGTCCCCGCCCCCCTGACGGCCAGGGACGCCAGCGTGAGCGCCGTCAGCGTGGCGTGGACCGTCTGGATGATGGTCGCGGTGTTCGGTGGGCTCGCCGCTCTCGGCATCCGCAGGTCGCTGGACCGTTCCCGCGCCAAGGCGTGGGAGCGGGCGCTGCAACTGTTGGCGCACAACGACGACGGCTGGGCCAACCGCCGCAGCTAGACCCGTCGGACGGCGTCGAGCCAGTCTTTCCTACACCGGTGCCACCCGGTCCGCCCATGGCATCGCGAGCTCGAGTTGAGCCGCCAGCCGGATCAGCAGCGACTCGCCCGCCAGCGGCGCCACGAACTGAACGCCGAGCGGGAGGCCGTCCGCAGTCCAGTGCAGTGGCAACGAAATCGCCGGGCGCCCAGTGATGTTCGCCAATTGCGTGTAGGGCACCCAGCCGAGGTTCTTGTCCACCATGTCGTCGACGATCTTGGTGTGTCGCAGCAGGCTGGCCGTACGAGTCTTGAGCAACACGTCGGACGCCCGCTGTAGGACCACCGGCAGGTCGAACTCCCCGATCTTCGGTGGCGGGGTCGCCAACGTGGGCGTCATCAGCAGGTCGTACGGCTCGAAGTAGTCGGTCAGCCTGCGCGTGTGCTCGTGGCGCGCCTGGACGGCGGCCACGTAGTCGACGCCACCGGTCGCGCGGCCCAGCGCCGCCATGATCAGCGTGTCCCGCTCGAAGGACTCGTCGCCCGCTCCCGTCAGCTTCTTCGCCTCGTCGACCTCCCACCCCACGTAGACGAACCACGTGAGCAGGAACTCGCGGGCGAGGGCGGCATCGTCGTACGGCGCCTGCGGCAGTTCGTCCACGTGGTGGCCGAGGTCTGTCAGGGCCTTCACGGTCTCCTCGACGGCGGCGAACGCCTCGGGGTGCGGCGACGGGGTGATCGCCGAAGGCACCCGCACGCCGATGCGGAGCCTTCCGGGGTCCTGCCCCGGCTGCGAGGCGAACGACGATTCCGGAAGCCCGGGGACATACGGCCCGAAGGGCTCGCCGCCGCTGACGACGTCGAGCATCGCAGCGGTGTCACGCACCGTGCGTGACACGACGCCCTGCACGGCGGCGCCGTGCATGGACTCCCCGGACGCCGGACCCAGTGGCGTCAGCCCGCGACCGGGCTTCAGACCGACCAGGCCACAGCACGCCGCCGGGATGCGGATCGACCCGCCACCGTCGTTGGCGCCCGCACACGGCACGATGCCCGCGGCGACCGCAGCCGCCGACCCACCGGAGGATCCGCCCGGCGTCCGGCTCAGATCCCAGGGATTGCGCGCGGGTCCCCACGCAACCGACTCGGTGATGCCCTTGGCCCCGAACTCTGGGGTGTTGGTCTTGCCGAAGATGGTCAGACCCGCATCCAGCCAGCGCTGCACGATGGTGGCGTGCGCGGCGACGGGCGTGGACTTCAGAGCCCGCGACCCGGCGGCGGTGGGCAGCCCGGCATAGTCCTGCGCGAGGTCCTTGATCAGGAACGGAACGCCCGCGAACGGTCCGCCGACGCCGTCTGACGGCGTGGCGGGGACGTCGCGCACGATCGCGTTGATCCGCGGGTTCACCTCGGAGGCCCGGTCGCGTGCCAACGCGAGCAGCTCCACCGCGGATACGTCACCGTCTGCGACGAGTTTCGCCAGCCCGGTGGCGTCGTAGGTCCGGTACTCCTCGAAGTTCATTGCCTCACTGTAGGTCTCGCGCCCGTGGACAGGGCCGCACCGGGTCACGAAGTGGGAAGTCCGTTCGCCGGGGCGGGGCGCCGTCCGGTGAAGAACGACGCGATCACGACGACCACGCCGATCACTGCGGCCACGGTGAATGCGGCCCGCACGCCCGGCAGATCCGGGGCCCCGTCCGACTGCGACGCGTTGGTCATCACCGTGATGAACAGCGCGGTGCCGGCCGCCCCGGCCACCTGCTGCAGGGTGGTGAGGATCGCGCTGCCGTGGGAGTAGAGCCATTCGGGCAGCACACCGAGCGCGTCGGTCATCAACGGCGTGAACATCATGGACAGTCCCAGCATCATCACCATCTGCAGGAGCACCAGCTCCCAGATGGGTGAGGTGGCGGCGAGCGTCGCGTAACCCCACAGGGCAGCACACAGCAACACCGCTCCCGGTATCACCAGTGACCGGGCGCCGTGGCGGTCGTAGGCCCGACCGACGAACGGGCCTGCCGCGCCCATCAGCAGTCCCCCGGGCAGGCCGACGAGCCCGGCGACGAGGGCGCTCTGTTTCAGTACGTCCTGGACGTAGAGGGGCAGCATGATGATCGCCCCGAAGAGCGCCATGAAGCCAAGGACGACGAGCGCGAGCGACACCGTGAACCGGCGGTGGGTGAACGGGCGCAGGTCGAGGAAGGCCCTGTCCCTGCGCTGCAGCCACACCTGCCGGAAACCGAACAGGACCATGGCGACGGCACCCACCGACAGCGGCACCCACGCGGGGAGGCCGCCGTGAGCCCGGGCTCCGCCGAGCAGTGACAGCCCGAGCACCAGGCCGGCGAAGGCGAGCCCGGAAAGGGGGACCGAGACCGGGTCGATGGGCGTCGCCCGACGCCGCTCATCGGGGACGCGCAACCATCCGATGCCTGCCGCGAGTGCGATCAGCGCGATCGGCAGCACCACCCAGAACATCCACCGCCACCCCAGCGAGCCCAGGATCAACCCGGACAGGGTGGGACCCACCGCGGGGGCGACGGCGATCACGATCGAGATGGTGCCCATGGTCTGCCCGCGCCGCTGCACCGGAACCAGGTTCATGATGGTCGTCATCAGCAGCGGCACCATCACGGCGGTGCCGCACGCCTGCACGATGCGGGCAACGAGCAGCATGGGGAAACCGGGGGCCAATGCGGCCAGCAGAGTCCCCGTGCAGAACAGGACCATGGCGGCCAGGTAGACCCCGCGGGCCGGGAACCGTTGCAGCAGTGAGCCCGTCATCGGGATGACGACGGCCATCGTCAGCAAGAAGCCGCTGGTGAGCCACTGCGCGGTGGCGGCGGTGACGTGCAGGTCCAAGATGAGGACGGGCAGCGCCACGCTCATGATCGTCTCGTTGAGGATCATGACGAACGCGGACCCCACCAGCAGGGAGATGATCAGATTCGCGCCGGGCGGGCTGCCGGGTTCGATTCCCGTCCCCTCCGTCGCCGCGGTCGGCCCGCTCGTCATGACACCACTCCTCGGCTGTCCGGCACGCTGCCAAGGGTAGGTAGTCCCGATCGGCTGGTTGCCGCGCGGATCGATTCCGTCATCGGCCGGACCGAGTCACTGGAGCGCAACGACTTTCAACGCTATGACTCGGTGCGTCCCGCCATGATCGTGTAGTCCTCCTGCACCGTCTCGCCGTGCTGGTTGGTGATCCAGCTCTTCAGGGTGAGTACGTCCGCCCCGAAGGCCTGCCGGAGCGAGTCGATGCGGATGTGGCAGTACAGCCGGTCGCCGGCCATGATCGGCTGGTAGATCTTGAGGCCCTGCTCGGCCTGGATCATCCTCTCGTCGGTGATCGCGATGTTCGCGTCCGCGAAGAACGCCATCTGCGCGCGGTACCCGAAGACGGAGATGAAGGTGAGCGGAGCCAGTATCGCGTCGTGTCCGAGCGCCTTGGCCGCGGCCTCGTCGGAATACGCGGCGTCCTCGTTCTTCACCGCCACCGCGTACTGACGCACGGCCTCGCGGCCGACTTCGTAGTGGTCGGGGTAGTCGTAGGTCAAGCCGACGATGTCTGGGGACAGGGCCATGGCTAACAAACCTAGCCGGTCCGCTTCGCGCTCCCCTCGACCTCGGCAGACTCGGCCTCCGCCAAGCGCTTCAGCGTCGTCAGGTCGGCGGTGACCGCGGCGACGTCGTCCTCGAACGTGGCTTCGGTCTGCTCGGCACGCCGTCGCAGCGTGAACACCACCTCGCACCCGGATTCACCGGCTGCCGAGGGAATGACGCGCATCGGGTTGAACACCTCGTCGCCGCCGGGCAGTCGGACGCGATGGTCGACGACGCCGAACGCGTTGGTGGGCGCGAACTTCACCACTTCGAACTCGAGTGCTGGGTCGGCGAGGCCGGCGGCCCACTCGGGCAACCTGCGCTGATCCGAGGCGATGGCGTAGACCGCCTCCCAATCGGCGTCGACCCACACGCTCACGTGGCGGGAGATCATCGCGCGACTCCTTCCTTCCTGAGGCGGCTGTAGTGCCACCACGGACGCGGAGGGGCCCCGTGGACATGGTCGATCACCGCCGCGAACGTGTCGAGCAGACACGGGTCGTGACGCCGTCCGTCTACTGCGCAGACCTTCTCGAACAGGGTCTCCGCGGTCCAGTCGGCAAGGTCGTCGGGGTGCTCGATGCCCACGCGCACCAGCATCGCGGATACCGCAGCACCGACGTTGGGGAGGGCTTGCAGATCGGTTGTGGTCATGTCTCGTTTCTACGGCGCAACGGCGCGCGGCGTCGTGAACGAATCGGACAGCGCTCCGCGCGAAGTCGTCGTGGGGCACGACGGCATCGATCAGACGGTCATGAAATCCGCGGCTGATTCGTAGCAACCTCGAAGGCTGTACTGACACGGTGGGAGGCATGGCCTCGACACCGCGCCGGGAATCGTCCCCCGATCGGTCCGGTCCGAGTCTGCTGCTCCTTCCGCTGGCCGTTCTGGTGGGCGCAGTGGTGGGACTTTCCACGCTCGGAGTTCATCAGGACGCCGTACGACCGGCGTCCTCGCCCGCGGCGTCCCATTCCGCGGGTAGGGCAAGGCACGCGACTGGCATCCGTCCCGCCATGCAGTACCTCGGTTCGCTCGCGCGGCACGTCCACATCTGACGCAGGGATTTACCAGTTCCATCACATCGTTATGCAAGTTTGTCTCAATCGTCACATGGGTAACACAAGTAACAGCACGGGGACGCCTGTGCTCCTCACGACCGCGACGAAAGACATGAATGGACCCCCGAAATGAACACCGTCCTCTACTTCAGCGCCAACGGCGCAGTGTATGAAACCCGCGCCTACACCAAGGCAGACATCGACCAGCTGGTGGCGGCCCAGGGGCTGCAGTGCTTCACCAGCGCCGACCGACAGTTCGACTTCTGGTTCAGCCCCTCGACGCACGGGTGCCAGCGCCGCGTAAATCGCAGTGCGACCGAAATCCTCTTGACCACAACGTCTTTCACCGCCAAGTCGGTGCCGCTGCTCCGCGGCTGCGTCGTCGTCGCCACCCATGACGCAGACGGCGACCTCGACGGGCTGAGCTGGCAGCAACTAGACCTGCTGGCACAGAAGAGCCGCTCACTGTCCAAGCGCGCCGAACGCGTACTCGCCAGGCGGATGGACCGCGACGACCGTCGCCAGCGGCGCGTCGTCGAAGCTGCCCACACCGCACCGGCCAAGCCCCGCACGCCTGCGCTGGCCTGATCCGCACCGGCCGACAACCCGTGCCGAATGGGCCGCGGGGAATAACGGCGGTGGCGTACCGGTTTAAGGCCGCGTGACCGAACACGCCGAACTGAGCCCCACCGACTGGGTACGCGAACAGACCGAACGCATCATCGAGCAGGGCACCACCGACGGGGTCGAGGTGCTCGACCGGCCGATCGTGCTCTTCACGACCACCGGAGTGAAGTCGGGCAAGAAGCGCTACGTGCCGCTGATGCGCGTGGAGGCAGACGGCCGCTACGCCATGGTCGCCTCCAAGGGCGGCGACCCCAAGCACCCGTCGTGGTACTTCAACGTGAAGGCCAACCCCACCGTCGTCGTGCAGGACGGCGACAAGACCGTCACGCTGACCGCGCGCGAGGTCGACGGCGCCGAACGTGAACAGTGGTGGAAGCTGGCCGTCGAGGCCTACCCGCCCTACGCCGAGTACCAGACCAAGACCGATCGCCTGATCCCCGTCTTCGTCGTCGAGTAGGTCGGCCCGACCCTCACACGCCGCACACCACATCGTCGATGCTCTTCGCGCGTCCGAACAGGTAGCCCTGCGCCAGTCGGCAGCCCGCCGCGAACACGGTGTCGGCCTGCGCGTCGTGCTCGATGCCCTCGGCGATCACTTCCAGTCCCAGCGCGGAGCACAGCCCGATCACCGAGCGGTACAGCGCAAGTCGCCGATCGGGATCGGCGCCGACGGCCAGACTGCGGTCGAGCTTGACGACCTGCACCGGCAGCGCATGCAGATAGCTGAGCGAGTTGAACCCGGCACCGAAGTCGTCCAGTGCCACCTGCACGCCGATGCCACTCAGACGGGTGATGGCGTCTGCGGCCGTCGAAATGTCAACGATCGGAACGGTTTCCGTAACCTCAAGAACGAGTCGGCTCGGCTCGATGGAGTACCGATCGAGCGTCCGCAGCACCTGGTATTCGAAACTCCGGTTGCCCAAACGCGCTGCGCCGATGTTGACGTGGATGGCGAGTGGCGATCCGGATGCCTGCATCTCGCGGCAGGCGAGGTCGAGCACCATGGCGTCGAGCGTGGCGCCCAGTCCGGCACCCTCGGCCACGGCGACGAAGGTCTGCGGCGGGATCTGCATGCCGTTCGGTGCGGTCCACCTCGCCAGCGCCTCGATCGCCACCGGGTTTCCGTTCGGCAGAGCCACAACGGGTTGATAGGCGAGGCTGAACCCCAGCGGCACCCCGCCCTCCGCCTGGCGTAGGGCGCTCGGAAAGTCCACTGCCACACCTGAAGTCGGGCGGTAGACCACCGCGGTGTCCTTGCCGAGCTGCTTGCCGGCATACATCGAGACGTCGGCCTGGCGCATCAGGTCGTCGGAGGTGAGTGCCACATCGCCGACGCCATGGTGGACCAGCCCCATGCTCGCGCGCACGCGCACCGCCGAGCCGTGCACCGCGAACGGATCGCGCAACGCCACGCGGATTTGGTCCGCGACGACCTCCGGCGGGTCGTGTTCGTTCTCGATCAGGATCGCGAATTCGTCTCCCCCGATGCGGGCAAGGGTGCCTGCGACGCCGACGCAACCGCGTTAGTCTCGCGCCGACGGCGCGCAACAACTCGTCGCCCGCGGCGTGTCCGAACTTGTCGTTGACCTCCTTGAAGTCGTCGATGTCGACGAAGATCAGAACGAATTTGCCTGCGCGCATGGCCTCGCCGAGGCGTTGGGCGAACAGCAAGCGGTTGGGGAGCCCGGTCAGCGAATCATGATGCACCTGATGCGCCAGCCGGACCTGTGCGTCGTACAGCCGCCGCATCAACAGACGTTGGGCGCCCATCGCCACGACGTGTCGCGCCGTCACCAGCAACACCATCGTCACGCCGAAGTACACCACGGTTGCCGGCAGTTGCCGTCCGATCAGCACGTGGAAGGCGCACAGCATGACGATGCCCATGAATCCGACGTAGGGCAGCACGGACTGCACCCAGTCCATGACGTCGTCGGTTCTACCGCCGTCGTCCTGCGGCGCCCACTCGAGCACCGAGAGCCAGATCATCAGCGGGCCGAGGACGAAGCCGAGTCCGCCCCAGAGTTCGCCGGATTCCATGCCGACGCTCCGCAGGTAGGCGACCAGCCTGTCCGACCCCGCGATCAGCAGGATCCCACCCGAGATCAGGAGATAGTTCAGCCGTTGCGGGCGATCGCGCCGGTAGGCCATCGCAATCAGCGCCGCGACGACCACGACCGTCACCTCCAACAGGGAGTAGGCGATGGCGAAGGTGGTGTCGTGCGAGCGAGGGAGGGCGCCCACGATCGCGTTCAGTCCGGCGCTCAGGACGAGGATCGAGAAGGAGGTCGCGGCCACCAGGCCGTCCAGCACCGCGAGGGTACGGGACTGCGCCAGCGAGCCATCGCTCAGTAAGGGCAGACGCCCGCCGCTGCGCGCCAGTAGGACCATTGCGCCCAGGGACAACACCGGTGGCAGGAAGTACGCCGCGACTCCGGCAGCGGGGGCGGCGCTACCTGCCTCGCCCGCGCCGCTCGTCCACCAGAACAGTTCGGCCACGAGCCAACTGGCCATGGCGGCGATGACGAGCACTCGCCACCAACGCGAGGCGCCCGACGCGCGCCGCGCGACCACCGCGGCGCAGACCATCACCGCGATGCCGATGACTGCCTGGAGTGCCCCGACGACCCAGCGGGCGGCTTCGTCGCCGAACGGCGCCAGCGCGTTCACGCCCGCGAGCGCGGCGACCCCGGCAAACGCCCGGCGGCGAAACGGATTCCCCAAGATCGACACGAAATCCCCCGTCCCTGGCGGTGTCGACGAACGACCCATCTTGGCACGAAGGAGTTGCTGGCAATCACCGCTTCAGTCGGCGGACCGCCCAGTGGGCCCAGCAGCGCCAGCGCGAGCAACGGGTGAGGTCGACCGCTCATCCCCTCAGTCAGCCCGAGTCTGCAAGTGCCCGCCTCATAGCGACAACCCGCGACAACCGGATCGCGCGTATTCAAGGCGAGGTCGTCCCTCCTCAGTCGGCCCGAGTCCGCAAGTGCCCACCTCATAGCGACAACCCGCGACATCTTGCCCGCGCAATGGGCCCTCAGTCGCGGTGCCATAGGGGATGTACCCGCGCACCAGGTGGACGGCGAAGCGCCGCCGCTTCGCGTAGTTCCCCAACTCGGCGATCGATCCGGTGCGCGGTGGACCTGGGCATCTCACCGGGGCCGTAGAGCGCGCGGCCACGTGGGTACACGCGACCGAGTCGCACCTCCCACCGCAGCGCATCGGATACGACCTTCGAAGGTCGCCCGTGGAATCCGAAGCCGAGGTGCACGAGCCCCTCGATGAGCTCTTGCACGGTGCACACGCCGTGTAGCGCCAGATGATTCGTCAGCGCATAGCGCAGTTCGATGCCGCGAAGCGGCAGTGGTTCCGTCATCTCCGCAGGCTCTCGCGGCACGGCGACACGACGGCCGAAACCTCGCTGGGAATCGCGCCTTCTCGTGGATGAAACAGCGGGTGTGGATGGTTTCCGCTGCCCCTCGAACCCGTTGTCGCGACTTGTCGCTACGAGGCGGGCACTTCGACATACGAGCCGACCAACGGATAAGCCCCAGCCGCGCGCCGCGCCAACCGATTGTCGCGGCTTGTCGCTACGAGGTGGGCACTTCGACATACGGGCGGACTGCGGACAGCACCACCTACGCCTTATCGTTACCTTACGTAGCCCTTATTTTTCTTAATTCCGGTGTACGGTTGCGTCCAACGCACGACGACAACCCCGGACGGAAGGAAGCACATGCACCACCAACCTGCACGGATCGTCCTGGTGACTGGAGCGTCGAGCGGCGTCGGAGCGGCAGTCGCCAAGGGACTGGCCAGCCCCGACACCCACGTCATCGTCAACTACCGGAAGAACGCCGACCGGGCCAACGCCGTCGCCGACGCCATCCGCCACGCAGGCGGCCACGCGTCCACCATCGCGTCCGACCTCTCCAACGAGCGCGATGCGCGGTCGATGATCGAGACCGTCGCGGCCCGCTTCGGCAGGCTCGACGCCCTGATCCTCAACGCGTCGGGTGGCCTTCAACTGGGATCGGGGTCCGGCGGCGCCATGCGCCTCAACCGCGACGCGCAGCGATACCTTGCCCGCTTGGCGCTGCCGCTGATGCCTGCCGGTAGCCGCATCGTCTTCGTCACCAGCCACCAGGCCCACTTCTTTCCCAACAAGGCCGTGCCGAAGGGCTTTTCGGCGATCGCCGCAAGCGAGCGTGCCGGCGAGACCGCGCTGTACGCGATGCGTTCCGCGTTCGGCAGCGCCGGTGTGCACCTGACGGTGGTGTCCGGGGACATGATCGACGGGACGCTGACCTCTGCAAGTCAGTTCTCCGACGCGATCGTCGACGTGACCAAGACCTCGGACGCCCGGAGCATCGTGTTCGTCGGCGGCGCGCATCACCTCGCGATCGCCTGACCAGGGGACCAAAGGCCTGCTGGGCACCGTCGGTTAGAGCTCGGCGACGCGGCCGCGGTCGACCAGCCACGAGCGATCCAACCGAACGTTCTGCAGCATCCTGCGGTCGTGGGTGACCAGCAGCAACGCGCCGTCGTAGGTGTCGAGCGCCTGCTCGAGTTGCTCGATGGCCGGGAGATCGAGATGGTTGGTCGGCTCGTCGAGAACCAGCACGTTCGTGCCGACCGCCTGCAGCAGTGCCAGCCCGGCCCGGGTTCGCTCGCCGGGTGAGAGGTCGTCGACTGGGCGTTCCACGTGGTCGGCGCGCAGCCCGAACTTCGCGAGCAGGGTCCGCACGTCGGCCGTCGTCCACGAGGGCACGCGCTGCTCGAAGCGATCGACGAGTCGGCCCGATCCCGTGAAATCCGCACGCGCCTGGTCGATCTCACCGATGGCGACGTTGGCGCCCAGGCTCGCGCGACCCTCGTCGGGCTGCTGCCTGCCAAGCAGCAGCCGCAGCAAGGTCGACTTTCCCGCCCCGTTGGGCCCGGTGATGCCGATCCGTTCCCCGGCGTCGACTTGCAGCGACACCGGCCCGAGCACGAAATCGCCTTGACGCACCACGGCATCGGCGAGCGTTGCGACCACTGCGCTCGACCGCGGCGCCGCCCCGATGGTGAACTCCAGGACCCATTCCTTGCGGGGTTCGTCGACTTCCTCTAGGCGCGCGATCCGGCTCTCCATCTGGCGTACCTTCTGAGCCTGCTTCTCGCTGGACTCGGACGCCGCCCGCCGCCGGATCTTGTCGTTGTCGGGCGCCTTGCGGATCGCGTTGCGGACACCCTGGCTCGACCACTCCCGCTGAGTGCGCGCACGGGCCACCAGATCGGCCTTCTTGTCGGCGAATTCCTCGTACTCCTCGCGGCGGTGCCTGCGACCGACCTCACGCTCTTCCAGGTAGCTTTCGTACCCGCCGCCGAAGACGGTGGTCATGTTCTGCGCCAGGTCCAGTTCGAGGACGCGAGTCACACTGCGGGCGAGGAACTCTCGATCATGGCTCACCAGCACGACCCCGCCACGGAGATCCCGGACGAAGTGTTCGAGCCGGTCCAGCCCGTCGAGGTCCAGATCGTTGGTGGGCTCGTCGAGCAGGACGACGTCGAACCGCGACACCATCAGTGCCGCCAATCCCACCCGAGCCGCCTGGCCGCCCGACAGGGCGGTCATCAGCGTCGTCTGCGGCCGCACCGCATCGGAGTCCAGGCCCAACTCGGCCAGCACCGCGGGCAACCGTTCATCGAGGTCGGCCGCGCCGGAGGCGAGCCAATGGTCGAGCGCGGCAGCGTAGGCGTCCGCCGGATCACCGTCGGCGGAATCCGGTTCCGCCAGCGTCGCGGCCGCCGCCTCCATCGTCTGCGTGGCGTCGGTGCATCCCGTCCTTCGCGCGACGTAGGCGGCGACCGTCTCTCCTGCCACACGCTCGTGCTCCTGCGGCAGCCACCCGATGAAAGCGTCGGTCGGCGCCACGCTGACCGTGCCCTCGAGTGGCTCGAGGTCCCCGGCCAGTATTCGCAGGAGGGTGCTCTTGCCTGCACCGTTGGCACCGACCACGCCCACGACGTCGCCGGGCGCGACGGTCAGGTCGAGCCCCTCGAAGAGGGTGCGGTGGGCGAACCCGCCTGCCACGTTCTTCGCGACGAGCGTTGCGGTCATGCGCCCATCGTTGCATCACCAGAGGGCACCACCTCGATCACCCGCCGTACCCACTGCCGCGAGCTGAAGGAGTCCGGGTACGCGTCGATGCTCGCCGCCGAGCGCATCGCCGAACCCGCCGCGCCGTAACGGCTTTCGCGCGCGGGCCGGTAGGCCGGGCCAGACGGCGCCCGGCTACTGGCCTGCGTTGTGCGCGAGGTCGATGGCGAACTGGTTGACGAAGGTGCCTGCCCCGGCTCCCCCGCGGCACGAGCCGTCCGATTCACCGGGACGCTTCACCCACAGGAAGGCGTCCACGTTTCCGTTCCCGGTGTCGGTGGTGGGTGCGACGCCGAGGGCACGGCCGCTGGGGTTGCACCAGTACAGAGGGTCGCCGTCGACCGGACCGTTGCCATTGCGCGAGGTGTCGATGACATAGGGCTTGCCGCCCGTCATGCCGGAGATCGCGTCGCCGTAGCCCATCTCCTCGCCGGTGGTGAAGAAGTTCGCGGTGTTGAGGCTGAATCCCCGCGCCTTGGCCACGCCCACCTGATTCAGCCGGGCAGCCATGTCGTCGGCGCTCACCCATCGCGAGTGGCCCGCGTCGATGTACAAGGCCGTGGCCGGGTTGCGGGTCAGCGTGTCGACGGCGTAGCTCATCAGGTCGAAGCGCTCCTGACGCTGGTCACCCGACAGGCAGTCGGCCATGGCGAGCGCGTCGGGCTCGAGGATGATCGCCGCAGGTCCACCGCCGATGTCGGCGGCAACGCTGTCGATCCACCCCCGGTACGCGGCGCCAGAACCGAACCCGCCCGCGGCGAAGCTCCCGCAGTCGCGATGCGGGATTCCGTAGAGCGCGAGGATCGGCATGGTGCCCGCCGCCTGCGCGTCGGCGATGTACTTCGCGTCGACCGACGGCGTGGACAGCTGGTCCATCCAGTACGCCGTCGGCGTGTTCGCGATGGCGGTCAGCTCGGGACTCCCGGCACCGTTCGCGGCACGCATCGCTTTGGAGTTGGGGTTGACGTAGAAGGCCTGCCCGGCCAGCGGATTGCCATCGGCCGCCAGGCGTATCGCCGGGGCAGGCACCGGCTCGTCGACGAGGACGACGCCTGCGACGGCGGCCACTGCCATGAAGGGGGCGATCCACCGCGCGACTGCACCAATACCTGAGGAGATCACCCGAGAAAAGCTAGTGGGCCGATCCGACGAGCGCCAATCCGGTAGCGGCCTCCGGCTCGTTGGAGGGGTGGCCGCTGAGCGGGTGCGCTCGCCCCATTCGCGGCGCGTTAGTGTGCTTGGGTCGGCCTCAGCGAACAGGTCGATGGAAGAGTTGAGCAAGTTCATGACTGCAGCAGCAGAACCATCGCCCCTCGAGGCGCGGGTCGGCCACTGGTATCAGATGGACGGCACCTACCTGGTCGGCCGTGAGAAGTTGCGTGAGTACGCCCGCGCGGTGCAGGACTATCACCCCGCGCACTGGGACGTCGAGGCCGCCGCGAAGCTGGGTTTCCCAGACCTGGTCGCGCCGCTGACGTTTACGTCGACCCCGGGCATGACGTGCAACCGCCACATGTTCGAGCAGGTGGTGGTCGGCTACGACACCTACATGCAGACCGAAGAGGTCTTCGAGCAGCATCGCCCGATCGTCGCGGGGGACGAACTCCACGTCGACGTCGAGCTGACGTCGGTGCGCAGGATCGCGGGCAGAGACCTGATCACCGTGACCAACACCTTCACCGACGCGGCGGGCGAGCGGGTGCACACCCTGCACACCACCGTCGTCGGCGTCACCGCGGAGGATCTCAATCCGGAGATCAAGTCAGCGGTGCACAACGCGATGATGCACGACGTCAACATCTTCGGGGTCGGCGAGACCGAGTACGTGAAGACCGTGCGACCGGAGGGTGAGGTGCGGATCGCGCAGGACAGCGGCCGCACGCCGGGCACGCCGTCCTTCGATGACGTGAAGGTCGGCGACGAACTGCCTGCGCGCCACTTGAAGCTGTCCCGCGGCGACCTGGTGAACTACGCAGGCGTGGCCGGCGACGCCAACCCCATCCACTGGGACGAGGAGATCGCCAAGCTGGCCGGGCTGCCCGACGTGATCGCGCACGGAATGCTCACCATGGGACTGGGCGCCGGGTTCGCCTCCACGTGGTCCGGTGACTCCGGTGCGGTGAGCCGCTACGCGGTCCGGCTGTCGGCGCCCGCGATCGTGTCGGCCACCGAGGGCGCGGACATCGAGTTCAGCGGCAAGGTCAAGTCACTCGACCCGGAGACCCGCACCGGCGTCCTCCTCGTTGCGGCAAAATCCGAGGGCAAGAAGATCTTCGGCCTGGCGACGCTCGACGTCCGCTTCAGCTGAGTTCGGCGCCCGCTCAGGGTGTTTGATCCGGATGTTCCTGTGGCCGCCTGTGATCGGTCTAGCCGCCGCCGGTGTTGATGTTCGACGACAGCGTGAGGAACTGACCGTTCTTCCATACGCCCCATCGCCCGCCCCACATCGAGGTCCACACCACGGGCTCGCCGTCCCAGAACTCAGCGGTCTTCCGCGGTGCATTCGGCGGCGGCACTTCACCCTGAGGTGGTGGAGGCGGCGGCGGGTCGGCGAGCGCCACGGTGGCGCCCATGCCCAGCACGGCTGCGGACAGCCCGGCCGCGACCGCGACGGCCGACAGAGTGGTCTTGAAAAGGGTCATGGGCGCAGCTCCAGCGTTGGCGGCTCGAATACTTAGCAGACATAACCACGTTACGTCATGGCCAAACGTATCGGCACACCAAGCCGACTCATCCCCACATGACTGGTGTCATGGGCCGTCCGGAACGTGGTCTCCGGGCCGGCGGGTGCGAAGCAAACGCTCAGTAGATCGCCTAACATTCCGCGCTTGGCTCTTCGTGCACGTGAGGTACATCACTTGACAGATCCGGAATCGGACTTCGTGGGTCCCGACTTGTACCAGGCAGTTGCCACCACCACGCAGAGGCGATGGCAGGGCAAGCGCAAGGGACGGGGACCATCATGACCACATCACCGATCGCCAGGAAGACGTCGGCCATCTCGAAACTGGCAAAATCGGCGACGTTCAGTGCGCTCGCGCTGACCGCCGTCGTCACCGGCCTGTTCGCGGGATCCACCGCCACCGCCAGCGCCGCCGAGGACCCGTGCGCCGCCGTGGAGGTGGTGTTCGCCCGCGGCACGTTCGAGGCACCGGGTGTCGGCGCGACCGGACAGGCGTTCGTCGACGCTCTGACCGCGCGTCTGCCCGGCAAGTCGGTCGACGTATACGCGGTGAACTACCCCGCATCGCTGGACTTCGGCCAGGCCGTCGACGGCGTCGCCGACGCCAGCAACAGGATCCAGTCGATCGCCACGCAGTGCCCATCCACCAAGATCGTGCTCGGCGGTTACTCGCAGGGCGCCGCGGTCGCCGGCTACACGACCGCGAGCGAGGTGCCCGCCGGATTCGCGCTGCCCGCGAGCATCTCCGGTCCGATGCCCGCCTCGGTCGCCTCGCACGTCGCGGCCGTCGCCCTGTTCGGTACCCCCGACAGCTGGTTCCTTGGACTCGTCGACCGCAGCGCCCCGGCGATCAACATCGGTGACGCCTACACCGCCAAGACCATCCAGATGTGCGCCCCCGGTGACCCGGTCTGCTTCCCGGGTGGGCTGGACCGCTCTGCTCACAGCTCCTACAAGAGCAACGGAATGGCCGACCAGGCAGCTGATTTCGTGGCGAACCGCCTCGGTGCCCCCGCGGCGACGATGGTTCAGGCGGCGGGTGAAGCCACTCCTGGCAACTGAATCCTGTTACCGACGGCCGGAAGCCAGTCCCCGGGGACGGCTTCCGGTCGTCGGCGTTTCAGGTTCTACAGGTTGGTCGTGGTGGTGACCGACGACGGATCCGCCGTCGGCAACGACAGAGTCATGCTCGACACCGTGAACTGACCGAGCGAGGTGAGCGCGGCGAAATCCGTGGACGACGCGACGATCTGCAGCGTCACGGTCTGTCCGGGGGTGAGCGTGGCGGCCACCATGTTCAGCGGTGCCGTGGCTGTCTGCGTCTGCCCGTTGAGGGTCACCGGTATCGGGGTGACCTGATTTCCGAGCACCAAACCCGTGCTGTCGTCGACGAGTTGGGCGTAGACGAACCGACTGGTGCCGGACCCGGAGTAGGTGAACGTGAGCTGTGGCGCACCCACCACGTAGGTCGTCGCGGTCGCGGCAGGCACGGTGAGGTTGATGGCGTTGAAGGCCCTGGTGCCACCGATGGGAAGCACGCCGAGCAGCGGCCCTGACCCGGCGAGGAAGGGCACGAGCGGTAGGAACTGGCTCGTATTGCTCGAGGTCACGATCGGGGTTCCCGTGGGCACCGGGTAGACGTTCGAGGAGTAGTACTGCCCGCGTTGGTCGACCCATTGGAACTGCGGGCCCGTCACCGCCGTGGTGTCGCCCTTGACGTACCGGTCGAGCCACGCCAGCGTGCTCTGCTGAATCACCACACCGTCACGCGCGTCGAGGAGATCGTTGACGCAGAGACCGTGGCCGCCGCAGAACCACACCACCTTGGTGGGCACACCGGCTGGCAACTGGGTGGCGTTCAAATTGGCTTCGGCCAAGGGAAACAGCGTGTCGACCGTGCCCTGGATGAACAGGGTCGGCGCCGTGATCTTGCTGAGGAGACCGAGGGTGCCACCCGGCCCCCTGGCGGCCAAGAGGTCCTGCTGGGCCTGGGTGAGCGTGGTGGTGAGGTCGCCATAGATCGCGGCCGGATACACCTCCGGATTGGGCCGGGCGAACGTCGCCAGCAGCGCGGCGGTGAGCAGGGTGCCCCAACCGCTCTTGAAGTCCTGGTTCGGGTACAGCGCGTCGTTGAGCGTGTTCCACGCGATGGTGGGCACGATGGCGTCGATGCGGTGATCGATTGCGGCGGAGACCAATTGGATGCCACCGCCATAGGACACCCCCACCATCCCCAGTCGCGGATCGTTGAGACCGTCGAGTTGCGCCTCTGGCTGCTGGGCGACCCAGCTGATGATCGAGGAGACGTCGCGCGCTTCGTAGTCGGGCGAGTCGAGTTCGAGGACGCCGCCCGAGAAGTACTCCCCGCGCGGGTCCCACGTGACGACGTTGTACCCGGCGTCGCGCAGTGTCGCGATGCCCACCAGGCCCAGATTGTCCTGGATGATGCCATCGAAGGGCGTGCCGTTCAGATTGGTCGCGCCGGGTTCGCCGAGGCCGGGGCCGTCGAGGATCGTCGGCGCCGGTCGTCCTGCCAGCAGTCCGGTCGCAGGCATGAAGTGGACGCTGATCTGCGTGCCGTCGAACGAGATCACCCTGACGTCGCGGGCTTGGGGGCTGCCGACGGGCAGACCCGCCTGAAGCGGATACCCGAAGATGGGGTGGAGAAGATCGCCGACGATCGGAATCGCGTTGACGAACGCCACGATCGGGGTCACGAACAGCGGTCCGACGATCGGCAGGTTCTGCAGCCCCAGGGCCGTCACCAGGGAGATCTGCGGGATGGCCACGACGTTGGTCGGGTAGGCAATCGCGGGAGCGGCCGTAGGGGTCGGATCGACGGCGGCGGACGTCGTGACGGGATCGGCGACCCTGGCGACGTTGGCGGTCGTCCCGATCTCCTTGCGCGCGGCCGCCATCGCGATCCACGGCATCGGTGACTCTGCCGGTGCCGTGGGTGACGTGCCCGCGAACGGGCTGAGCACCGCACTGACCACCTGCACCACTGCGGCCGCCACGGTGTCAGCGGGTGCAGGGTGCGATGGCGCAGGTGTCGCAACCGCCACGTCGGTGGTGGTCGACTGGGAGACCTCCACGCTGGTCGGTGATGCGCCGGCCGTCTGCGCATCCTCGTCGGTCGCCGTGGATTCGGTCACCGTGGACTCGGTCGCCGTGGATTCGGTCACCGTCTTGGTAGAGGCCGTCTTCATGGAGGCCGAAGCGTCCGATTGCTCCGTCTTGTCGCCGGCGCCGACCTTGGGGGTCGAGTCGCCGGCGGTCCTGGTCGATTGCGCGGAGGCGTCGGGCTTCTTCTTCTTCGACTTCGGTCCGGTGGTCTTGCGTTCGCTGGAATCCGCCGACTTGGTATCGCCGGTTTCGGTGGTCTTGGGCTCGCTGGAATCCGTTGCCGTGCTGGTTTTTTCGCCTGAGGCCTGCTTGTCGGACGCCGACGTGCCCGTGGTCGCGGACTTGGTCGATGACTGGCCGGATGCCGAGGAGGAGTCGACTGAACCTGCCGAGCCAGAGGTACCGGACGTGTCAGCCGAAGCGACTCCGTGCCCTAGGAAGACCGCGGCTCCAATCCCCAGAGCCACTGCCAAGCCACCGACTCGTCCCACGTACACCGAAGCACCCATGGCTATGTACATACCGTCGTTCCGCGCGCGCAGGGCGGGATCGGCGAATTGGTTCGAATTGCGACGCGCGAGTAAATATCGAGGAAGGGCTTACTTCGCTGCGAGCCTGATGACCTGGCTTCCCTGGTTGAGCACGTAGACGTTGCCGTCGTCGTCCACGGAGATGTCGGTGGGGCTCTGGAGACCGCTGAACGGCAATGGGGCCCAATCGCCTCCGGCGGCGGGCCGCCTGGACACGGTGCCCGCCTTGACGTCGGTGGCGTAGAGATTGCCAGCGGCGTCGACGGCGAGGCCACCTGCGTGCTCGGTCGCGCCCGCGACCGTCTCGGCATCCGTCGCGTCCTTCGCGATCTTCACGACCTTTCCCCGCATGGATACGAACAGGTTGGCGTCCGCGTCCACCACCATGTGCCCCGGGCCGTCGACACCGGCGACGGGAAGGTCGGTCGGGGCTACCGCACCGGGTGAGAGCTTCAGCAGCTTGTCGCGCTGGTCGTCACCGAGGTACACCGCGCCGTCCCGCGCCACGGCGATCTGGCCGTAGCGCTGGACCTTGTCGAACGGCAATGGTTCCGGGGCAACGGCTCCCGGGGCGACGGTCTCGACGACACCGTCCAGCGTGACGAAGTACAGCGTGCCGTCCGGTGCAGCCGCCAAGGTCGACACCGTCGGGTGGCCGCCCAGTTTCAACGGGGTCGATTGGGTCGCCCCGGGCGCCAGCGTCGAGATTCCGAGACCACCCCCCAGGTAGAGGACGCCCTTGGCGTCGACGCTCATCGCCGTGAACCCCATTGCATCGACGGGAAGCGTGCTCTGCTTGCCAGCCTGCAACGGCACGTCCGCCGTCGGGGACGTGGGCGCCGACCCCGGCGAACACGCCACCAACAGACTCCCCACGACGACGGCGATCAGGCCGGGTAGGAGTCTCCGTTTCGTCTCTTCCGGTTCCACGACAGAAATCCTAGGGGCGGTCTCATCCGGCTCCGGCTGACTCAGCCGTTTAGGCTGGGGCGATCGGCGGGCGCAGCGATGACCCCGCCCTGGTGTCTGGATCTGCTCGAAGGAGACTTATGCGTCGGCAGCTGCCGAAACGGGCGATGGCGATGCTGGCGGTCGCCGGTGTGGCGCTGCTCCTGAGCGGGTGCGAGGCACAGGTCTGGGGTTCGCCCCCGACCCCGGAGAGCTCCCCGCAAGCCTCGCCCCCCGAGTTGCCCGCAGCGCCACCCGCCCAACCGACGGTGTCGTTCGAAGGGCTCGACGCCCGCGTCCGACAGGCCACCGCCGACGCGGCCAAGTCCGGGGCCGACATCGAGACCGTCGTGTTGGACCGCAGCACCGGCCAGATCATCTCCAATGGAGACAACAAGCCCTTCCCGATTGCGTCCGTGGTGAAGCTGTTCATCGCCGACGACCTGCTTCTGCAGGTGTCGCAGGGCAAGACGACACTTTCCCCCGCCGACCGCAAGTCACTCGAGATCATGTTGCGTTCCTCCGACGACAGCGCGGCCCAGAACTTCTGGGACCGCAGCGGCCAAAACGCCATCATCGCGCGCGTGAAGGCTCGATACGGGTTGGCGGGCACGACGGCTCCCTACAACGGCCACTGGGACGTAACTCAAAGCACCGCAAGTGATCTCGTTCGCTACTACGACATGTTGTTGGACGGCACCGGTGGGTTGCCGCCCGAACAGGCCAACGTCATCATCAGCAACCTCGCGCAATCCACACCGACGGGAACCGACGGGTATCCGCAGCGGTTCGGCATCCCCGAGGGCCTCTACGCCGAGCCCGTCGCGGTCAAGCAAGGCTGGTTCTGCTGCTGGAACGGCGCCAACCAGTTGCACGTCACCACCGGCATCATCGGAGCCGATCACCGGTACGCGATGGCGATCGGCTCCCTTGACCCCACCGACGCCGCCGACGCCCGCGCGAACGTCACCCAGGCCGTCAAGACGATGTTCCCGGGCGGCAAGATCTAAAGACGCTGGGCTGGACCAGAATCTCGGCGTCGTGGCGTGGGTCATGGTCCTGGTCGAACGTGACCGACGGCGCAAGAAAGTCTGGTCGTACACCGCCACGGCTACGCAATGATGTCTGACCGGCCGTCTACCATTCCTGCGGTACACCAGTGCTTGCCGAGTGGGTCGCCGACGGGCCCCGTGAGTTCCGGCCCTCCCCTACCCGGACTGGATTGAAGGGACGAGCAGTGAGTTACACCGCCGCCGACATCACCGAGCTCGACGACGTTCAGCACACCCGCCTGCGGCCGGCGGTGAACCTCGGTCTGGACGTGCTCAACACCGCGCTGCGCGAGATCGTCGACAACGCGATCGAAGAGGTCGCCGATCCCAGCCACGGTGGGTCGACCGTCACCATCACCCTGCACGCCGACGGTTCGGTCAGCGTCGCCGACGACGGCCGCGGCCTGCCCATCGACTCCGACCCGGTGAACGGGAAGAACGGCATCGTCAAGACACTGGGCACCGCGCGTGCGGGCGGCAAGTTCTCCGCACACTCCGACGCCTCCAGCACGGGTGCCGGTCTCAACGGGATCGGCGCCGCCGCAGCGATTTTCATCTCCGCGCGAACGGACGTGACGGTACGCCGAGCTGGAAAGACCTACCTGCAGAGTTTCGGCGGCGGCTACCCCGGGGTGTTCGAGGGTAAGGACTTCGACGCGGACGCCCCGTTCACCCGCGCCGACACACAGAAGCTGCGCGGCGCAGGCAATCGCAAACCGGATGCACACGGCACCACGGTGCGCATCCTGTTCGACGCCGCCGTGGTGCCGGATTCCAGTGTGGACATCAACGAGGTACTGCTGCGGGCACACGCCGCAGCACGGATGTCCCCGGGTGTGCACCTGATCGTCGTCGACGACGGCTGGCCCGGCGACGTCGTCCGGCCCGAACTGCTCGAACCGTTCAGCGGCCCGTGGGGCACCGACACCCTCCTCGACCTCATGTGCGTCGCCGCAGGCACTCCCGTGCCCGGCGTGCGCGCAGTCGTGGAGGGCCGCGGCGAGTACACCACCGGCCGCGGCCCGACCCCGTTCCGCTGGTCCCTGACGGCCGGCCCCGCCGAACCGGCCACCGTCGCAGCGTTCTGCAATACCGTGCGCACCCCCGGCGGCGGATCTCATCTGACCGCAGCGGTGAAGGGATTGTCCGAAGCACTGGCCGATCGCGCATCCCGCATCCGCGACCTGGGCCTGGCCAAAGGCGAAGACGGCCCGGAGGCACAGGACTTCGCCGCAGTGACCGCGCTCGCCGTGGACACCCGGGCACCGGATGCGGCATGGGACTCGCAGGCCAAGACCGCGGTGTCCTCGCGGTCACTGAACGTGGCGATGGCCCCGGATGTGGCGCGCAGCGTCACCATCTGGGCCGCCAACCCCGGCAACGGCGACACGGTGTCGCTATGGACCAAGCTGGCGCTGGAGGCCGCCAGGGCGCGGCGCAGCGCCGAGGGCGCCAAGGCCCGGTCCCGGGCGGCGTCGAAGGCCAAGGGCCTGGGGACGAACCTGTCCTTGCCGCCGAAGCTGCTGCCCAGCCGGGAGACCGGCCGCGGCTCGGGTGCCGAATTGTTCCTGTGCGAGGGTGACTCGGCGCTGGGCACGATCAAAGCCGCACGCGACGCCACCTTCCAAGCGGCCTTCCCGCTGAAGGGCAAGCCACCCAACGTCTATGGATTCACCCTGAGCAAGGCGCGGGTCAAGGACGAATTCGACTCGATCGAACGCATCCTGGGCTGTGGGGTCCGCGACAACTGCGACCCGGAGTCGTGCCGGTACGACCGGATCTTGTTCGCCTCCGACGCCGACCCAGACGGCGGCAACATCAACTCGAGCCTCATCTCGATGTTCCTGGACTTCTACCGGCCACTCGTCAAGGCCGGGATGGTCTACGTGACGCTGCCACCGCTGTTCGTGGTCAAGGACGGCCAGCAGCGGATCTACTGCCAAGACGAGTCCGAGCGCGATGCCGCCGTGGCCCGGCTGCGTGCCACCTCAAAACGCAAGGTAGAGGTCCAGCGGAACAAGGGCCTCGGCGAAATGGACGCCGACGACTTCTGGAACACCGTGCTGGATCCGCAGCGCCGCACCGTCATTCGAGTGCACCTAGACGACGGTGAACCGAAGCTGCACCACACTCTGTTCGGCGGGCCGCCGGAGGGCCGGCGCACGTGGATGGCCGACATCGCCTCCCGCGTCGACACCTCTGCTCTCGACCTCGACTAGGAGAACAACGTGACCGCCATCATCGAGCAGAATCCGGATCTGGTGCTCGACCAAAGTGCCGATGACTACTGGAACCACTACCAGCTGACCTTCGCGCTGTACAGCGTCAGCGACCGTGCCATCCCGTCGGCCTTCGACGGACTCAAACCGGGCCAGCGCCGCCTGCTGTACCAGATGCACGACTCCAGACTGCTGCCCGGAAACAAGCCGCAGAAGTCCTCCAAGGTCTGCTCAGCCGTCACCGGCAACCTGCATCCACACGGCGGCGCGTCGATGTACGGGGCAGCCGCGTTGATGGCCGCCGAGTTCCAGCGCGTGAAAGTCATTGACGGACAAGGCGCCTTCCCCCGCATCCAAGGCGACATCCCCGCCGCTGACCGCTACACCGAGATGCGGCTGTCGGCACCCGGTGCGGCGTTGACCGCCGAACTCGACGATCACGCAGTGCCGATGGTGCAGACCTTCGACGGTGAATGGACCGAACCCACGGTGCTGCCGGCGCGATGGCCGGTTCTGCTCTGCAACGGCGCGGTCGGCATCGCCGAAGGGTGGGCCACCAAGGTACCGGCACACAATCCGCGCGAGGTCATGGCTGCCTGCCGGGCACTGCTGAAGACCCCGAACATGACCGACGACAGGTTGGTGAAACTCATTCCCGGCCCCGACTGGGGCTGCGGCGCCACCGTGGTCGGCACGGCCGGGCTGCGGGACTACATGACCACCGGCCGCGGTGCGTTCACCGTGCGTGGCACGGTATCCGTCGACGGGAAGAACGTCGTCATCACCGAGCTGCCGCCCGGCGTCGCGAGTAACACCGTGCAAGAAAGGATCCGAGCACTGGTCGAGTCGGGCGAAATGCCCGGTGTGGCCGACATGTCGGATCTGACCGACCGCCGCAACGGACTGCGGATCGTGGTCACCGCCAAACGCGGCCACACTGCCGAGCAGATCCGCGAGCAGCTACTCGCCCTGACGCCGCTGGAGTCGACGTTCGCCGCCAGTTTGGTCGCACTCGACGAGGATCGAGTGCCTCGCTGGTGGTCGGTGCGGGAACTGATCTCCGCATTCCTGCACCTGCGCGATTCGGTGGTGCTGCGCCGCAGCGAGTATCGACTGGAGAAGGTCACCGCGCGTCGCCATCTGGTGTCGGGCCTGATGACCATCCACCTCGACATCGACGCCGCGGTGGCCGTGATTCGTGGATCCGACACCGTCGACGAGGCCCGCCAGGGGCTGCAGGACCACTTCGCAATCGATACCGGACAAGCCGATTACGTTCTGGCGCTGCAGCTGCGGCGGCTGACCAAGCTCGACGTCATCGAGCTGCAGGCCGAAGCGGAGAAACTGGACGCCGAGTTCCTGGAGCTCACCGAACTAGTGTCGAATCCCGATGCCCGTCGAGCGGTGATCGACAACGAGCTCATTGAGACCGCAAAACTATTCAAAGGTCCCGAATTCGACCGGCGCACCGTGCTGGACTTCGAGGCCACACCCACCGCATCGAGTGCCGACGAGGATGGCACCCGCGAGCGTAAGTCCAACGCGGCGTGGCGACTTGATGACCGCGGCGTGTTTTCCGACAGCCACGGCGATCTGCTGACATCGGGACTGGGCTGGGCGGTGTGGACCGACGGACGAATCAAGCTCACCACCGGTAACGGCCTGCCCTACAAGATCCGCGACATCCCGGTGGCGCCGGACATCACCGGGCTGCTGCGGTCTGGAGTACTCGCACCCGGATCGCATCTGGCATTGGTGACGCGACGCGGAAAGGTGCTGCGAATCGACCCCGCCGCCGTGAATCCACAGGGCGCGGCAGGCAACGGTATCGCCGGGGTGAAGCTGGCCGCCGATGGCGACGAGGTCATCGCCGCCTTGCCGCTCACGTGTGAGAACGGCGAAGCCATTCTGTCGATATCCGAGAAGGGCTGGAAGGTCACCGAAGTCGCCGACATCCCAGTGAAGGGCCGCGGTGGCACCGGCGTGGGATTCCATCCA
>JAOPUT010000078.1 GCA_025963385.1 Mycobacterium sp.
CAGTTGGTCACCCACTGTGAAGGCGTGCACGTCTGATTCGAGTCGGCGTGACCGAGGCCCGGTCCCAATCCAGCCATCGCCAGGGCTTCCGCAGCGATGGCTGCCGCGATAAGAGTCGCGCGGAGAAGCATGCGCCCAACCTCCTTGTTGGATGACGCAGCACGACTGAAGGGCACGTCAGATGTTGCACGTCCCGTTTGGCCCGTGGCAACTCACACGGGCGTACTCACAGCGAGGCGTCTAGTAATTACGTTGTAGCGTCGATCACTGATCAGCTGGCCAGTGCCCGCATCACGATGTTCACGATGGCATCGGCGTCGTCCGGGGTTAATCCGCCGTGACCGGTCGCCATCCGGTATACGGCCGGGGCGAAGATGAGATCCAGCGCCACCTCGGGGTCGATGTTTGGATCCAGCTCGCCGCGGGCGAACCCGCGGTCCCAGATCTTCGTCACGGCTGCTCGGCGGAGGTTCACTTGGTGTGTTCGTATCCGCTCGCGTTCAGTTGGGTAGAACTGCGACTCACCGATGAGTTGGGCATAGATCGCGCCATGGGCTCGTGTAGAACGCGATCATGCCGCGCAACGTCAGGCGGAAGTCTTCGGCCGCCGAGCCGGTGTCGGGCACGGGCGCGTCGGCCATCATCTGATGCAGGAACGCATCGATGGCCACCGCGGTTCTGTTCGGCCACCATTTGTAGATGGTCGCCTTGCTGACCCCGCTGCGTTCGGAAATCCGGTCGACCGATGCCTTGCGCAGGTCGTCCTGCATCAGTTCCATGGCGGCTGTCAGGACGGCGTCGCGGTGTTCCTCGCTACGCGGTCGACCGCGCGCTCGACTTGGGGTCATTCCTCCAGTTTCCTCAACGTCGTTGGTACAACGGTAATTACTAGACGTCTCGCTGTGAGTTAGCCCTGATGCGTTGTCACGGCCCAAATGGGACGTGCAACATGCTGACGTGAAGTTGCTGAACTTTTTGCTGAAATGCACACAGACTGATCGGGACGGGGAGCAACGATGGGGTACACCAGCCATATCGGGAGGGTCGGGGCGCTAGCAGTGGCGCTGGGCATCGGGGCAGGGCTGGTGGCGACGCCATGGGCGGCTTCTGCCAACCCAGGAAACGGTACGGGCAACGGACAGAACCTGAGCATCTCGAAGGACGGCGTCGTGAAGGTGCAGAAAGGCACCGCCACCGCGACCTCCGACGCCGGTTCAACGGCGAAAGCTATGGGCGTCAACAGCACCGCCACCGCCACCGTCGGAACAGGCAACACCGCCACCGTCAAAGGCGACAACAGCACCGCCACCGCGACCGGCGGCAACAACAACACCGCCACCGCCAAAGGCGACAACAGCACCGCCACCGCGACCGGCGGCAACAACAACACCGCCACGGCCACCGCCAACAGCACTGCTGGGGCCTTTAATGGGGACAACAACACCGCCACGGCCGACAACGGCAGTGCGTTCGCTGCTTACGGAGACAACAACACCGCCACGGCCACCGCCAACGGCTATGCCCTGGCCTATGCCGGGGACAACAACACCGCCACGGCCGACAACGGCTATGCCCTGGCCTTCAACGGGGACAACAACACCGCCACGGCCACCGACAACAGCAGCGCGGCGGCCGGAAGTGGGGACAACAACACCGCCACGGCCACCGACAACAGCGGCGCGACGGCCGGAAGTGGGGACAGCAACACTGCCATCGCGACCTGCGGCGGTTCGGCAAATGCAACGGGTGGCGGCGCAACCGACACGAAAAACGGCGGCTCCTGCTGAGCAACCGACGGCCATTCCGCACGGCGTCCATCGCACCGTTGCAAATCAAGATCCGACACGCGAAACAGCCTCCTAGCGCGACGTTTACGGCTTGGTACAGTTCCGCTGTGCACAGCTGACAGGCCTCCCCGGGCAACGCCAGGTAACGGCGATTCACCCGGCAGGGGGCGCTGGGCCGACGTGGTGCCCTGGCGGCTCATGCTCACCGGCTTGCAAGCGGTCGAGCAGGAAGGCCAGCTGCTCCTCGATGTCCGCAACGGCGCGGCCACGGAGCGAGCCGGGATGGGCTGGCGGCTTGATCCGGCCCCGGTGGTCCCGCCGTATGCGCAGCAGGCCCTGAGCCATCAGCAGTGCCGTGAGCCGCTCGACCAGAGCGTCAAAGGGGTTATCAAAACTAAACCGTCAGGACCCGCGCGGCCGGACTGCCAGCCATCAGCTCCAAGCAGGTCGAGGAGTCCGATTTCCCAGTGTCACAGGCGAGTCCGCGTTATCCAGCATCTGACAACGGACAAATCGTCGTACCGGTCTGCAATCTCCACAAGGACGAGCTAACTAGTGCGACCCGCCGTCGCATATTCGCCTGCTGCTACTAGCTCCGTAGTGGCACAACATGTTTCGCCAACGGGATCAAATCTGATGCCAACTTCCACGTGGATCTATGTAGCGACCGGGCGCCTACCCCACGCATACCATGTCTCGAAGCTGAGGTGTCCCACCGTGGGATTGCGTAAGCGTGCCAGATGGGCATCGATCTGATCGTCACTGATCCTCCCGGTCGCCACCATGCGGTCGCGCACCACGCTAAACGAGAACTGGTTGATCCGAACGCTTCCGATGTCCCCGCCGACCATGTAACGACGGAACGATTCGGCATCGACTTCTTCCAGGCCGAATAGGCGCATGTGCTCGGCGATCGTTGGTGCCCAGGTGTGATCCCAACCCGCCTCGTTGACGACCGCAAAGAACACTTCTTGGGCGAGCAGGACGACGGGCGTCGGGTAAACCGGGCTGCCGAGCTCGCCGCCGAAATCGCAGATGGCCACCAAGCCGCCGGGACGGGCGGCGCCGATCAAATGTTCCAAGCCACGGACTCGGTCGGGCAGATGCTCAAGGAGACACCGCGCGTGAACGACGTCGAACGAATCACGAGGGAACTCGTTGTCGAACAGATCCATCCGCCGGCTTCCAGGTTCGGCTCGTCGAGCGCCATGATGAACCTCGGGTCCAGATCGATCGCCAGCACCGAGCCGGATGGCGCGACATGACGAGCAAACCATTGCGCCATCGTGCCGCCGCCAGCGCCGACATCGAGCACTCGCATTCCCTCGGCAATCCCGAGTTGTTCGAGGATCCGGATCGAAAACGGGTCCCAATATCGCTCGTTCGCGGCGAGCCGCTCCCGTTCGCGCTCCCAGGCCGTATCGAATACATAACCCGGCTCCGGGCGGCCCATGACGCGCAGATTACTGCGGATCCATTGGGAATGCGCACAAATGCCGTGCTTCCGACAGCGAGTTAGCTGACCTGAAGACTCCCGAACCCGGTCGCGAGATCAGCCCGTGACAGACGTGCCAGTTCACTCATCGATGATTTCGTCCAGATAGTCGTGGATGTCGACAACGCGCAGACCGAGGTCGCACTGCTCTTCGAGCCACTGCTCATACGTGGGAGGTTATCCGCGCCGACGGCGGCTAGCTGCGCCACGTTGTCGTGGGCCTGGCGGACCTCGGCCTCCGTGTACGCCTCCTGCTGGCTGTCGATGTTGATGTAGAGCACGATCAGAACCTCACCTTCTAGGGCGGAACCGGACTAAGACTCCAGACCCGCGCTCTCACGCAGCAGCATCGTCCGCGAGATACCGGTACACGGTGGCGCGGGACACCCCCAACATTTTCGCGATGTCGGTGGCTGCGATGCCCTTCTCTCTGAGCTCTCGTGCTTTGGCGGCATCGGCGTCATCGACCTTGCGCGGACGTCCACCTTTGCGTCCGTTGGCTGCGGCAGCGGCTAGCCCGGCGCGGGTCCGCTCGATCATGGTGTCGCGTTCGAGTTGGGCGAATGCGGCCATGATGGTCAGCATGGCCTTGCCCATCGGCCCGTCGGTGTGCAGACCTTCGGTGAGACTGCGGAATCCGATCCGACGGGACGTCAACTGGTCCACCACCGCGAGAACGTGTTGGGTGTTGCGTCCGAGGCGGTCCAGTTTCCAGACGGTGAGCACGTCACCTTCGCGGAGATGGTCGAGACAGGCATCAAGCTCGGGTCGGCAGGCCGTCGAGCCGCTAACACCATGGTCGGTGAAGACGCGCTTTGCCGCGGCTTCGTGGAGGGCATCGAGCTGAAGTTGCGGGTTTTGATCGGTGGTGCTTACTCGCGCGTACCCGATAACCGCCATTGGAGCGTCTCCCCTGTCTCATAATCCCGTCAAACTCTCGGTTTTGATACTACTGGTTATGAGACGGGTTTCAAGACAAAGGATCGAGCCGTTGAGCCTGGAAGCGGGCACGTTGACGAACGAGATGTCGGGTTCTCATCAAGCCATCGTTTTCGAGACAGACCCCGTCTGCCGGATGCTGACAGAACTCGCGGTGGCGGCGCTGACATTCGGCTGACGAGTGCTCGCACAGCCTCCACGCAGCAATCGGCCCCCTCCTCCGTGAGGAGAGGGCCGATGGCCGTGATCCGGAAGACTACTTGCTGGCGCGGTGCTTGCCGCCACCGTTGGAGCCGCCAGCGCTCGACTTCGAGTTGCTCGTGCTGGTGCTGCTGCTCTTTGCGCCAGTACCCGCCGCTACGTTGGTGGACCCATCACCGGCGTGCTTCGAGGCCTTGCGGATTCCGTCGCTGACGTTCTTGGTGGGATTCAGCCGACTCGGCTTGGTGGTGCCGGTCGCCGCCGACGCCTCGGACATGACGGCTCCGCTGGTTGCCGTCGTTCCGACCGCGTTGACGTCCTTGGCTGGTGAGGCAGGATCCACGGTCACCGTCTTCGCCGCCGCCGCGGGCGCGGCAATCGCGGCGATTTTCGTCAGTGCGAGCGCGCCGACGGCCTTGGTTGGTGACGCCGCGTTCAGAGTCACGAGTTTCGCCGACGTTGCGGGTAATTCGTTGACGGCGAAACTGGATGCGGCCGTCGTAGCCGGTGTGATCGCCTTCGCGACCAGCTGAGCCATCGTCAGGATACCGGCCAAGGGCCCCTGGGGACCCAGCAGTCCTTCCCCTTCGCTCGCCGGGACAAGGGGACTGCCGTTAATGATCGCACCCACCAGCGCTGGCGCGAGACCAATGATTGCGCTCGCGAACGCCGCCATATTTCCCTGATTTACTGCGGTAACCATTGCCTGTGCGCTAACGCTTACCGCGTCTGTCAGGTTCTGGGCGATGTTGAACGGCGCAAGTATGATCGGCAGTAGGTTGCCGGTGTTGGTCAAGACATTGACGGCGGCGGACAGGTTCGCGAACGGCTGCTGAAGGACATTCGTGAGCTCGGCGCCGAGCGGGCTGAAGAGGAAGACGTTGATGAGCGGGGCTAATACTGGTCCGGTGACGGCGTTCAAGGCCGCGTTCAGCCCATCCGGGATGTCTCCTGAAGCGAGTTGCTGAAACGCCGCTTGGAGTTCCCCGGGCGTGGCGGCCAGCTGTTGCACGAAGCCTTGGCCGAACAGCTGGGCCACCTGAGCGAGCACCTGTGCGCTGGCGACCTGGTTCGTGACGACCTGCCCGAGAATTGGCGCCGGGTTGGCGTTCACCGTTTGTCCGAGCTGCCCTACGTTGCTCAAGGTCGCCTGCACCAGTTGGGCCCATTGTTCGAAGGGGTTGGATAGCGCCGAGAGCTTCACCGCCACCGACGAAACATTCAAGGCAGGCAGGTGGATGTCGGGCAACGGCGGTGCCATCGGACTGACCGCAATGACGCTTGCTCCGACGAGGGTGACACCCATCGTCTTGTACGAGCGAACCGCAGCTTGCATATGTATTTCCTTTGCTAATTGTCCCCACCCGGGCCGAACCTAACCGAGCGCAACTTTGACGAAAGCGTAAATACGCTAGTCAGAAGCTTAAGAAGGGCGAACTCACAGCGCGACGTCTAGTAATTACCGTTGTGCCAACGGCGTATAGGAATGTGCCAGCGGCGGCTAGGAAACTGGAGGAATGACCCCAAGTCGAGCGCGCGGTCGACCGCGTAGCGAGGAACACCGCGACGCCGTCCTGACAGCCGCCATGGAACTGATGCAGGAGGACGATCTGCGCAGGGCGTCGGTCGACCGGATTTCCGAACGCAGCGGGGTCAGCAAGGCGACCATCTACAAATGGTGGCCGAACAGAACCGCGGTGGCGATCGATGCGTTCCTGCATCAGATGATGGCCGACGCGCCCGTGCCCGATACTGGGTCGGCGGCCGAAGACTTCCGCCTGACGTTGCGCGGCATGATGGGGTTTTATACCAGCCCGTGTGGCGTGATCTATGCCCAACTCGTCGGGGAGTCGCAGTTCTACCCAACGGAACGCGAGCGGATACGAACGCATCAGGTGGCCCTCCGCCGAGCGGCCGTGACGAAGATCTGGGACCGCGGTGTGGCGCGCGGTGAACTGGATCCACAGGTCGACCCCGAGGTGGCGCTGGATCTGATCTTTGGGGCGGCCGTGTACCGGATGGCTACCGGGCACGCAGGATTGACCCCCGACGACGCCGACGCCATCGTGACCACAGCTATGCGCGCACTGACCAGTTGAGCGGGCGCAGCCGACCCCTCAGGTCTGACGCTCCCTCCGAAGCTCGTGCTCCCGGCGCAGGTAGCCGAACTTCAACTCCAGCCCGTGTAGCGCCTTGGCCGTCGACAGGGTGAGGTGTGGGTTCTTTCTCTTCTGGCGGTAGCGAGCCAGTATTTCCTCATCGGTCATCGTGGCAACCTTTTCGAAGAACACGACGGAGATATGTTCAGCTGACGATCGGGTCAGCGAGTGCTTCCTGCACGCCGTGTGCGGCGAACACTTTCATGGATTCGGCGACGACCTGGGAGTCTTCGTTGGCGTCGATGTCGACGACTTTGCCCCAGCGCATGCGCACGATGTGGACGCCGTGGTTCTCATACGGTGACCCGTCAGGCAGGGTCTGCGTGCCGGTCCAGCGGATGATGATCGTCGTATTGTGGGGCCAGCCCTTCACCCACACGTCGTGCACGGTCAGCTTCAGGGTGGGACAGAGTCGGCCCAACCGCTGGAACCAGCGGCGCAGCGTCTCCCGGTCGTGGCGCTCGCCACCGAGTGCGTGCTGACCCGCGAACCGGTGGTGGATGTTGGGTGCGCAGTCCTTGAGCAGGGCGTCGTAGTCGTTGTCGTTGACGCGCTCGAAGTTTTTTGTGGCGATGCGCTTAACGATGGTGTGGTACATCTGCTTGTCTTTCGTTTCCTGGTGTGGTCGAGCCCCTGTAGGTACTGCCCACTGCCGATGCGGGCTCCACCACTCCGGCAGTACGGCGAAACGGTCTACACACCAACGCTTTCCGAGAATTGCCGTATGCGGAACCTCGATGAAATGGTCTCCGTCCACAGACCTTGACTATTCCTCAACCTGTTCATCCTGAACCGACAGTCCCTCAGATATCGGGGCGCCACCTGAAGGGGCGGGACGTCCGTCGTCGTCATGGCGGATCAAACCTCCCTCCGGCTCGATCGGCTGAAACCGTCGGACGTGGAGGCGTTGATCGTCGAGCTACGCGGCAATGAACTGGCCGACTCAACGGTGCGCGCCGTGTACACGGTCCTCCGCCAGGCGCTCGACGTCGCGGTGCGCGACGGACTGCTCGCGGCGAATCCGGCCGCCAAGGTGAAGCGTCCGTCGGTCGCGCGTCAGGAGGCCAGATACCTTGCCGCCGCTGACGTCGCCCGGTTGCTCGATGCCGCGCGCGGGTTGCGGTACTACGTGGCAGTGCTGGTGATGGCGTCGACGGGTCTGCGCCGGGGTGAGGTCGCCGGACTGCTGTGGGCGGACGTGGACCTCGACAAGGGCGAGCTGACCGTGCGGCACACGCTGTCGCGGGTCGACCGGGAACTGGTGCTGACCGAGCCGAAGACAGACCGGTCGCGACGGCGGGTGCCGCTGCACGACGGGGCGGTGACCGCGATCAAAGGGTGGCGTACCCAGCAGCTCCGGGAACGCCTCGCCGCCGGTGACCTGTGGACCGATACCGGGGTGGTCTTCGCTACCGAGTTCGGGACGATGGTCGACCCACGCAACTTGTTGCGCACGGTCGAGTTAGCCGCCCGCAAGGCGGGGATCGAAGGCGTCGGCGCGCACACCATGCGCCACAGTGCCGCGGTGGCGTGGTTGGAATCGGGCGTGCACATCAAGGCTGCCGCCGACCTGCTGGGGCATTCGTCGATCGCCATCACCGGCGACCTGTACGGTCATACCTCCGATGACACGGCCCGGGCAGCGGTCGATGGCTTGGGTGCGGCGCTCGGTCTCTGAGCGCGGCGCTCCCCTAGTCCATTGAATCGAGAAATGGTTTGATGTTTGCCACCGATCTGTTAGCAGGGAGCAGTCGATGTCCATTTCTCCGTACAGTGCCAAGGCCCTGATCGGCGGCATCGCCGCTCTGGTCGTCGGCCTGAGTGCTGCCACACCGGCATACGCCGACGACACGCAAGACCAGATATTTTTTACGTCACTGGGAAACAGGGGGATTAATTGCAGTTCGCTCCCCGGATGCGCAGGCAACGACCAACTGCTCGGCTTGGGTCACGCGCTCTGCGCCGACCTCTCCAAAACGGGTGACCCAGTGTTAGAGGCCAACTCCCTAGTCGCGAACCAAGGTTTCACCAAAGCGCAGGCTGCGGGAGTAGTCGGTTCGGCTATCGGCGCATATTGCCCCGAGTGGGTACCAGCACTTCACCAAGCGGCTGGGAATTAGACACCCCACGCGCCGCCGCCGTCGACGGCTTAGGTAGCGCGCTCGGCTTGTGAACGGGCGTTCGAGCTGGTTTGGGTACGGGGTTTGGGTACGAACGGAAAAAGGCACTCTCCGAACTGTCGGAAAGTGCCTCTGACCTGCGTCGGGCTGACAGGATTTGAACCTGCGACCACTTGACCCCCAGTCAAGTGCGCTACCAAGCTGCGCCACAGCCCGTGGCTCTGCCGATCTCGCCGGCAGCCGTCGAAATGCTACAGCAGCCACCAC
>JAOPUT010000110.1 GCA_025963385.1 Mycobacterium sp.
GTGGAGGCGATACCGCGGATTTCCCGCGCGCAGGCGATGGATGCGTTGTCGTCGCAAGCCAATGTCGCCGGATACAAGTCGGTGCTGCTGGCGGCGTCGGAGTCCACCCGCTTCTTCCCGATGATGACCACGGCGGCGGGCACGGTGAAGCCCGCGACGCTACTGGTGCTCGGTGTCGGCGTGGCTGGACTGCAGGCGCTGGCCACCGCGAAACGCCTTGGCGCCAAGACCACGGGGTACGACGTGCGTCCCGAGGTCGCCGACCAGGTCCGCTCGGTCGGTGCGCAGTGGCTCGATCTCGGCATCGACGCCGCCGGTGAGGGCGGCTACGCGCGCGAGCTGACCGAACAGGAACGCGCCCAGCAGCAGAAGTCGTTGGAGGAGGCCATCACTCGCTTCGACGTGGTGATCACCACCGCCCTGGTGCCAGGGCGGCCCGCACCGCGCCTGGTGACCGCCGCCGCCGTCGAGGGCATGAAGGCGGGCAGCGTGGTGGTCGACCTGGCCGGGGAGACGGGAGGCAACTGCGAGCTGACCGACCCTGGTCGGACCGTCGTACGGCATGGCGTGACGATCTGCTCGCCGCTGAACCTGCCCGCCACGATGCCCGAGCATGCCAGCGAGCTGTACGCCAAGAACGTCACGGCACTGCTGGAGCTGTTGATCACCGACGGGGCTCTGCTCCCTAATTTCGATGACGAAGTGGTTGCCGCTTCGTGTGTCACCAGAGGGGCATAGATGTACGACCAACTGCTGGCCAATATCGCGATCCTGGTCCTTGCCGGGTTCGTCGGGTTCGCCGTCATCTCCAAGGTGCCCAACACCCTGCACACCCCGTTGATGTCGGGCACCAACGCGATCCACGGCATCGTCGTGCTTGGCGCGCTGATCGTGCTGGGCCACCTGCCCGCCGACGCGTCGTGGGGCGTGCGGATCATTGCGTTCGTCGCGCTGATCTTTGGCACGCTCAATGTCATCGGCGGGTTCCTGGTGACCGACCGAATGCTGGGGATGTTCAAGGGCCGCAAGGCAACTCCCACGACCACCGAGGCGGCCAAGAAGTGAACTATCTCGTCAACGCCCTCTACGTGGTCGCGTTCGCCCTGTTCATCCTCGGTCTGTCCGGGCTGACCGGACCGAAGACCGCGGTGCGGGGCAACTGGATCGCCGCCACCGGCATGGGTCTGGCCGTCGTCGCGACGCTCATCTCGGTGCGGGACACCGCCGCGATCAACTGGATCCTCATCGTCGCCGGCCTGACCATCGGCGTGATCCTCGGGGTGCCACCCGCCAAGAAGACCAAGATGACCGCGATGCCGCAATTGGTGGCACTGTTCAACGGCGTCGGCGGCGGCACCGTTGCCCTGATCGCGTGGGCGGAGTTCATCGAGACCGACGGCTTCGCCCACATCGATGAGACTCCCTCGGTCGCGCTCGTCGTCGGATCGCTGTTCGCGGCGGTCATCGGCTCGGTCTCGTTCTGGGGCTCACTGGTGGCGTTCCTCAAACTCCAGGAACTGTTGAACAAGAACGTCGAGAAGGCATTGGTCCGCTCCGCCAAGCTCTTCCAGGCGTCCAACGTCGTGCTGCTGCTCGGCGCGGTCGCGGTGGCGGTCTACATCGGGCTGCACGCAGGCGTCGGCAGTCCAGGCTGGCTGATCGTCGTGGTGCTGGTGCTCGCCGGGGTGATGGGCCTGTTCGTCGTCTTCCCGATCGGCGGCGCCGACATGCCGGTGGTCATCTCGCTCCTCAACGCGATGACCGGACTGTCCGCTGCGGCAGCCGGTTTGGCGCTGGACAACACGGCGATGATCGTGGCTGGCATGATCGTCGGCGCCTCTGGCTCGATCCTGACCAACCTAATGGCCGTGGCGATGAACCGCTCCATCCCCGCCATCGTGTTCGGCTCCTTCGGCGCCGGTTCGGCGGCCGCGGCCGCGGCGATGGGTGAGCAGGGCACCGTGAAGGCGACCAGCGCCGCGGACGCGGCCATCCAGATGGCCTACGCCAATCAGGTCATCGTCGTGCCCGGCTATGGGTTGGCCGTCGCGCAGGCCCAGCACACCGTCAAGGAGATGGCCTCGCTGCTGGAAGCCAAGGGGGTCGAGGTCAAGTACGCCATCCACCCCGTCGCGGGCCGGATGCCGGGACACATGAACGTGCTGCTGGCCGAGGCCGATGTCGACTATGACGCCATGAAGGAAATGGACGACATCAATGGCGAATTCGGCCGCACCGACGTCACCATCGTCATCGGCGCCAACGACGTCACCAACCCAGCCGCCCGCAACGACCCGTCGAGTCCGATTCATGGGATGCCGATCCTCAACGTCGACAACTCCCGTTCGGTCATCGTCCTCAAACGGTCGATGTCCTCGGGTTACGCAGGCATCGAGAACCCCCTGTTCTTCCTCGATCACACCTCGATGCTGTTCGGTGACGCCAAGAAATCCGTCAGTGACGTCACCGAGGAACTCAAGGCACTCTGAGCATGGCGGCCCCTCAGGTCCCCACCGGTCCGATCCCCGGCAGCACCAAGGGCTATCGGAGCCTGGCCGACGTGCCAGGCTCCCGGGTGCCGTACCGCCGGGTCCAGCTGTCCAACGGACGGCACCTCGACCTGTACGACACGTCGGGGCCGTACACCGAGATAGGTGCGGTGATCGACCTGGCGGAGGGACTGCCGCCCAGGCCGGGTGTCGTCGACGATCGCGGTACGCAACTCCAGCGGGCGCGCGACGGCCTCGTCACCGCCGAGATGGCCTTTGCCGCCGTCCGAGAGGGCTTGCGCCCCAAGGTAGTACGCGACGAGGTGGCCGCGGGCCGTGCGGTCATCCTTGCCAGTCACCGTCATCCGGAGAGCGAGCCGATGGTCGTCGGAAGGGCCTTCCGCGTGAAGGTCACCGCCAACGTCGGCGAAGTCGACGAGATGGTGTTGGCGATCCGCTGGGGCGCCGACACCATCACGGACGTGCGCGACGTCGCGACGACGGGTGATCGGATCGTGCGCAACTCGCCGGTCCCGGTCGGCACGGTGCCGCTGTACCAGGCCGTGGCGAAGTGTCACGGCGATCCGGCAGCGGTGAGCTGGGAGGCGTACCGCGACACCGTCATCGAATACGCCGAACTGGGCGTGGACTACATGACCGTGCACGCCGGGCTGAGGCTGGAGCACATCTCACTCACCGCAGGCCGAGTCGCGGGCATCGTCAGCCGTGGCGGCGCGATGATGGCGGCGTGGTGCCTCGAGCGCCAGACCGAGTCCTTCCTCTACACGCGCTTCGACGAACTCTGCGAGATCCTGGCTCGATACGACGTCACACTGTCCTTGGGTGCTGGCCTGCAGCCGGGATCGATCGCCGATGCCAACGACGCCGCGCACGTCGCCGAATTGCGCACCCTCGGCGAGCTGGCCAGGCGCGCGAAAGTCCTTGGCGTGCAGGTGATGGTCGAGGGTCCAGGGCACGTGCCGATGCACAAGATCGTCGAGGCCGCGCGCCTGCAGGAGCAACTGTGCCGTGGCGCCCCGTTCTATGCGCGCGGCCCGCTCACCACCGACATCGCACCGGCCTACGACCACCTCACTTCGGCGATCGGCGCGGCCATCGTCTCGCAATCCGGTGCGGCGATGCTCTGCTGCGTCTCGCCGAGCGAGCACCGGGGGACGCCCAAACGCGCGGGTATCAGGGAGGCCGTGATCGCCGCCAAGATCGCCGCGCACGCCGCAGATCTGGCCAAGGGTCATCCGCAGGCCCAAGAGCGCGACGACGCAATGTCGCGGGCCCGCTTCGAATTGCGTTGGTTCGATCAGTTCGCGCTCGCCGTGGACCCGGAGGCGGCCCGCAAGGCCTACGAGCAGACCCATGCGATCGGTCCCGCCAAGAGCGCGCACGTCTACTCCCTACGGGTCAGTCACGCGGTCCGCGACGTCGTGGCGCCGAGGTCTCGGGAGCGCACCGAGAGCGGCGACCAGGTCTACCTACCATTTCCGTGACGGGGACGGCCTCGCCGTCGCGGCTGTTGAACACGTGCCAACTAGAATGCCCCCGTGGCTGATCGCAGGAGGCTGTCCCCCGAGGACAGGCGCAGCGAGCTGCTCGCGCTCGGCGCCGAGGTGTTCGGACAGCGGCCGTACGACGAGGTGCGCATCGACGAGATCGCCGAGCGGGCGGGTGTCTCCCGGGCGCTGATGTACCACTACTTCCCCGACAAGCGCGCGTTCTTCGCCGCCGTGGTACGCGCCGAGGGTGAGCGACTGTTCGAGGCCACCAACACTCCCCCGCAGCCGGGTCTGAGCCTGTTCGAGCAACTGCGGGCCGGCGTGCTGGCCTACCTGCAGTACGACGAGACGCATCCGCACGGTGCGTGGGCGAACTACATGGGGATGGGCCGGTCGGACCCGGTGCTGCGCGGTATCGACGACGTCGACAACGACCGCCAGGCCAACCGCATCATCGACCGCATCACCGCCACGCTCGCCGAGCCGCTGGACTCCAAGGTCGAGCGCGACCTGCGCGTCGTCGTCTACGGCTGGCTGGCCTTCACGTTCGAGATGTGCCGCCAACGGGTCGCCGACCCGTCGATCGACGCGGGCGCCGTGGCCGACGCGTGCGCACACGCGCTGCTCGACGCCGTCGCGCGCATGCCCGGCGTCCCCGCCCTTGCGTGACTTCGGTGTGTTTCCGCTCACTGAGCGACGGTCTGGGCACCGAAGTGGCGAACGATGGCGACGGCTTGTCGGTGGGTGCGGGCACTATGGCTAGATGGCCCGGAAGCAGCCCCAACCCCTGGCCCGTTTCAGCGAGCTGACGCGGGAGTGGTTCACGGGCACCTTCTCCGCCCCGACTGCCGCCCAGACCGAGGCGTGGGAGGCCATCGCCAACGGCGACAACACCCTGGTCGTCGCCCCCACGGGCTCGGGCAAGACGCTCGCCGCATTCCTGTGGGCCATCGACAGGCTGGCCGCCGGGGAGCCGCGCGCCGCCACTGCGGGTACCCGCGTGCTGTACGTATCGCCGCTCAAGGCGCTGGCCGTCGACGTCGAGCGCAACCTCAGCACCCCGCTGACCGGGATCGCCCGGGTCGCCGAGCGCCGCGGAGAACCCGCACCGAGCATCACCGTCGGCGTCAGGTCGGGCGACACCCCGCCCAACCGCAGGCGGGAGATGATCGCCAAGCCACCGGACGTCCTCATCACGACACCCGAGTCGCTCTTCCTGATGCTCACGTCGGCGGCCCGCGAGACGCTCGCCGAGGTCGACACCGTGATCGTCGACGAGGTGCATGCCGTCGCCGCCACCAAGCGCGGCGCGCACCTGGCGCTGTCGCTCGAACGCCTCGACCAGCTGACGGACCGACCGGCCCAGCGGATCGGTCTTTCGGCCACCGTCCGGCCACCAGAAGAGGTGGCCCGATTCCTCTCCGGCCAGTCTCCGACCACCATCGTGGCGCCGATGGCCGCGAAGACCTTCGACCTGTCGGTCCAAGTACCCGTGCCGGACATGGCGAACCTGGAGAACAACTCCATTTGGCCGGACGTAGAGGAACGCATCGTCGACCTCATCGAGTCGCACCGCTCGTCGATCGTGTTCGCCAACTCGCGGCGGCTGGCGGAGCGACTCACCGCGCGGCTCAACGAGATTCACGCCGAGCGGGTCGGCACCGAGATGCCAGAGGCGCGCAACCCGAAGGTGGGCGGAGGTTCGCCGGCCCTCCTCATGGGCAGCGGGCAGAGCTTCGGCGCCGAGCCGCTGTTGGCCAAGGCCCACCACGGCTCGATCAGCAAGGAGCAGCGCGCCCTCGTCGAGGACGACCTGAAGAGCGGCAGGCTCAAGGCCGTCGTCGCCACGTCCAGCCTCGAGCTCGGCATCGACATGGGCGCCGTCGACCTCGTCATCCAGGTGGAGTCCCCACCGTCGGTGGCCAGCGGGCTGCAGCGCATCGGCCGCGCGGGACACCAGGTCGGCGAGATCTCGCAGGGGGTGCTGTTCCCCAAGCACCGCACCGATCTCATCGACTGTGCCGTCACGGTGCAGCGCATGCTGGCCGGTGAGATCGAGACCATGAAGGTGCCCACCAACCCGCTCGACGTGCTGGCTCAGCACACGGTCGCCGCGGCGGCGCTGGAGCCGCTGGACGCCGACCGGTGGTTCGACGCGGTCCGTCGCAGCGCGCCGTTCGCCACGCTGCCGCGCAGCGCGTTCGAGGCCACGCTCGACCTGTTGAGCGGCAAATACCCGTCCACCGAGTTCGCCGAGCTGCGCCCCAGACTCGTCTACGACCGCGACGCGGGCACGCTGACCGCCAGACCCGGTGCCCAGCGGCTGGCGGTCACCTCCGGCGGCGCGATCCCCGACCGCGGGCTCTTCACCGTGTACCTGGCGTCGTCCGCGGACACCGACAAGCCCTCGCGCGTAGGCGAACTCGACGAGGAGATGGTCTACGAGTCCCGGCCGGGCGACGTCATCGCGCTCGGCGCCACCAGCTGGCGGATCACCGAGATCACCCACGACCGCGTGCTGGTGCTTCCCGCGCCGGGTCAACCCGCCCGGCTGCCGTTCTGGCGTGGTGACGGCGTCGGTAGGCCCGCGGAGCTGGGTGCCGCCATCGGCGCGTTCACGGGCGTCTTGGCAGGTCTCAATCGCGAGAAATTCGACGAGCGTTGCAGCACAATGGGTTTCAACGACTTCGCCACCGACAATCTGTGGCAGCTGATCTCCGACCAGCGGGAGGCCACCGGCACGGTGCCCACCGACACGACCTTCATCGTGGAGCGCTTCCGTGACGAGCTCGGCGACTGGCGCGTCATCCTGCACTCCCCCTACGGCCTGCGGGTGCACGGCCCGCTGGCCCTGGCGGTGGCACGGCGCCTGCGCGAGCGCTACGGCATCGACGAGAAGCCGACGGCATCCGACGACGGCATCATCGTCCGGCTACCCGACACCGAGGACGCCCCGCCGGGCGCGGAGTTGTTCGTCTTCGACGCCGACGAGATCGATCCCATCGTGACCGACGAGGTCGGCGGTTCGGCGCTGTTCGCGTCGCGGTTCAGGGAGTGTGCCGCACGCGCCCTCCTGCTGCCACGCCGCCATCCCGGCAAGCGGTCGCCGCTGTGGCACCAGCGCCAACGGGCGGCACAGCTGCTCGACATCGCCCGCAAGTACCCCGACTTCCCGATCGTGCTGGAGACGGTGCGCGAGTGTCTTCAGGACGTGTACGACGTGCCGATGTTGCGCGAGGTGATGAATCGCGTTGCGCAGCGGCGCATCCGGATTCTCGAAGTCGAGACACAAACCCCGTCGCCGTTCGCCGCGTCGCTGCTGTTCGGCTACATCGGCGCCTTCATGTACGAAGGCGACAGCCCACTGGCCGAACGCCGCGCCGCTGCCCTTTCGCTGGACAGCACCCTGCTGGCCGAGCTGCTGGGCCGGGTCGAGCTGCGGGAGCTGCTCGACCCCAAGGTGATCGCGTCGACCGTCGCCCAGCTGCAGCACCTTGCCGAGGACCGACGGGTGCGCGACGCCGAGGGCGTGGCGGATCTGCTGCGCCTGCTCGGTCCGCTCACCGAACGGGAGATCGTCGAACGGTCGACGGCCGAGGACGTCGGCGGCTGGCTCGAGGGCCTGCGGTCGGCCAGGCGCGCGCTGACGGTCTCGTTCGCCGGCCAGACGTGGTGGGCGGCCATCGAGGACGTCGGCCTGCTCCGCGACGGGGTGGGAATCGCAGTCCCCGTGGGTGTTCCGGCCAGCTTCACCGAATCGGTGGCCGACCCGCTCGGCGAGCTGCTGGGCCGTTACGCCCGCACCCGCGGCCCGTTCACCACTCGCGACGCCGCCGAACGTTTCGGGCTGGGGCTGCGCGTGGCCGCCGACGTGCTGGGCCGGATGTCGGTCGACAGGCGGCTGGTGCGTGGTGAGTTCGATGCCGAGGACACCGAACAGTGGTGCGACGCAGATGTTCTCAAGATCCTGCGGCGGCGGTCACTGGCGGCGCTGCGGGCCCAGGTCGAACCCGTAAGCACCGCGGCCTACGCCAGGTTCCTGCCGGCATGGCAGCAGGTGGGTGTCGAGAAGAGCACAGGCGTCGACGGTCTGGCATCGGTGATCGAGCAGCTGTCCGGCGTGCCGATTCCCGCGTCGGCGATCGAGCCGCTGGTATTCGGCCAGCGCGTTCGCAACTACCAGCCCGCCATGCTCGACGAGTTGCTCGCATCGGGCGAGGTGACGTGGTCCGGTGCGGGTTCCATCAGCAACGGTGACGGGTGGATCAGCTTCCACAGCGCGGAGACGGCACCGTTGACGCTGGCCGCCCCCGCCGAGATCGAGTTCACCGACGTGCACCGCGAGATCATGGCGGCGCTGGGGCACGGCGGCGCCTACTTCTTCCGTCAACTCACGACCGGCGCATCGGAAGCCGACACGAAAGCCGCTCTCTGGGAACTGATCTGGGCAGGCTGGGTCACCGGGGACACGTTTGCCCCCGTACGCGCGCTGCTGGCCGGATCGGGACGACGGGGCGGCACCCACCGGCAACGGCAGCGGCCGCCGCGGCTGAGCCGGTACAGCGTCGCGCACGCGCAGACCCGCACCACCGACGCGACCGTGGCAGGCCGGTGGTCGGCGCTGCCACCCGCCGAACCCGAATCGACCATCCGAGCCCACTTCTCGGCCGAGCTCCTCCTCAACAGGTACGGAGTAGTGACCAAGGGTTCCGCCGAGGGGGTGCCCGGCGGGTTCGCCATGTTGTACAAGGTGCTCACCGCGCTGGAAGACGCCGGGCGATGCCAGCGCGGCTACTTCGTCGAGTCGCTCGGCGGCGCGCAGTTCGCGGTCGCATCCACGGTCGACCGACTGCGCACCTACCTCGACGGGTTGGATCAGCAGCGCCGCGACTACCACGCAGTGGTGCTGGCCGCGGCCGACCCCGCCAATCCGTACGGGGCCGCGCTGCCGTGGCCCGCGGAATCCGAGTCCGGACACCGGCCTGGCCGCAAGGCTGGCGCGCTGGTGGTCATCGTCGACGGCGAGCTGACGTGGTTCCTCGAGCGCGGCGGCCGGTCGCTGCTGTCGTTCGCGTCCGACCCGGAGGCGCACGCCGCCGCTGGGACCGCTTTGGTCGACCTGGTCGGTGCGGGCCGCCTGCAGTCGTTGCTCGTCGAGCGGATCAACGGGGTGCCGGTGCTGGATCCCACCGCAGGTCCAGAGCACACCGCGGTCCACGATGCCCTCACGGGCAGCGGTTTCTCGCGTACTCCCCGCGGCCTCCGGTTGCGCTGAGTATCTCATCACCGCAGGTCACAAAGCTGTTCGTCGCCTCAGGATGAGCTGTGCTAGAGATTTTGCTTCAATTGAACGTCGTGAAGGTGTTAGACCAAGACCCCCGTCGCGCCCACGTCCGCAGTCGTCCGTTTGCGTTCGGGTCGGCCCCGTAGGTGGCGCGTGGCGCTGAAGACGGACATCCGCAACATGGTCCACGAATTCCCGGACTACTTCGTCGTCGGCCGGGAGAAGATCCGCGAATACTCCAAGGCCGTCAAGTCCACCGACGCCGTCAACTTCGACGAGAAGTCCGCGGTTGGGGCAGGTCACCCGGCCATCATCGCGCCGCTGACGTTCACCGCGGTGTACGCCCTGCTGGTGCAGCAGGACTTCTTCCGCAACGTCGACGTCGGCATCGAGACGATGAACATCGTGCAGGTGGACCAACGCTTCGTCCACCACAAGCCCATCTACGCAGGTGACAAGCTGTGGGCGCGTTTGGAGATCCACTCGGTGGAGGAGCGCTTCGGCGCGGACATCGTGGTGACCAGGAACGTCTGCACGAACGACAAGGGTGAGCTCGTCCTCGAGGCGTTCACGACGCTGATGGGCCAGCAGACGGCGAGACCGTGGCGATCGGCGGACTCTAGCCCGGCGTGGATCAGCTCTCTCGCACCCGATGTGCTTGAGCCGCCGAGACCTTCCGAATACCACCCGCCACGCCGCCGAACTCACTCGAGCGTCAGCCGTAGCCACCGTCGCGACTAGCACAGCAGAATGTCAAAAGTGACAAAACCTCGGCCGGTGCGCTCCATACTCGGAGCATGGTCTCGCTGATCGTCCACGCCATCCTCGGCGTCCTCGTCATCCTCTGGATCGTCCGCGCCAACCCGCAGATCTTCGCCCGCCCCGCAGGGGGATCGGTGTTCTCCGCGCTGGAGATCGTCTACTACGTCATCGGTGTCGCATCGATCGCGCTCGGCTACTACTTCAACCACCAGTTCGTCGCCCAGTACGCCGTCCCCGGCGGCAATCCGATCTGGGGCCCCGGCAGTTGGCAGCAATTCATCGCACTCGGCTACGTCAACCCGGCGGCCGCCTCGGCCAGCCAGGACTACACGATCATCAACGTGATCCTGCTGCCGCTGTTCACCATCGTCGACGGTTACCGGCGTGGCATCCGGCGACCATGGCTGTTCTTCATCAGCAGCCTCTTCACGAGCTGCGCGTTCGCGTATGCCTTCTACTTCGCCGTCATCGAACGCCAGCGTCGGCACGAGAAGGCCGCCACGGCGCTGCACACGATCGCCGCCTGAGTCCGCGTGGCCGCGGCTGCCTAGAGTGCAGGCATGACCCTTCGATCGGTGCTGGACGCCGTCCTGCGGGAACACGGCGCGGACGAGTCACGTTGGGAACGACCGTGAGCGACGACCTGATCACCACCCCGTTCGGATTCGACTCGACAGCCGCGGAGGTCGTCGCGGGCGTCGACCTCGCAGGCAAGCGCGCCGTCGTCACCGGAGCCTCGTCGGGGATCGGCGTCGAGACCGCGAGAGCCCTCGCCAACGCGGGCGCCGAGGTGACCTTGGCCGTCCGCGACACCGCCGCCGGTGAGCGCGTGGCGGCGGACATCGGCGGCACGGTCACGGTGGCTCCCCTCGACCTCAGCGATCTCGACAGTGTGGCGGCCTTCGCGGCGGCATGGCAGGGGCCGCTGCACATCCTGGTCAACAACGCCGGGGTGATGGCCATCCAGGAGCTCACCCTGTCGGCGAGCGGTCACGAAATGCAGTTCGCCACGAATCATCTGGGGCACTTCAAGCTCGCCGTCGGACTGCACGACGCACTCGCGTCGGCGGGAGGCGCCCGCATCGTCTCGGTCAGTTCGGCTGGGCATCTGCGCTCGCCCGTCGTGTTCGACGACATCGACTTCGCGTTCCGCGACTACGACCCGTTCGGCGCATACGGCCAATCGAAGACCGCCAACGTACTGTTCGCGGTCGAGGCCACCAGGCGCTGGAAGGCCGACGGCATCGTCGCCAATGCGCTGATGCCCGGCGGCATCGCCACCCCGTTGCAGCGCCACGTCCCCGCCGAGTACGCCGCACAGGCGTTGACGGCCTTCCGGGCCGCCGGTACCGACTTCAAGACCGTCGAGCAGGGCGCCGCGACGTCGACTCTCCTGGCGGCGTCACCGCTGCTGGACGGCGTCGGCGGTCGGTACTTCGAAGACTGCAACGAAGCCAGGGTGGTCGACAGGCGCGGCGGCCCGGGGCAGGGCGGAGTCGCGCCGTACGCGCTGGACCCCGCGAATGCCGAACGGCTGTGGGATCTTTCGCTGCAGTTCGCCCGCTAGTCGCCGACTGCACGGTTGTTGTACGCGTTCCCCGAGTGAGGGCGTGAACAAGCGTGCGCTCATCGAGTGCTTACGGCCGACATCTGCGCAAACACACCGCTCGCGTAGCGTGGGGACATGCCCGAGGGCGACACCGTCTACCGCACCGCGGCCAAGCTGCGCGAAGCACTCGTCGGCAGGGCGCTGACCCGCTGCGACGTCCGGGTGCCGAAGTTCGCGACGGTCGACCTGACGGGCGTCGTGGTCGACGAGGTGCTCAGCCGCGGCAAGCACCTGTTCATCCGCGCGGGTGACGCCAGCATTCATTCGCACCTGAAGATGGACGGCGCCTGGCTGATCGGCGGTCAGATCCGCCGGGTGGAGCCACACAAGATTCGAATACTCCTGGAGGTCGATGGAATTCGCGCTGCCGGAGTCGATCTCGGCGTGCTGGAGATCCTCGAGCGCAGTTCCGACCAGGACGCCGTCGCCCATCTCGGCCCCGACCTTCTCGGTGACGACTGGGAGCCTCGCACGGCCGCTGCCAACCTGGCGGCAAACCCCGATCGACCACTGGGCGAGACACTGCTGGACCAGCGCGTGATGGCGGGCGTCGGGAACGTCTACGCCAACGAGCTGTGCTTCGTCCTCGGACGGCTGCCGACCTCACCGGTGAGCAGCGTCAAGGACCCGTTGCGGGTGGTGCAACGGGCGCGGGACATGCTGTGGCTCAACCGGTCCCGGATCAACCGGACGACCACCGGCAATACCAGGGCGGGCAGTGACCTATGGGTGTACGGCCGGGGCGGACGGCCGTGTCGACGGTGCGGCACGACGATCGAGTCGGATCGCGCTCAGGTCACCGGCACGGACCGCATCTCCTTCTGGTGCCCCAACTGCCAACGTTGACGTAGCGCTGACAGTCGAATTCCGGGGGAGATTCGACTGCCAGCGCTATCTCAAGGCATCAGCGGGTGGGCAGTGCCAGCCGGCAGATCTTGCGGACGACCGTGGCGAACTGCTTGGGCAGCGGACCCTTGTTGTAGGGAATGCCGTAGCGCTCACAGATCTCCTGCACCTCCTCGGAGATCTCCGCGTGGCGGAACGCGGGGATATCGGGGAACAAGTGGTGCTCGATCTGGAACGACAGGTTGCCGCTCATCACGTGGAAGAGCTTGCCGCCGGTGAGGTTCGCCGAGCCGAGGATCTGGCGGAAGTACCACATGCCGCGACTCTCGTTCGCGGTCTCCTCCTTGGTGAATTCCTGTGTGCCGTCGGGGAAGTGACCGCAGAAGATGATCGCGTAGGACCACACGTTGCGGATCAGGTTCGCCGTCAGGTTGCCGGTGAACACCCACGGGGCGAACGGACCGGCGAGCAGCGGGAAGGCGACGTAGTCCTTCAGCGTCTGACGCTTGACCTTGCCCCAGATGCCCTTGAGGATCTCGCGCTTGTCGGCGATGGAGATCTCGCCGGCGCGGATGCGCTCGGTCTCCAGCTCGTGCAGTGCGACGCCGTACTGGAACAGCACCATCAGCAGAAACGCGTAGACCGGGTTGCCGTAGTAGTAGGGCACCCATCGCTGGTCGGAGCTCATGCGCAGGACGCCGTAGCCGATGTCGCGGTCCATGTCGACGATGTTGGTGTAGGTGTGGTGCATGTAGTTGTGCGAGTGGCGCCACTGGTCGCTGGGGCACGCCGAGTCCCACTCGAAGTTGCGGCTCGTCAGCGCGGGGTCGCCCATCCAGTCGTACTGGCCGTGCATGACGTTGTGGCCGATCTCCATGTTGTCCAGGATCTTCGAGGCAGCCAGCATCGCGGTGCCCGCGAGCCACGCCGGCGGCAGGACACCCGCGAACAGCAGGGCCCGACCCCCGACCTCGAGTGCACGCTGCGCCTTGATGACGCGGCGGATGTAGGTGGCGTCGCGCTCGCCGAGGTCGGCGACGACGCGCTCACGCAGTTCGTCGAGTTCGGCGCCGAACGCGTCGGCCATCTCAGGCGTCATGGTGATCGCCTGGCCGCGGACCATCTTGGTGATGGCCTGCTGGACGGGCTCGGGCAGGACGTCAACGACGTCTTGTTCGATGATGGCGGGCTTTTCGGGCATGGTGCGGACGCGAGGAGCATTCAGAGTCGCAGTCATGTCTAGAACTCCTTCTCGGTGGGATTGGTTTAGAGCGCCAGCTCGACGTCGCCGACGGGGGCGGACACGCAGATCTGCACGTCCTCCTCGTCGGCCGTCGACACGGCGCCCGTGATGAGGTTCTTGACCGCGCCGCTGGTCTTGCGGCGGGTGCAGGTGTGGCAGATGCCCATTCGGCATCCGTTCTCCGGCGTGAGACCCGCGGCTTCGGCCTGCTCAAGCAGTGAGCGTCCGTCGTCGGTGACGTCGACACCGCTGTCGGTGAAGGCGACGGTGCCGCCGGACGCCTCGGTCGGGACGGCGAACACCGGCGGGACGAACGTCTCGAACAGCGCGTCCGGGTAGACCTGGCGCACTGCCTCGACGAGCGCGGGAGGCCCGCAGACGAACACCGCCTCGGGAGCAGGCACGTTCGCGACGTGCTCGGTCCCGAAGTAGCCGGTCAGGTCCCCCGCTTCCGTTGAGCGCGAGTAACCGCGCAGCACCCTGACGCCGGGCATGGCGTCGAGCTCGTCGCGGTAGCACGCCTCCTGCGGGGTGCGGGCGTAGTGGATGAAGGTGATGTCGCGGTCGGAGCCTTCGTCCCTCAGGGTCCGCACCATCGACAACACCGGCGTGATGCCGCTGCCGCCGGAGACGAACAGGACACGGCGGGGCCGCACAGCCGGAAGCGTGAACTCGCCCCCGGACCCCTCCAGCCCGACGACCATGCCGGGGCGGGCGTTGCGGAAGAGGTGCTGGGAGACCAGGCCGTCGTCGTGGACGCCGATGGTCAGTTCGAGCAGCCGGTCGCTCTCGGCGTTGGCGGGTGAGTAGCAGCGGGTCTGCCTGCGACCGTTGACCTCGACGGTGAGGTTGACGTGCTGGCCGGCGCGCAGGGCGGGGCTGGCCGCGAAGGCCGCATTGGGTTCAAGAGTGAGGGTGACGCTGCGGGGCGTCTGCCGACGGACCGCGACGACCTTGGCGCGGGAGTCGCCCAGCGTCCAGGTGGGCTCGACGAGCTCCGTGTAGCGATCGACGCCGTGCGGTCCGGTGAGCAGGTCGACCAGCGGTGACCGCAGCACCCTGTCCCGCAGGCTCAGCGTCTTCGTTTGAGTGAACATGTGTATACCGTGCGCCACTTGGACCTGACCGTCAATGGCTTTAGGCAGGTTGTGGTAGGTTTCACAACAGTGAACGAACGTACGCCCAGTTCACGATCGTCCAGGTCGGGACGCTCGGGGTCGTCGCGTTCCTCGCGAGAGACGCTCTCGCGCGAGGAACGCAAGGAAGCCACCCGTCGAGCCATCGTGGCCGCAGCGCTGCATTTGCTGGAGGAACGCAGCTTCAGCGCGCTGTCCCTGCGCGAGGTGACCCGCGAGGCAGGCATCGTGCCCGCCGCCTTCTACCGGCACTTCGACTCGATGGAAGCACTCGGCCTGGTGCTCATCGACGAGTCGTTCCGCGCCCTGCGTGACATGTTGCGAGGCGCGAGAGCGGGCAAGCTCGATCCGAGCAGGATCATCGAGTCCACCGTCGACATCCTCATCGCGGGCGTGAACGAGCGGCGCGAGCACTGGCGCTTCATCAGCCGCGAACGCAACAGCGGTGTCACCGTGCTGCGCTACGCGATCCGCACCGAGATCCGCTTGATCACGTCGGAGCTGGCGATCGACCTGACCCGCTTCCCCGGGCTGAACGACTGGAGTTCCGAGGACCTCAACATGCTGTCCAGCCTGTTCGTCAACGCGATGATCTCCATCGCCGAGGCCATCGAGGACGCTGCCGACCAGACGGCACTCGAGGAGATCCGGCAGACGGCGATCAAACAGCTACGGCTGATCATCGTCGGGATCAACGGATGGCACAGTGGCGACTGAGGCCCGCGAATAGGGTGGGGCGCTGTGCCGCATCTCGAAATCCTCACGGGCGCGGGCCGGGGATTCTGCTCGGGACTCGAGCTCACCGATCCGTTTCCCGACGAGGCCACCCGCGGGCTGGAGTTCCCGCGGTCCAGCATGCGGCGGCAGGAGCGCATCGCCGAACTCACCACGCGGTTGACCAATCTGCGCCAGCCCGTGATCGCCGCCGTCAACGGACCCGCCTACGGCGGCGGGTTCGCCATCGCCATGGCCTCCGACATCCGCATCGCCGCGCCGTCGGCACGGTTCTGCACGCAGTTCATCAAGCTCGGGCTCGGCGGCTGCGACATCGGCGTCAGCTACACGCTGCCCCGTATCGTCGGCGCAGGCCAGGCCTTCGATCTGATCCTCACCGCCCGCACGGTCGAGGCCGACGAGGCGTTGCGCATCGGGCTGGTATCGCGGGTGTCCGAGGAGTCGGCGCTCGACGCCCTCGCCATCGCCGAAACACTCTGCAGCTATGGCAAGTTCGGGCTCGAGTCCACCAAGCAGGTGCTCTGGGCCAACCTCGAGGCGCCGAGCCTGCAGGCGGCGTTGCAGGTGGAGAACCGCAGCCAGATCCTGTCGTCGTCCAGCGGAGAACTGAAGGCGGCGACGGCCGCCTTCGCGACCCGCAAGAAGTGACGTGACCTATCCGGAGATCGAACCGCACGCGTCGGGCCTGCTCGACGTGGGTGACGGCAACCAGATCTACTGGGAGACAAGCGGCAACCCCGACGGCATCCCGGCCCTCGCGGTGCACGGCGGACCGGGGTCGGGCAGCGTTGCCGGCATGCGACGGCCGTTCGATCCCGACGCCTATCGCATCATCCTGTTCGATCAGCGCGGCTGCGGACGAAGCACGCCACACGTCAGCGATCCCGCAGTCTCTTTGAGTACCAACACGACTCACCACCTGATCGCGGACATGGAGCGGCTGCGCACGCATCTCGCGGTGCAGCGGTGGCTGGTCGCGGGCTGGTCGTGGGGCACCACCCTCGCACTGGCCTACGCCGAGCGGCACCCCGCCCACGTCAGCGCCCTGGCATTGACCGCGGTCACCACCACCGGACCGGACGAGGTCGCGTGGATCACCCGCGACGTGGGTCGACTGTTTCCCGAGGCCTGGGCGCGTTTCCGCGACCAGGTGCCCACCTCCGATCGCGACGGCAACCTCGCCGACGCCTACGCGCGCCTACTCGACGACGCCGACCCCGTCGTGAGGGAGAAGGCGGCCCGTGACTGGTGTGACTGGGAGGCCAGCCACGTCGACTTCGACGGCACGCGCCCTCCCCCACCCCGCTATGCCGATCCGGTGTACCGAATGTGTTTCGCGCGCTTGGTGACTCACTACTGGCGGCATGCGGCGTGGCTCCCCGAGGGGGATCTCCTTCGCAACGTCGGACGCATCGCCCATCTACCCGCGGTTCTGATCCACGGTCGCCTCGACCTCAGCTGCCCGTCCGAGATTCCGTGGCAGCTCGCCCAGGCCTGGCCCGCCGCTCGGCTGCACCTCGTTCACGGCGTTGGACACTCCTCGGGCGGGGTGATGTCGGAACACCTCGTCGACTTCCTGGACGTGTTCGCGCGGTCGTAGCACCAATCACGCCAACGGTTTTCAAACCGTGACGCTCATCTCGTGCCGTCGGGCCACCCGAGTCGACGCATCCGTCTTCCTGCCGTAGCGTCGAAACCTGACCCAATGAACCCGACCTACGGGAGCTGAGAGTCGAAATGTACACAGACTTCACGTCCGTGACCCACGTCATGGTTTCCATCGCCTGGATCTGCGGCGCCCTGGCCATCGCCTACATCGCCGGTGTCGCGGTGTCGTGGCTCGTACTGCGCATCGGGCGGCGCAGCACGTTGATCGCCGATGTCGCCAACCTCACCCGAATGCCCCTTCGCGCGCTGCTGATGGTGATCGCGGCCGGCATCGCGGTCAAGCGCGTCGTCGACCCGTCGGCGTCGTGGCGGGGCTGGGTCGACCACACCGTCCTGATCGCCGGGATCGCTGCGAGCACGTGGTTGGTTGCGAGCCTGGTGAAGGTCGTCGAACGGCAAGCCCTGTTCCGGTTCGCAGGCGGAGACACCGGCCTGACCGACGCCGACCGTCACCGTCGCCGAGTGGCAACCCAGGTGACGGTGTTGCGCCGCTTGACGGTAGCCGTCATCGTCGCCTTCGGTCTTGCGGCAGCACTGATGACCTTCCCGTCGTTCACCGACATCGGAAAGACGCTGTTCGCCTCGGCGGGCGTGCTGTCGGTGGTGGCGGGCCTGGCGGCACAGACTTCACTCGGCGCCGTCTTCGCCGGCATTCAGATTGCGTTCTCCGACGCCATCCGAGTCGGTGACGTCGTGGTGTTGGAGGACGAGTGGGGCCGGATCGAGGAGATCACGCTGACCTACGTCGTGGTGCACCTATGGGACGAGCGACGCCTGGTGTTGCCGTCGTCCTACTTCACCAAGACCCCGTTCCAGAACTGGACCCGCAACGCCACGGAATTGCTCGGGACCACGGAATTCGATCTCGACTTCACCGTTCCCATCGACGCGATGCGCACCGAGTTGGAGCGACTCCTGGCCGAGGACGAACTGTGGGACGGCCGTGTCGGCATCGTGCAGGTGACCGACGCCGTCGGCGGGTATCTCCGTGTCCGCATGCTTGTGAGCGCATCCAACGCACCCGCGCTGTTCGACCTTCGCTGCCACGTCCGAGAAGGCATCACCGGCTGGTTGCAGCGCACGAACCCCGGGGCGCTACCGCGTTGGCGCGTCGAGCAATTCGACACCCAATCCCCCGCGCCTCAGCCCAGGAGCGTCACCGCGCCTCGAGACCTTGCGGACGCATCGCTGTTCAGCGGGAGCACGGCCGCAGAGGAGCGTGGCCGGGCGTTCGACACCGCGCCAGCGATGGCCGGGCACACCAACGGGCGTGCCGATCTGGGTCACTTCGACCGCGATTAGCCCGACCCGCCGTCCAGGTGGAGCAGTCGTCGCAGCCAAGGCGGAAGTTGGTAGGGAGCGGGGCCTGCCGCGGACGGCGTTGGCGGGATCAATGTTTCGGCGGTTGGGCCTGCGGCGAAGTTCGGCACGCTCGTCGCCTGCGTCGGCACCGGACTGGGGACCGGCGGGTTGGTGGTTTGCGGCAGCTCGGGCGTGACCGTCTCCGTCTCGGGCGGCGCCGTGGCGGTTGTCTGGGTCTGATGCTCTGACTGGTCGGACATGTCGACCACCGAGACCGTGAGCGCGATCAAACCGACCAACCCGACGACTGCCGTCGCGACCATCACGGTCGGCCGGTCATGCCAGGCAGGTCGCTCTCGCTCGGCCGGATTGGCAGCGGCAGCTTGGAGTTCCGCGGTGGTGTCGTCCCGCATGCTGGGCGCCATGGCATCCGATGGTAGAAGCCCAAGCTGAAGGGTGCCGGAACGCATCGGCTCGACAGCCCAGGGGTCCTTCTAGCGCGGCGTCCCGCCGCCGTCCACGATCACGACCTGCCCCGTGATGTAACTGCCTGCAGCAGAACACAACAGCAGCGCCGCGCCGACCATCTCGTCGGGCGACGCCAGTCGCTTCATCAACGTTCCGGCGATCATGCCGTCGATGGCCGCCTGCGGGTTGTTGCGCATCATGTCCGTGTCGACGGGCCCCGGCGCCATGGCGTTCACCCGGATACCGGATCCGACGAATTCCGCCGCCATGGATCGGGTGAAGGACATCAGTGCCGACTTGCCCGAGGCGTATATCGACAGCGCGGGAGCGAAGTTGAATGCACCGACCGACACCATGTTCAACACCGCGGCCGCCGAGCTTGCCTTCAGGTGCGGTAAAGCCTTCTGCACCAGGAAAACCGGGCCGCGCAGGTTCACCTCGTACGACTTGGCCAGGGCCTCGGCCGAGATCTCGCCGAGCGGCTGAGCCAGGGCGTTGGCGGCGTTGTTGACCACTACGTCGATGCCACCGAACTCGGCCACCGTGCGGTCCACCAGAACGTCGAGGTCATCGAGGCTGCCCGCGTGGGCAGGCACGCCGATGGCCTGCCCGCCGAGTCCGCGCAGATGTTGGGCGGCGCGCTCGCAGGCCTCGGCCTTGCGGCTGGCGACGACGACGTTGGCACCGGCGAGCACGAAGCCCTCCGCCAGCGCGAGCCCGATGCCACGGGTGCCTCCCGTCACGATCACGGTACGGCCGGTCATGTCGAACAGGGCGTCGAATGTCGTGCGATCCACGCCGCCAGTAGATCACGTTGCCGTCGGCAGCAACCTCGGGCTTCCCCGAACGGCTGTCGAGGCGGCGGACGGTCTGGGTCAGGGCGCCCGCTGGCTGACGAAGTCGTGTCGCTGTCCCGTCACCGGGTCGTCGAACTCCAGCCGCTGCGCCAGCAATCGCAGCGGACACGAGAAGTCGTCGGGCGCGACGTCGACGACGTTCGGGTACAGGGGATCACCGGTGATCGGCACACCCAGCGACGCCATGTGCACCCGCAGTTGGTGCGTGCGACCGGTCCTCGGCGTCAGCTGGTACAGCCCGTCCGCCGACAGCAGCTCGACAAGCGTTTCGGAGTTGGGCTCCCCCGATTCCTCGAACGCTTGCAACCGACTGCGCTGCTTGATGATTCGGCTGCGTACCACCTGCGGCAGCTCGAGGTTCCGGTCGACGGCGGCGTGGGCCAGGTAGGTCTTGCGCACCTCGCCCCGCACGAACAGCGTCTGGTAGGCGCCGCGCACCTCACGGCGCGCGGTGAACAGAAGCACGCCCGCCGTCAACCGGTCCAACCGGTGCGCCGGCGAGAGCTCCGGTAGGTCGAGCGAGCGTCTGAGCCTCACCAGCGCCGTCTGTACGACGTGACCACCACGCGGCATGGTGGCTAGGAAGTGCGGCTTGTCGACGACGACGACGTTCTCGTCGCGGTACAGCAGGGGGATGTCGAACGGTACGGGTATCTCGTCGGGCAGGTCACGGTAAAGATAGACATCCGAGTTCGGGGCTAGCACCGTCGATGCCTCGACCACGGCGCCGTCTGCGCAGAAGACCTCTCCGGCAAGCACTTTGGCGCCAGCTTCGGGGCCGAACCGATCCGCCAACTCGACCAGTACCGCACCGCCGCGCAGCCGCACCCGCGTCGGTCCGACGCCGTCACGCACGGGCAGCGGCACGGGGCGTTTCACGTCAAGGGCACCGGCTCGAGGATCTCGGCACGCGCCTCGGGGGCCGCCGCACGCAAGGCATCGGCGGACCCGTCGTCGGGCTGAGTCTGCGACAGCACCTCGGCTTCGACACGCGCCCGGTAGGTATCGACCTCGCGGTCGACGTCCTCGGGGCTCCAACCCAGCACGGGGGCAACGACTTCGGCCACCTCGCGAGCGCAGTCGACACCGCGGTGGGGGTACTCGATGGAGATCCGCATCCGGCGGGCCAGGATGTCCTCGAGGTGCAACGCGCCCTCGGCTGCCGCGGCATACCAGGCCTCGACCTTGAGGTAGACCGGCGCTTCGGTGATGGGCGTCAACAAGTCGGGGCGGCCCTCGGCCATCGCGAGCACCTCGCCGATGAGCGACCCGTAGCGGTCCAGCAGATGCCGCACCCGATACGGGTGCAGGTTGTAGTGCGCCCCAACGTGTTCTGTCTGATTGATCAAGGCGAAGTACCCGTCGGCGCCCATGAGCGGCACCTTCTCCGTGATGGACGGCGCCACCCTGGTGGGAACGAACTGGCTGGCCGCGTCGATGGCGTCCTCACCCATCACCCGGTAGGTGGTGTACTTCCCGCCCGCGATGGCGACCAGACCCGGCGACGCGGTCGCCACGGCGTGCTCGCGGGACAGCTTGGAGGTCTCCTCGCTCTCGCCGGCGAGCAGCGGCCGCAGGCCTGCGTACACACCGTCGATGTCCTCGTGTGTCAACGGCGTGGCCAGCACGGTGTTGACGTGACCGAGGAGGTAGTCGATGTCGGCCTTCGTGGCGGCCGGGTGCGCGAGGTCCAGATTCCAGTCCGTGTCGGTGGTGCCGATGATCCAGTGCGTGCCCCACGGAATGATGAAGAGAACCGACTTCTCGGTACGCAGGATGATCGCCACCTCGCTGACGATGCGATCGCGCGGCACCACGATGTGAACGCCCTTCGACGCCCGCACCCGAAAACGACCGCGCTCCTTCGACAACGCCTGGATCTCATCGGTCCACACACCGGTGGCGTTGACGACCACGTGACCGCGGACGTCGGTGGTGGCGCCGTTCTCCGAGTCGCGCACCCGCACGCCCGTTACGCGGTCGCCTTCGCGCAACAGGGCGACGACTTGTGTCGAGGTACGTACCACCGCGCCGTAGTGCGCCGCGGTGCGCGCCACGGTCATGGTGTGCCTGGCGTCGTCGACCACGGTGTCGTAGTAGCGGATGCCGCCGATCAGCGAGTCGCGCTTCAGGCCCGGTGCCAGCCGCAACGCGCCCGCCTTGAGGAAGTGCTTCTGCGGTGGGACGGACTTCGCGCCGCCCAGTTGGTCGTAGAGGAAGATGCCCGCCGCCACGTATGGCCGCTCCCACAGCCGCTTGGTGAGCGGGAACAGGAACGGCAGCGGCTTGACGAGGTGCGGCGCCAGCGTCGTCAGGGACAGCTCGCGCTCGTGCAGTGCCTCGCGGACGAGACCGAACTCGAGCTGCTCGAGGTAGCGGAGGCCGCCGTGGAACATCTTCGAGGACCGACTCGACGTGCCCGATGCGAAGTCGCGGGCCTCGACGAGGGCGACCTTCAGGCCGCGGGTGGCCGCATCGAGCGCGGCCCCGGCTCCGACGACGCCACCTCCGATGACCACCACGTCGAACTGCTCGCTGCCGAGGCGTTCCCACGCCTGTTCGCGCCACTCGGGGCCAAGAAGGGTCTGCCCGTTGCCAGGACCGGGGATCGGGTCACTCACGCCGGTGGCTCCTCTTGTTACTGATCGGTAGGCGTACGGGTTCGAGCCTACGTGGCTTCAGTCCAGATCGTCGTGAGCCATGAGGCGCCTGGCGGCCTCGACCGTCGAACCCGACAGCGACGGGTACACCGACAGTGTCTGCGCGAGGTCCGTCACCGAGATCCGGTTCTGCACGGCGAGCGCGATCGGCAGGATCAGTTCGGACGCGATCGGCGCGACGACGACGCCACCGATGACGACGCCGGTCGCCGGGCGGCAGAAGATCTTGACGAAGCCGCGGCGCAGCAGCGACATCTTTGCCCTGGCGTTGGTGGTCAGCGGCAGCATCAGCGTGCGGGCGGGCACCGCCCCGCTGTCGATCGCGGTCTGCGGCACGCCGACCGCGGCGATCTCGGGACGGGTGAAGACAGCGGCGGCGACGGTGCGCAGCCGAATGGGTGACACTCCCTCGCCGAGCGCGTGGTACATCGCGATGCGGCCCTGCATGGCTGCCACGGAGGCCAACGGAAGCAGGCCCGTGCAGTCTCCCGCCGCGTAGATGCCAGCCGCCTCGGTTCGCGAAACACGATCCACCGAAAGGTAATTGCCGGAGCTCAACTCGATGCCCACCTTCTCCAGGCCGAGGCCTTCGGTGTTGGGTACCGATCCGACGGTCATCAGGGCGTGGCTGCCGACGACCTTGCGACCGTCGGCCATGGCGACGACCACCCCGTCGGGCGTGCGGGTGACCGAGTCCGCACGCGCATTCTTGACCAGCTTCACGCCGCGTTCGGCGAAGGTCTCCTCCAGCACCGCGGCAGCGTCGGAATCCTCGTGCGGCAGGATCTGGTCCCGGCTGGCGACCACGGTGACCTGGACGCCGAGCTCGGTGTAGGCGTTGCAGAACTCGGCGCCCGTGACGCCGGAGCCGACGATGATGAGATGTTCGGGTAGCTCGGTGAGGTCGTAGAGCTGGCGCCAGTTCAGGATCCGCTCGCCGTCGGGCACGGCATTCGGGAGCACCCGCGGGCGGGCCCCGGTGGCGATCAACACGACGTCGGCCTTGAGCACGCCGATCTTGCCGTCGGGTGTGGTGACCCTCACGCGGTGGTGCGCCATGCCGGGGACGTCGTCGACCAGCTCACCGCGGCCGTGCACGATCGTGACCCCCTCGCGCAGGAGGCTGGACCCGATGTCGGCGGACTGCGACCGCGCCAGGGTCTTCACTCGGTTGTGGATCTGCGGCAGCGAGATCTTGGCGTCTTCGATCTTGATGTCGAAGCCGAGCCCGTAGGCGCGCCGCAGCTCGGTGCGCACCCCGGTCGACGCGATGAACGTCTTGGACGGCACACAGTCCCAGAGCACGCAAGCGCCGCCGATACCGTCCGAGTCGATGACGGTGACCTGCGCGATGTCGGGCCCACGGGCCGCCGCGACAAGTGCGGCCTCATACCCGGCGGGGCCGCCGCCGATGATCACGATGCGGGTTGCCACGGACCCAACCTAGTCTGCTGTGTGCAACTCAACCCGGTGGTTGCCCGCCTCGTCTCCACTCCACCCCTTAGGCTGACCCCCGTGCCGCTCTACGCCGCTTACGGGTCGAACATGCATCCGGAGCAAATGCTGCTGCGCGCCCCCCACTCGCCGATGGCGGGGACGGGGTGGCTGCATGGTTGGCGTCTGACCTTCGGCGGCGCCGACCTCGCTTGGGAGGGCGCGCTGGCGACCCTCGTCGAGGATCCGCTGTCGAAGGTGTTCGTCGTGCTGTACGACATGACGAAGGAGGACGAGGAGAACCTCGACCGCTGGGAGGGTTCCGAACTCGGCTTCCACAAGAAGATCCGCTGCCGGGTGCACCGCGAGACCTCCGACACCGACACCGATCCGGTACTCGCCTGGCTCTACGTCGTCGACGCGTGGGAGGGCGGCATTCCGTCGGCCCGCTACCTCGGGGTGATGGCCGAGGCCGCCGAGATCGCGGGCGCTCCCGAGGAGTACGTCCACGACCTGCGCACCCGCCCCGCAAGCAACGTCGGCCCCGGCACCTAGTTCTCAAGCGCCGACTCTGCGTCTACGGCGCAGATGTGCGAGTGGCGACCGCGTGTCGCCGCCCTCACCGCAGAGCGGAGCCCTAAATCCCTGCGCTCTGCTCGATGATGTTCGTGAACACCCGCACCCCCACGCCCAGCGCGCGCTCGTCCAGATCGAACGTCGGCTGGTGCAGATCCAACTGCGGGCCGTGGCCGGGCCACACGCCGAGCCGTGCCATCGCGCCGGGGACGTCCTCGAGATACCAGGAGAAGTCCTCACCGCCGCCGGACTGGCGGGTGTCGGTTAGGACGTCAGGACCGATCGCCTCGATCGCGTGGGTGAAGATGCGCGTCGAGGTCTCCTCGTTGACCACCGGGGGCACACCGCGCCGGTAGTGCACGCTGTACTCCACCTGAAGCGGGGCCAGCAGCGACGAAACGATCTCGCGGACAAGGCCTTCCATCGCGACCCAGGCCTCGCGACTGGCGGTGCGGATGGTGCCTGCGACGGATCCCGCCTGCGGGATGGCGTTCGCGGCGACGCCCGCATTGACCGCACCCCACACCATGACGGTGCTGTTGCGGGGGTCGACGCGCCGCGACAGCACGCCGGGGACGCCGGTGATCAACGTGCCCAGCGCGTAGACCAGATCACCGGTCAGGTGCGGTCGCGACGTATGCCCACCCGGAGAGTGCAGCGTGATCTCGACCTGGTCGGCGGCCGAGGTGATCGGTCCCGGCCGGATGGCGACCTTGCCGACCTCTAGCCGCGGGTCACAGTGCAGCGCGAAGATTCGCGACACCCCGTTCAGCGCCCCCGCAGCGATCGCGTCGATGGCGCCGCCGGGCATCAGCTCCTCGGCGGGCTGGAACAGCAGGCGCACGCCGACGGGAAGTTCGGGGACCGACGCAAGTGCCAGGCCCGTTCCGAGCAACACCGCCGTGTGCCCGTCATGGCCACACGCGTGCGCGACGTTGGGCACCACCGACGAGTACGACGACCCCGTCCGCTCGGCCATAGGCAGTGCGTCCATGTCGGCACGCAGCGCGATCCGCGGCCCATGCTCGGGCCCGAAGTCACACGTCAACCCCGTCCCGCCGAGCAGCACCTTGGGGTTCAGACCTGCATCGGCCAGGCGCGACGCCACGAACTGCGTGGTCTCGAATTCCTGACGCCCCAGCTCGGGATGCTGGTGGATGTGCCGACGCCACCCGACGAGCTCGTCGTAGTGCGCCGCGAGCCACGCCTCCGTCGACTCCGAGATGGTCATGCGCGCTCCGCCTTGAGCCGCAGCACCCTGTCCCGTTCGGCGGGTGTCTCGGCGAGCTCGACGACGGTGCGGGCCAGCATGACGGCTCCTTCGATGACGGCTTGGTCGGCGCTGGGCCCCGCCGCAGCGGCGGCGAACCCAGGCTGGTGGATCGATGCGCCCTCGGCATCGATGCCGACGATCGGATGGATGCCGGGCATGACGTGTGTGACGTTGCCCATGTCGGTGCTTCCCAGGGGCAGCGCGGCCTCGATCTCGGCGCCGACGGGCGTCCGGCCGAGCCTCACCATCTCGGCGCGGAACACGTCGGCGAGCCACTGATCGGGCGTTAGTTCGAGGTAGGACGGCTCGGTGGGTTCGACCGTGTGGCCGCAGCCGGTGGCGACCGCACCCGCCAGGAAACAGTCCGACATCCGGCCCTCCAGCTCGCGTAGCGATCCGGAGTCGTTGGCGCGCATCGTGTACTCCATCTGCGTGCGAGCGGGGATGACATTGGTGGCCTGACCACCGACGGTGACGATGCCGTGCGCCATCTGGCCGGGCGCGAACTGTTGGCGCAGTAGGCCGATCGCTACCTGGGCCACGGTGATGGCGTCGGAGGCGTTGAGCCCGAGGTACGGCGCGACGGCGGCATGCGCCTCACGGCCGATGTACTCCACGGCCACCTGCGACAGCGCGAGCGACCGCGCCCTGGCGATGTCGAGCGGCCCGGCGTGCAGCATCACCGTGGCCGCGATGTCGTCGAACGTGCCCGCCTCGAGCAGGAGTGCCTTGCCTCCGCCTGCCTCCTCCGCGGGCGTGCCGAGCAGGACGACCGTCAGGTCCAGCTCGTCGGCGACCTCCGCGAGTGCCAGCGCCGTCCCGACCGCCGACGACGCGATGATGTTGTGCCCGCACGCGTGACCGATGCCCGGCAGCGCGTCGTACTCCGCGCAGATGCCGATGACCAGGGAACCGCTCCCGAAGTCGGCGCGGAAGGCGGTGTCGAGGCCTGCGGGTGCTGCGGTGATCGTGAATCCGCGCTCGGCGACCAACGCCTGCGTCTTCGCGCAGCTACGGTATTCGGCGAAGGCCAGCTCGGGCTCGGCGTGAATCGAATGTGACAGCTCGATGAGGTCGCCACGGCGTCGCTGGACTACGTCCTCGACCGTCGTCGAGGCGGTGGCGGTTGGCATCGAAGCAGTATCTCACCGTTGGCTTTGGCCTTCGCGCGAGCGCTCATCGAGCTAGATGCGTTGAGACGGCGCTCACGGCGTTGGCCACTCGCACTTCTTCGCCGTGACCGCCATCTCAGGGGGTCGTAAGGTCCAGGTGTGACGGAACCCCAGACGATGGCCGACGAAGCCGCTGCGGCCCTGCGCTCCCGCACCGGCGTCGAGTCATTCGACGTTGCCGTCGTCCTCGGTTCGGGGTGGGCTCCTGCCGCCGCCGAACTCGGTGAACCGGACGCCGTCGTGCCCATGGCCGAGCTCCCGGGTTTCACCCCACCGTCCGCCGCGGGCCACGGCGGTCAGGCCCTGCTCGTCCCAGTCGGCGGCAAGCGAGTGTTGGTGCTGCTCGGCAGGATTCACGCCTACGAGGGACACGATCTGCGCCACGTCGTCCATCCCGTGCGCACGGCCTGTGCGGCGGGGGCGCGCACGGTGGTGCTGACCAACGCCGCGGGAGGGCTGCGCGAGGAGCATGAGGTTGGCCAGCCCGTGCTCATCAGCGACCACCTCAACCTGACGGCCCGCTCGCCGCTGGTGGGCAGCCAATTCGTCGACCTGGTCGACGCGTACGCACCGCGACTGCGCACGCTGGCCCGCGAGGTCGATCCGACGCTGGCCGAGGGCGTCTACGCCGGGCTCCCCGGTCCGCACTACGAGACGCCTGCCGAGATCCGGATGCTGCGCACGCTGGGCGCCGACCTGGTCGGCATGTCGACCGTCCACGAGACCATCGCGGCGCGGGCCGCCGGTGCCGAGGTGCTCGGGGTGTCGCTGGTCACCAACATGGCCGCGGGCATCACCGGGGAGCCGCTCAGCCACGTCGAGGTGCTCGAGACAGGCGCCGCGTCGGCGGCCCGGATGGGTGCATTGCTGGCCGACGTGGTCGCACGACTGTAGCGATGAACCCGCAGGACTGGATCGCCCACGACCCCGACCCGGTGACGGCCGCCGAGCTTGCCCGCTGCGACGCGGCCGAGCTGGCGGCGAGGTTCGCCC
>JAOPUT010000398.1 GCA_025963385.1 Mycobacterium sp.
TCGCCGGGGCGGGGGTCCATGGTCAGCCCGCCAGGTTGAAGTTGCCGGTCTGGCCGTAGACGGCCAGCGAGATCATCACGATCTCGACGGAGGCGACCACCATCGAGGTGCGCACGGCGCGGCCGACGGCCTCGCCGACACCGGCGGGGCCGCCGCTGGCGGTGAAGCCGTAGAAGGTGTGCACCAGCATGATGACGACGGTCATCGCCACGGACTGAAAGAACGACCAGATCAGATCCGAGGGGATCAGGAAGGTATTGAAGTAGTGGTCATAGACACCCGAGCCCTGCCCGTAGAGCACCACCGTGCCCAGCCTGGCGGCGAGGAAGGCCATCATGACCGCGATGCAATACAGCGGGATCACCACGATTACTCCGGCGATGACCCTCGTCGCGGCCAGATAGGTGACACTGCGGATGCCAATGACCTCGAGCGCGTCGATCTCCTCATTGATGCGCATCGCGCCGATCTGCGCGGTGGCCCCGGCGCCAATCGTGGCCGCCAACGCCACCGAGGTGGTGCCCGGCACGATTAGTCGGACGTTGAAGAACGCCGACGCGAAACCGGTCAACGCCTCGAATCCGACGGAGGCGAGTTGGTTGTAGCCCTGGATCGCGACCAGGGCACCAGTGGTCATGGTCAGAAAGCCGACGATGGCGACGGTTCCCCCGACGATGGCCAGTGCGCCTGTCCCCAAACCCATTTGGGCGATCAGCCGCAACAACTCCGTGCGGTAGTTCATGACCGCGTCGGGGATTGCGGCCAAAGTCTTGGCGTAGAAATGCGTCTGGGCGCCGATGCGGTCCCAGCCGTCGGCGAAACCGCCGGTGACTCGGTGCAGACGTGCGTGTGCGCGACTGGGCACCGCGTGGGTCACGGTCTGACTCATCTTGGCCTCACTACACCGTGAACTGGATGCCGACGGCGGTCACGACGGCGTTGATGGCGAACAGGACCATGAAGGTGAAGACCACCGTTTCGTTGACGGCGTTGCCGACGCCAGCGGGCCCACCACCGACCGAAATGCCCTTGTAGCAGGCAATTAACCCCGCGGCCAGGCCGAAGAGCGTCGCCTTCAGCAGCGACACGACGACGTCTCCCATCCCGGTGAGCAAGGTCAGGCCGGTGATGAATGCGCCCGGGGACACACTCTGCACGAACACGCAGAACACGAATGCGCCAGCCAGACCGACGATGATCACGCTCGCCGACAACGCCAGCGCTACCGTGGTCGCCGCGAGTACCCGCGGGACCACCAGCGCCTGCACCGGATCGATTCCCATCACCCTTAACGCATCGAGCTCATCACGGATAGTCCGTGCCCCAAGATCCGCGCACATCGCAGTGGAGCCAGCACCGGACACGACGAGCACGGTCACGATGGGGCCGATCTGGTTCACCGTTCCGATTGCGGCGCCCGTGCCAGAGAAGTCTGACGCGCCGAACTCCTTGAGCAAGATGTTGAAGGTGAAGACCAAAAGCACCGAATAAGGCATCGTCAGCATTAAGGCGGGCACCACGGACACGCGTGCGACGAACCACGACTGCAGGACGTATTCGCGCCAGGCAAAGGGCGGCTTGAAGATTGCGACGAATGTGTCGAGCGACATGGCGAAGAATCCGCCGACAGCCCGCGCGGGTTTGGTGACGACCGACGCCGTTGTCATGCCGCCACCCCCCGGCGCGACGCGTCGTGCACCCCGATGGGTATCGAAGCGCAGCAGGGCGCGTCACCCCAGTACTCGTGCGGGCGCTGGTCACCCTCGACACATGGCATGGACGGAACGGTATCCATCCGCGTCATGGGTTGGCTGCCCCATCAAGGGGGATAAATCTGCCCCTTGTGGGCTATGTCGAGGTGCTCTCAGCAACACATCTCGGCTTTCTCGGGGATTCCACGAAATCCGCTTGGGGCAAACGTCTGAGCGCCGTGACGCATCCTCCGCGAGCGCCCCGTGGTTCTCGGCGCCGTGCGTCGTGCTGACGTTGCGGTCGGGGTGCCCGCCCGCCCGAGGAACCATTGACTGCGACGTCAATTTTGGGACGGTGCCGCGCAACCAAATCCGTTACGGCCCAACCACCCTCACGGGTTTCAGACGCGGAGTGGAAGTCCATGGAGGCTACCGTGGCGCCGCGCTCAAGCGTTGCGACGGGGGTGCACCTCTACAGTCGAGCAACCACCCAAACCGACGACGTGAACCCCGAACACGCGACGTCGGTACCCACCCCCTCCGCGTCCGAGACAGGAGAAAGACGAGCGGGGATCCAGTGATGCCCAAGGCAATCCCGGCAATCGTCGCACTGGTGCTGTCGGCCGCCAAACCAATCACGGTCAGCAGCAATCCGCCCAGCGCGGTCAAGAACGAACTGGCCCCGGCAAGAAGGGACGTTTCCCCCTCGACGGAGGTCCGCAGGTCCTGGCTGGCCGGGGTGAACTCGATCATCGCCACATCCCGCATGACACCGATATTTTGGTCATACCTTTATACCAAATGAGCGCGAGCGACTACGCAGTAGGGCACAATCGCGCAAGGTGATCAATCGATCGAAGCTGGTCGTCGAGCTCGGCTACGAGCTCCTTACGTCGTTGATATACATCTGGCCCTGCCTCCAGCAGCCCGCGGTGACGCGCCATCTTCGCCCCCGTGCCGAACATCTCACCTGACACCGACTCTTCGGTGATCCGATGCTGCAGTGACCACTGACGACCCAAGCGCAGACATCCCACCAACAGCTGTTGCTCGTCCACCGCTGCGTCGCCGGCGGCGGTCAGTTCCTCGGCCACGACACGGTAGGCATCCACGAACGGCCGCAGGACCAACTGCGCTACCAACAGATCACTGTTCTGCAGACACCGCGAGACTTCGACGACGTCCAACGGCGCCTCGCTGTCGTGCCCAACGCCGGTCATGATCGCGAACTCACTCCACAATTCAGTGGCGAACTCATCACGTCCGGGAAAGAAGAAGTCGAACTTCAGCAGTTCGCGCAAGGCCAGCGCGGCGTCCCATGCCGTCCTGTTGTCCGCGTCCGGTGTCGCGACGAACGCCAGCAACGCCAGTTCGGCGATGGCCCGCAGAACCAGCACGTGGGTGGCGCTGTTGCGGTACACCGCGGCGATGAGATGCTGGTCGGTGCCAATGCCCCACACCGTTTCGGTGCCCCCGCGATAACAGGACAACACGCCGGAGGTGACGAGATCCTGCAGCGTGCGTGCCACGGTGGGACGGTCGGTGAGGTCCAGCCCACCGGCGATCGACCAAT